>DATNMW010000299.1:0-8840 GCA_035602155.1 Bryobacteraceae bacterium | reverse complement strand
GAGGCTGCGGGGATCGACCGAAACCGCGTGCGCCGTGGACCAGATCTTCCCCACCGTATCGATAAGGGCGTTCACTTCCTTATAGCCGTCGACCACCGCCTTCTCGACCCTGGCGGCGGCAGCTTCCGCCTTCTTGGCGGCTTCTTCGTCCTTTTCCAGCGTGGTTGATTCCTTGTTGGTTGTCTGCTTTTTCGCCGTATCCTTTTTTGCAGTATCTTTCGTTGCCGTGTCCTTTTTCGTCGTGTCCTTCTTCGTCGTATCCTTCTTTGTTGTATCTTTCTTTGTCGTATCCTTGTTGGTATCCTGCTCTGGCGCTTCAGAGCATGTTTCCGGGGCGCCCGCGAATCCCTCGAGATCCTTTGCGTCCCCCAGGAGGTTGATGGCGGAGTTCAACGAAGGCGGTGTCGGTTTCAATTGCGTTTTCAGGCGCTCGGACGAGTCTGCTTTTGGTTTCGATGCCGTTTTCAACCGATCGACCGACTCTTTGAGGTGAGCGATCTGTTGACACAGTTCTTTCTGTTGCAGCTCCAGGTTGTCGGCGTCCGGATCAGGCAGGGTAAGCGCGTCGATATTATCCTTAATCGTTTGGACCATGGCCAACACGCTGCTCCATGTGCTGAACGATTCGATATCCTTTCGCATGGTCACCGCAGCGCGGCTCAGAATCCGGTCGATCTGAGCCTTTTCGAGCACGGCGAGGTTCTGCAGCTCCTTGTCGGTTGTTGCGCTCGAAGTAAGCTTCTTCGCCGCCGCCTCCGCGGCCTTGCCCTTATCGTCCGCGTCTTTGTTGTAAAGAACGTGCTGGCCGAACAGGCTCGCCGGCCCGAAAAGACTTCCGGCAAACAGAAATATCGCTACGATCCGCATCAAATCGTTCCTCGCTTCCGAAGTCCCCGCTCAATTGTCTGTACAGCCATTAGCCAAGTTTCGACCGTTACTTCCGGGTTATCGTAAAGTATATATCCGGCTGGGTACCACAAGATCTTCATTAAGAAAGTTTAATCGGTGGCCACGCGGCGATGAAGCACAACCTCTGGCGCGCGGCCGCCGCACATGCCGCCTTCGAGTTGTCCGTTGCAAGAAAAGCCTGGACATTACACTACAGCGATGTTTCGATAAGAATTAGACGTTGCTATGGTCCATCACGCGCAATTTGTGTTGATTTTTGCCGCATGGCAGGCGGCGGCGGCACCGCAACAGGCCACATACAAGCTCAAGGCAACACCCAAAACGATCGCATGGGGATACTACGCGGCGAGCACGCCGCCGGCGTTGCGCATCCGCTCGGGCGATTCGGTCGAGATCGACACTTTGATCACAAACAGTCCCGCGAGGTTGGAGGCGGCGGGCGTTCCGCCGGCGGATGTCGAGCCTGCCTTGCGCGATATTTACCGCGAGGTTACCGATAAGGGACCGGGCGGCCATATCCTGACGGGACCGATTTACGTAGAAGGAGCGGATCCCGGCGACACGCTGGAGGTGCGCATTCAATCCATCAAACTGGCCATTCCGTACGCTTACAACACATTCCGGCCGGGCGCGGGGTTCCTGCCCGACGAATTCCCCTACGCGCGAACCAAAATCATTCCGCTCGACCGGGAAAAAATGATCGCGCAATTCTCCCCGGGCATTCAGATTCCGGTGCACCCGTTCTTTGGCAGCATGGGTGTTGCGCCTCCGGAGAATCTCGGGCGGATCAGCAGCGCGCCGCCCTGGTTCCACGCCGGAAACATCGACAACAAGGAGTTCGTGGCGGGCACAACCCTTTTCATTCCGGTGCATGCGCCTGGTGCTTTGTTTCAGGTGGGCGACGGTCATGCCGGCCAAGGCAACGGCGAAGTGGATATCACAGCGCTCGAGACGTCGCTGACTGGGGTGTTCCAGTTCGTCGTGCGCAAAGACCTGCATCTGCGCTGGCCGCGGGGCGAGACGCCCACCCACTACATCACGATGGGCATGCACCAAGACTTGCAGGAGGCCGCCAAGCTGGCGGTTGAGGAGATGATCGATTTCCTGGTGACGCAGAAGCACCTGAGCCGGGAAGACGCGTACATGCTCACCAGCGTGGCTGCCGACCTGAGCATCACGCAATTGGTGGATGGGAACAAGGGCGTGCATGCCATGATCGCGACCTCGATCTTCCGCTAACTCGGGGTGGGCCTCGGGGCCACGAACGATGCGGCAACTTTCCGGAACAAACTGGCGTACACTATCGTATTTAGCCCTATGAGGTGCTCCATGCGAACGCATATTCTTGCTTTGTCCCTGGCTGCCGGCCTGCTCGGATTCGTGGGATGCGACATCGACGACCTGGATATCGGAGGCTCGGAACGCTACACGCAGGACTTCCACTACAGCTATCCGCTGCAGCCGGGCGGCCGGCTGTCGGTGGATAATTCGAACGGTTCCATCGAGATTTCCGGATGGGACCAGGACACCATAGATATCAGCGGCGCCAAGTACGCCCGTACGCCCGAATTGCGCGACGCCCTGAAGATTGAAATCGATCACACCGCGGACGCGGTACACATCCGCACGGTGAGGCCTTCGGACCGCCGCGGCAATATGGGAGCCAAATACATTATCAAGGTCCCGCGAAAGACGCAACTGGAGCGTATCGCCAGCTCCAATGGCTCGATTCACACGCTGGATGTGGAAGGGCCTGCGCGGCTGAAAACCTCCAATGGCGCGGTGCGCGCGGAGAATCTGCGCGGCAGCCTGGACGTGCAAACGTCCAACGGCAGCATCGATGTGCAGAACCTGGAGGGCAGCGCGTCATTGCATACCTCCAACGGCCGCGTGCACGCCGAAGATGTGCATGGATCGCTCGAAGCCGACACCTCCAATGGCGGCATCCACGTGCGGCTGGTGAAGCCCGAGGCTGGGCGTCCCGTGAAGCTGGAGACGTCCAACGGACCGATCGAACTGACCATGGAAGCGGTGAACCAGAATGAGATCCACGCATCCACTTCCAACGGCGGGATCACCGTACATTTGCCCGGCGATGTCGGGGCGAACCTGACGGCGCACGCCAGCAACTCTTCCATCTCGACGGAATTCGATGTCGCCACACAGGGCACCATCGAGAAGCATCATCTTGAGGGCAAGATTGGCGCGGGAGGACCCGCCATTGAACTGACGACGTCCAACGGCAGTATCCGGCTGATGAAGATGTAAGGCTTGCTCTACGCCATCAGCGTGCCATACCGCGTCAAGATGGCAAAATGGCAGAACAGCTTCCTCTGATACCGACCCGTCTGCGTTGACATTCCATTCCTCCGGAAAGACGAGTGGAAGTACGAGGGTAGTAGAGCGGCCGAAGGCCACGGCGGCCGAACGCATACATTCGGCGGCAAGAATCCCGCCGTAGTCATAGGTGACGCCGTCATTTATCGGTCGCCGGGGGTGCGCCTGTATCGCGGCAAGCCATCCCTGGTTGACGCGCCAGGCGGCTCCTAGCCATTCGGGTATGCTGGTCTAAGGAGAAAGCATGGAATATCGGTTGTTAGGCGCGAGCGGCTTGGAAGTTTCCGTACTCAGCTTTGGCGCCATGACGCTGGGCGGTGAAGGGCGGTTCGCCGCGATTGGCAACGTGCAAGTGGAGGAGGCGCGGCGCCACGTGGAAATCTGTATCGAAGCGGGCGTGAACCTGTTCGACACGGCCGACATCTACTCGTTTGGCAAGTCCGAGGAAGTGCTCGGCCAGGCACTGGGCGCGCGCCGGAAGGATATCGTGCTGGCGACGAAAGTCTTCGTTCGGCTGGAACCCGGCACGAACAAGGCAGGCCTCTCGCGCCGCCACATTCTGGAAGCTTGCGACGCGAGTCTGCGCCGCCTGGGAACCGATTATATCGATCTCTACCAGGCCCACAACTTCGACTCCCTCACGCCCCTCGACGAGACCCTGCGCGCCTTCGACGATCTGATCCGCGCCGGCAAGGTCCGTTACGCCGGTTGCTCGAACTATTCGGGCTGGCAATTGATGAAAGCCCTGTCTGTTTCGGACCGGCTCGGGATTCGGCGTTATGTCTCGCAGCAGATCAACTACTCGCTGCTCGCGCGCGACGCCGAACATGAGCTGGTGGCCGCCGGCGTTGACCAGCGCATCGGCATTATGGCCTGGAGCCCGCTACAAGGCGGCCTTTTGTCCGGCAAGTTCCGCCGCGGCCAAGCCAAGCCCGAAGAGTCGCGGCTGAACACGCTGGACGCGTCGGGCACCATCGATCAGGAGCGGCTTTACAGGATTGTGGACGCCCTGGCCGGGATCGCCGCCCAGCGCGGAGTTTCCATCTCCCAAGCGGCGCTGAACTGGGTCATGCGCAAACCTGGCGTGGACACCGTCGTCATCGGCGCGCGCAACGAGGCGCAACTGCGGGATAATCTCGCCGCCGCGAGCTGGACCCTCACCGGCGCCGAGGTGGAGAGCCTCGACGAAGTGAGCGCTTTACCGCTGCCTTATCCGTACTGGCATCAGCAGAAATTCGCCGGGGATCGCAACCCGCCGGCGAAGCACGTCCGGTGACACTCGCCCAGGCAGGCGGGACGCGCCAGCAGGTCTGCCCTACGCGTCGCCGATACGGTGCAGCTTCATCAGGTTGGTGGTGCCGGGGCGACCCACAGGCTGACCCGCCAGAAAGACCACGGAATCGCCCGCTTTCAGATAGCCGCGCTCGGTCAGGATGCGGTCCATTTGCGCCAGCATCTCGTCGGTGGACGCCACCTCCGGCGCCTGCACGGGCTGCACGGCATAATTCACCATCAACTGGCGGCCCACGCTTTCGCGCGGCGTAACGGCGTAGATGCACACCGGCGGCCGGTAGCGCGAGACCAGCCGCGCGCTCGATCCGGTGGCCGTGAACACTACGATGGCCGCGACGTGCGCGGCGCGCGCCGCGTGATAGGCGGCATCGGCCAGGATCTCCGCATAGGTGAAATGCGGACTGGCGGGCAACTTCCGGAAGCCCTCCGAGCGCAGCGAATTCTCCGTCTCGGTGGCAATGCGGGCCATGAACTTCACGGCTTCAACCGGATACTTTCCCACGGAAGTCTCGGCCGAAAGCATGACCGCATCAGTGCCGTCGTAGATGGCGTTGGCTACGTCGCTGACCTCGGCGCGCGTGGGAGTGGGGTTCTCGATCATGGATTCGAGCATCTGCGTGGCGGTGATCGCGAACTTACCGTGGTGCCGCGCGCGGAGGATGGTCGACTTCTGAATGCGCGGCACGGTTTCGAGCGCCAACTCAACTCCCAGATCGCCACGCGCGACCATTACTCCATCGGCTTCTTGCAGGATGGCATCGATGTTCTCCCAAGCCTGCGGCTTCTCGATCTTGGCGACTATGGGCAGCGCGCCCGCCTGCATGCTGCGCAGCATGTCGCGCAAGCCGCGGACATCGGCGGCGGTGCGCACGAACGAAAGCGCCACCATATCGACGCCCTGTGCTACGCCGAACCGCAGGTCGCCGAGATCCTTCTCCGTGAGGGACGGCAGACTCACGGCCACGCCCGGCAGATTGATGCCCTTGTGATCGCTAATCGGTCCGCCGCAGATTACTTCCGTCCGCACATCCGGGCCATCGACCTCGACGACGCGCAACTCGATAGCGCCATCGGCCAGCAACACGCGGTCGCCGGGTCTGACGTCCGCGGCGAAGTTGGCGTAAGTAGTGGAGGCCCGCCGGCAGTCGCCTAAGAGCGCCTGTATAGTGATGGTGAAGTAGCCGCCGACTTCGAGTGTGCAGCCGCCGTCCGCGAAGCTGCCGAGGCGGATCTTGGGCCCTTGCAGGTCGAGCAGAATGCTGGCCGGACGCCCCAATTCCGCGGTGGCTCGGCGGACGGCGGCAATGCGCGCGGCATGCTCCGCCTGTGTGCTATGCGAAGCGTTGAGGCGGAACACGTCCACGCCGGCCTGCAACAGTTGACCGATGGCGGCCGGCGAATCGCTGGCGGGGCCTAGCGTCGCCACGATCTTAGTATTGGGCATACTTCAATTGTGCCCCAACGCCGTTCGGTCTCTCCGACAATTATGGAGCGTCCAAGCGGGGCGGCTTACCGGAAATCCGATGGAGAAGGTCGTCGTTATGCTTTTCATGCAGACGCGTCACGGCGGCCCGTTCGGCGTTGGCCTCCGCCACGCGGCCCTGGCTCCGATAGACCTGGGCCAGACGGTAGTGCGCGTCGGCTCCGGAGGGATCCAGGCGCAGCGCCTCGCGAAGTTCGCGTGCAGCGGCTTCATACTGCTTGCGGCGGGCGAGTACGATGCCCAGATCCAGGTGCACGATGCGAATTTTCGGATCCAGGCGGAGCGCCTTCTCCAGCAGAGGCCGCGCCGCCTCCGGATCGTCGCGATGCAGTAGCACGTCGCCCAGGTACGCGTTGGCTTGCGCGTGCGACGGATCGTTCGCCAGTTCCAGCCGGAGCTCGCGTTCGGCTTCGTCATAACGCCGCTCCTTCCAGAGGAGATAGCCCAGGCCAAAATGCACCGCGGGTTCGGCAGGAGCAGCCGCGGCGGCGGCCTGGAATTCGACGATGGCCTCCGGCTCCCGTCCCAGGCCGTCTAAAGCCTCACCCATCAGCATGTGGGTGGCTGCCGAATTGGGTTCTTCGCTCAGCAGCCACCTGAATTCCTGCAAAGCTCTTTCGTGCCGGCCGGACCACAGACAGCTCTGGGCTATGACGTGGTGCAATTGCGTGTTGTGGGGATCGGCGGCCAGGGCGCGATCCAGCTCGGGAACGGCTTTGGCGTACATACCCGCGCCGTAATAACTCATTCCCAGTAGCGTGCGCGCCTGAAGATTGCCCGGATCGAGCGACAAGACCGCGGCGAGCGGCGCCAGTGCCGCCGGAAAGTCTCCTTGTTTGAACTCGGCGAGGCCTAGGTTTAACTGGATTTCGCGGACGTCGGGTGCAAGAGAGAGGGCTTTGCGATAGCAGTCGGCGGCCTCTTTGTAATGCTGCTGTCGCGAAAAGGCAAGCCCAGCGTGAGCCAACGCCGGAATGTCGGATCGGTTGCGGGCGGGCAGTGCCTGGCAGCCTGGAGTGGCATGCGCGCTTGGCATACAAATGGTCAGGAGAAGGCAAAGCGCGGAACCGGCTCTAGGCATGGGCTGGGCCGGTGGAATCCCGCAATACCAGTTCGGGGTCGATGACGATCTCACGCCCGGGCACTTTGCCGTTCGCCGACTCCGGTACGAGCATGCCAAACGCCAGGTGGCCAATCCGGTCGCGCGGAATGTGTACCGTAGTGAGCGACGGGTAGCTGAACTCTGAAAGCTTGATGTTGTCGAACCCGGTCACGGAGATGTCCTGGGGGACGCGCAAGCCCTGTTCGCGCACCTCGCGCAGAACGCCGACGGCCATGATGTCGTTGACGCAGATAATGGCTGTCGGCTCGAATCCGGAGGCCAGGATTTCGCGCGCGGCTTGCTGGCCGCCTTCCAGCGCGTCCTGAGTTGCGATCGTGCGCCATTGCGTTCCGGGGGCATACTTGGAAACGGTTTCCACGAAAGCCTTCTCGCGTTCGCCGATGGGGCCGAGCGTGACGTGGTGACCCACAAAGACCAGCCGGCGGTGATTCAGGTTATGTAGATACTCGACCACCCTTTCGATGCCGCGGCGATAGTTGACGCGGATGTTGGACATCGTGCGGCCAGCGGTTCCTACGTCGTAAAACACTACGCGAAGCTTGCTCGTGGCCAGTTCGGATATGATGGCGGGGTCCATCTCGGACACGATCACCGCCAGCCCGGCCACGCGGCGCCCAATCATTAATCGGACGCATCGGACTAAGTGCCCGGGATCATAGTCGGTGTTGGCGGCCACGACTTCGTATCCATGGGAATGGGCATCCGCCTCAAGCGCGCGAAAAATATCGAAGAAGAAAGGATTCTCCAGATTCGAAGCGATCATGCCAATCGTGCGGCTGGCGCCTTTGGCCAGCGACCGGGCGTGCAGGTTGGGATGATAGTTAAGGTCCGAGACGGCCCGCATCACGCGCTGGCGGGTGGTATTCCGGACCACGGTGGCTTGGTTGAGGACGCGCGAGACGGTCGCGGTGGAAACCCCCGCGCGCTTCGCGACTTCATTGAGGTTCATCGGGCTGGCCGCATTGGTATGAAACCACTCATCCAGAGGGGCGCACTGGAACGGGTCGGGGTTACGGACGCAGATGCGTCACCTCAATCCTAGCAGCTTCGCTCCCTGACGGTCGCGGCCCGGCAAGGTACTGCATGTACTACGTCCGCCGAGCCGCGCACGCCGGTTTGCGGGACGTTTGGCCGTTAGAAGCTTAGCTTTAGCGAAAGCTCAATGGTCCGCGGGTCGTAGGTGTCGACAACCTGGCCGAAGGCTGAGTTGCCGAATGAAGTGTTGACGTCGTGAAACTCGGTATGGTTGAGGGCATTGTAGAAGTCCGCCCCAAAACGCAGCTTCGTGGATTCATTCCACAGGCGGAAGTCCTTGTACATATTCAGGTTGAAGTTGATGCGGCCGGGACCGCGGATCGCACCTTCCTGGGCGTCGCCGAATGCCAATTGCGCGGGAGCCGCGAAGTCGGCCGGATTGAACCACTGCAACCGGGTCTGCGGGTAAGTGAGCGCGCTCATAATGTCGGGCCTGTCCGTAGTGTTGCCGCCCAGCCCCAGGTTGTCATAGCTGAGCGTTGGATTTAAGGGCAGGCCGCTCTCGATCAGCGTGATGCCGGAGAATTCCCAGCCGCCTAGGAGGGCGCCCGCGACGCCCGTGTTGTGCCGGAAAATTGGCAAGTCGTAGATGTAGTTCAACACCAGTATCTGGCGGCGGTCCAGACCGGTCGGCCCATAATCGTAGTACCGGCCGTAAGG
>DATNMW010000298.1:0-3669 GCA_035602155.1 Bryobacteraceae bacterium | reverse complement strand
CGCACCGCCTAAGGTGAATTCGTCGGGCAGGATGCGCGCCTCCAGATCGGAGAACGTCAGCCCCACCAGCAACGCGCTCAAAAGGCAGAACTTCACGGCCGGGACGCCCGCTCCGAGCCGCCAGACGAACACGAAGAACAGCCCGCCGGTCATCAGTTCGACCACCGGATACCGTACGGAAATGGGCGCTTTGCAATGCCGGCAGCGGCCACGCAGAAGCGCGTAACTGAGCAGCGGGATGTTGTCATACCAAGCGATCGGATAGCTGCACGCCGGGCAGTACGAGCGCGGCCGCACCACCGAAAGATCCTGCGGCAGGCGGTAGACGCATACGTTCAGGAAGCTGCCGATCACCAAGCCGAACAGCAGCGCCAGGCTGGCTTCCACGATGCCGGTTTCTAGCAAGAGAGTACTCGCCGGTAAAGGTGGATCGTGTTCCGGGTCATTTGTTCGAGTGAGAATTTCTCCGCCACGGTTTGGCGCGCGCGCGCCGCCAGCTTGCCGGCCAGCGCGCGATCCGACAGCAGCTCCCGGATGGAGGCGGCGATGGACTCCGGTTCGTTCTCCGCCAGCCAGCCATTCTCCCCATGCCGCACGATCTCGGGGATTCCGCCTACGTTGCTGGCGATCACCGGGACGCCCGACGCCATGGCCATCAGGATCGCGGACCCCAGGCCTTCGGAGCGCGTCAGATACAGAAACAGGCCGGCGCCCGCCAGGTCGGATTCCAGGTCGCGCGAAAGCAGCAGGTCCACACCGGCGCGGCGGGTGGCTTCCAGGGCCAGCTCCGTTCCTTTGCGCGGATCGCTGGTCGCCGGCGCAACGACAGCTTCGGCCATCGTTCCTGCATGCTCCGCCGGTTCGCCCATCGGTACGCCGTCGTAAACCACCGATATCTTGTCCTCGGGTACTCCGCCTTCCATCAACACTCCCTTGACGAATTGTGACACGGCGGCGTAGTGGCTGGCATGCCGATATTTCGAGCGTGAGCGAATGGGAAAGGCGACGCGCCGCGAAACCACCAGCGGGGCGCCCGCCAAGAGAGCGGCCATAGTATGCGTGCGGGCATCGTGCGCGTGTACCAAGTCCGCCTGGCGCGCGAGCCGATAGGCGGACCTGGGGCCGAGCGGCCGCACATCCAGGCCGCGCGCACGTGCGTGGTCCGAAAGCGGTGAACCCCACCGGGAGAGCAATGTGCATTCGACGCTTTCCCGGCGCAAGCCTTCCATTAGGCGCAAGACCTGCCACTGACCGCCGCGCATTTCACGGCCGGAATCTAGATGTAAGATGCGCATAAACCACACCGGAGGGCGGCCAAGATTGTCCGGCCTCCCTAACTGCTCATATTTCGGGCCTTGGCGTACTTCAGAAATGTGTAGAGCGCCGCCATGTAGGCGATGGTCAGCCCTTCGACGCCGTCCAAGAAGCCGGCCTGCACGAAGTAAGTCTTCAGAAAAGTCCAGGTGGGGTCGAGGATCAGGTGGCTCCAACCCAGGGGCGTTTTGCGCCATACCAGTTCTTCGGCCGCCAGCGTAGTATAGCGATCCATGGTCCGCAAATGTTCGGAAAGCGAATCGCAAGTGAAATGCAGCAGATTCGATTCCAGGTGCCCGAGGCGTCCGCGCACCTGCACGCTTTCGTGCACGAAATCGCCGACCCACTTGGCTTTCTGGCGGTTGTACAGCCGCACCTTGCGGTCGGGATACCAGCCGCTATGCAGAATCCAGCGGCCCAGATACTGCGCGATGCGCGGCATGGTATAGCCATCGAATTTGGGACCGTTCTTCTTCAGATTCCAGATTTCCCCTTCCAGCGCTTCGCTTAGGGCTTCATCGGCGTCCAGCGACAAAATCCAATCGTGGGTGGCGCGCTCGGCCGCCCAGTTCTTTTGGCCCGCATATCCGCGCCACGGGCTTTCCACCACGCGCGCGCCCAGTTTTTCGGCGAGTTCCATGGTGCGGTCGGCGGAGCCGCTATCCAGCACCAGGATCTCATCGCAGCAGCGCAGGCTCTCGATAGCGCGGACAATGTGTCGTTCTTCGTTTAGCGTGATGATCGTGGCAGTGATCTTCATGAGCGGGCGGTCAGGGCGCGCCCTCCAGTACGGGAGCCACGGTGAAGCAGAGCAGGAAAACGATTAGGGCCGCCAGGGCCAGCCACTTCCGGCCGCCGGATAGGCCCGACGGGTCCACGATCACGGGGTGTCGCCGCGCCAGAAAGAACAGGGCCACGGCCCACAGGCACCATGGCCACCAGTGGCCGAAGATGCCTAGCGGAATGAGCGCGAAAATGAAGATCATAGATAGCGGCTTGTGCCGGTCGCCAGCCAGCGCGTATAGGATATGGCCGCCATCCAGTTGGCCGATGGGCAGCAGATTCAACGCCGTAGCCAGTATCCCGATCCAAGCCGCGCGCGCCACCGGATGCAGGTAAATGTCCGCGGCCGGCACTCCCGGAAAGATGGCCTTTTGCAAGATCCAAAGCAGCCCGGGAGTTCCGAACCGGATGTCGCCCTGATGCGCGATGCCGGGAATCACTTTGGAAAACGCCAATCCCACGGCCAGCGCGGGCATCAGGAATACGAAGCCTGCCAGAGGCCCCGCCACACCGATATCGAAAAGCACGCGCTTGGAATAGATCGCCGAGCGAATACGGATGAACGCCCCAAAAGTTCCCATCAGCGTGGGCGCCGGCAGGAAGTACGGCAAGCTGGCATCCACGCCGTAGTAACGGCAAGTCAGATAATGCCCGAATTCGTGAGCCAGCAGGATGGTGAGCAGCGTCAGGGAGAAGGGCAGGCCCCGCCACACGATTTCGGGATGGCTCCAGACGTTGACGAAGGCGTTCAGGTAATGCGCTACATCGAAGGGTAGATTGCGGTCGAAGTCGGCTTGCAGGCTGGACCCCACCAGCGTGGTGGTGACCAGGGTCATCAGGAACAGCAGCCCGTGCAGCCAATAGCGCTCGCGCAGCCGGGGCAGCGCGCGCGGAAACCCGCGGCCATTTCCATTCTCCGCGTAGGCGGGGTAAGTGGCCGCCGAATAATCCTGAGGGGACACAATTTCGATTAGCCGCTATTGCAGCGTCTGCAACTCCTTGCCGGGCTTGAAGCGGACGGCTTTGCCGGGGGGGATGGACACTTCGGCGCCGGTGCGCGGATTGCGCCCGATGCCCGTCTTGCGCGGCTTCACGTTGAAGACTCCAAAGCCGCGCAGTTCGATGCGATCACCCTGTTCTAAGGCTTTCTTCATGGATTCGAAGACAGTCTCGACGGCCATCTCGGCCTTGGTCTTGGTAATGCCGGTCTTGTTCACAACTTCGTTGATGATATCCAGCTTGATCAAAATGGGCCTCCCGGAGATCGCAGGAGCGCACTCCCCGCTTAGTGTCAACTACATGATAGGATTAGATTTATTCGAAAGTCAAGCTGGCCGTGAGAACATTGCTCACGGCCAGTTGCGCGAATCCACCTTCGAAAACCGCGACTGCCGGATGAACGGGCGCCCCTAGCCCTGCCGACTTGGCCTGGTGGGGCACGGTCGAAAACCCCCGCTCCCCAATTAGGCCTTCCCGACGTTCATGCCGTCGCCGGCGCGCTGGCGGGAGTGAGTTGCACTTGATACCCTAAGGCCCGCAGTTGGCGCACCAGTTTCCGGGTACGCCTCTGGA
>DATNMW010000297.1:0-49069 GCA_035602155.1 Bryobacteraceae bacterium | reverse complement strand
CCGAGTTCATGCAGCTTTTGGTGGCGCAAATCCAGAATCAGGACCCCACCAATCCGACCGACAGCACCGCCTTCGTTACGCAATTGGCGCAGTTCAGCTCGCTCGAACAACTGGTCGGCATTCACACCGATCTCAACAGCCTGACGCAGTCGGGCACCCAGAGCACCACTTCCACGCAAGGAGCCAACTAGCAATGTTTGCAGCATTCAACACAGCCCTGTCCGCTTTGGACGCCAACGGTGTGGCCGTCGCCGTGGTCGGCAACAACCTGGCCAACATGAATACCACCGGTTATAAGGAGAGCGTCGCCTATTTCCAGAACCTGGTCAGCGAATCGATGAACGGCGGCCAGACTCAAGTGGGGTTCGGCGTTGCCTCCCCGCTGACCGTGATGCAGTTCACCCAAGGCGCGATCAGCGCCAGCAGCGGACCGTTGGACGCCGCCATCCAGGGGAACGGCTTTTTTGTGGTGAACAACAACGGCGCCACCGAGTTCACGCGAGCCGGCAGTTTTCAGGTGGACCTTTCGGGCAACCTGCTCACGCCCAGCGGGCAGCAGGTCCAGGGCTGGATGGCCACCAACGGAGTGGTCGACACGGGCGGCGCCATCGGTAACATCACAGTGCCCGTGGGCGCGTTGCAAGCGCCGCAAGTCACCACGACCATGACCGTGAGCGCCAACTTCAACGCCTCCGCCACTACGGGTGCGACTTCCGACTGGTCGGCTCCGGTAACGGTCTACGACTCCTTGGGAACCGCCCACGTGGTGACCGTCAATTTCCAACAGACCGCCGCCAACACCTGGTCTTACACGGCCACCGTGCCCGGCGCGGATGTCACCGCCGGTACAGCGGGCACGCCATACGATATTCCGAACGGCAGCGGGAGCCTGACTTTCAACAGCAGCGGGCAGTTGACCAGCCCGGCGGCAGGCACCCCGATCGCGTTCGCGATCCCGGGGCTGAGCGACGGCGCGGCGGACATGAGCGTAAGCTGGAATCCCTACAACGCGGACGGCACCGGCACACTCACCCAGTTCGACCAGAGCTCGGCCACTTCCGCCGTCGGCCAGAACGGCGCGGCGGCCGCCCAGCTTACTTCGGTGACCATGGGCGATGGCGGCCAGTTGCTGGCTTCCTACTCCGACGGCCAACAGACGGTGGTGGCGCAAGTGGCCATGGCTAATATTCAAAACCCGCAGAGCCTGGTTTCGACGGGAAACAACAACTACCAGGTGAGCGCCGACACCGCCGCGCCGGCCGTCGGGGCGCCCGGCACCGGCGGGCGCGGCACCATAGTCGGCGGCGCCTTGGAATCCTCGAATGTGGATATGGCCACGGAGCTCACCGACTTGATCGTGCTGCAAAGCGCTTACCAAGCCAATTCCAAGGTCGTGACCACCGTGGATACGATGGTGCAAGCCGCCACCCAACTGATCAGTGGTTAAGAGCCGGGCATAATATGACAGCCATGGAAGAGACCGCCGCCTTCGCCGACGTTCCGATGGACATCGAGGCCGAGCTGGACCGCCGCATCCTGACCGTGGCGCAGATACTGCAAATGGAACCCGGCAGCCTGATCGGCATGAAGCGGTCGGCGGGCGAGAATATCGACCTGTACGTGGGCGGAACGCTGATCGGTTGCGGCGAAATTGTGGTGGTCGAAAACACCTTGGGAGTCCGCATCACGGATTTCAACGGCGATATTTAAGGCCGGGGGGAACAGGAGCGAATGGAACTGATTCGGCAAGTGTTGGCGGTGGGCGCGGTGCTGTTGCTGCTGGCCGCCTCGCTCTGGTGGCTGCGGCGCAAAGGAATTGTGCGGCAGGCCTCCGGCGGATCTTCGAAACACGTTCTCCAGGCGGTGGAGCGGCTGGCGCTGGGACCGCAGCACTGCATGCATCTGGTGCGGCTGGGGGGCCGCGGACTGCTGGTGGGAACCTCGCCGGCGGGTTGCGCGGTGCTGGATAGCTTTGAGTGGGCCAGCCTGGAGTCCCGCCCCGCCGCGGGAACCGCGGAGGTACGCTGATGTTCCGCCGTCTGGCGCAAGCGGGCGGTCTGGCGCTGCTGTTCCCGCTGGCGGCCGGGGGGACTCCCGCAGCCGCTTCGGCGTCCTGGTTCGGCGGCGGCAAGGCGGGTTCCCTGAGTTCGCCGATGCAGATCGTCCTGCTGCTGACGGCGTTGACCCTGTTGCCCGCCGCGTTGGTGTCGGTGACCCCGTTCCTGCGGACCATCGTCGTGCTGCATTTTCTGCGCCAGGCGCTGGGCACGCAGACGGCGCCCTCCAACCAGATACTGGTGGGCCTGGCGCTGTTCCTGAGCCTGCTCACCATGCAGCCGATCGCCAGCCAGATCTACGAACAAGCATGGCTCCCCATGGATAGCGGACGGATGACGATGCCACAGGCGGCCCAGGAAGCGGCCAAGCCGTTGCGCGGTTTCTGGCTGCGCTTCGCCCGCGAGAAGGACATCGCCTTGTTTCTGGAGGTCTCGCATTCCCCGGCCCCGCGCACCCCGGCCGATGTGGATTTGAAGGTCCTGATTCCGGCTTATATCCTGTCGGAGTTGAAGGCTTCCTTTCAAATCGGCGCGGTGCTCTACCTGCCCTTCCTGGTCATCGATCTGGTGGTGGCCTCGGTAACCCTGTCGGTGGGCATGATGCAGTTGCCGCCGGTCATGATCTCGGCGCCCTTCAAGATTCTGCTGTTCGTACTGGTGGATGGCTGGAACCTGGTGATCGGATCGCTGATGAAGAGCTTTAACTGAGCAATCCCGCATGACTACCGATTCCGTCGTCGAAATTCTGCGCCAGGCGCTGCTGGCGGCATTCTGGATAGCGGCGCCGCTGATGGCCATCGCCTTCGCCGCGGGCGTGGTCATCAGCCTGACGCAGATTGTGACTTCCATCCAGGATACGGCCTTCAGCTCCATTCCGCGCCTGATCGTATTCATGCTGGCCATCCTGATGCTGATGCCCTGGATGATCGATCGCATGGTTCTCTACACTACCGGCTTGTTCGGGGACTTGGGGCGGTATGCCCGCTGAACCGGGTCTGGGCGTCCCCACGCTCTATGGGTTCATGCTGGTGTTGGCGCGGGTTTCCGGAGTCTTCGCGCTGGTGCCCCTGCCCGGCTTTCAAAGCGCCCCGAAGCTGGCGCGCATCGTGCTTTCGGTAACCATCACGCTGGCGCTGTTCCCGCTCTGGCCGCAAATCGACGCGGCGCGGGTGGATGGCCCGCGGCTGCTGCTGTGGGTGCTGCCGGAGATCGCCGTGGGGGTCACCATCGGCCTGGGCGTGGCTTTCATCCTGGAGGTCTTCCTGACGGGGGCGCAAATCCTCAGTCTGAACGCGGGGTTCAGTTTCGCGCAGACCATCGATCCGACCACGCAGACCCAATCCGGCGTCCTGGTGGTTTTTGCGCAGTTGGCCGGCGGCATGGTTTTTCTCTCGCTGGGCCTGGACCGGGAGGTGATCCGCACGCTGGCGTACAGCCTGGAAGCGCATCCGGCCGGGGCCTGGATTACGGCCCCCGCGGCGGAGGCCATGCTGCGTCTCGGCGGGGACATGCTGGAGCTCGCGGTGCGCCTGGCGATGCCGGCCATCGCGCTGCTGGTGCTGGCGGACATCGCGCTGGGGCTGATGGGGCGGTTGAACGCGCAACTGCAATTGATGAGCCTGGCTTTCCCCATCAAGATGACCGCGGCGCTGGTGTTGCTGGGTTGGATCACGGTGCTGGTGCCCAGGCTGCTGGGGGCCTATGGCGGTACGGTTTTCGGGACGCTGCGCCAGGCGCTGCGCTTTTGAGTCGAATGGAGAAATTCACTGGCGGACAACGGTCAGAAGACGGAAAAGCCTACCGCCAAGCGCCTGCTCAACGCGCGCAAGGAGGGACAGTTCCCAGCCGCGCGCCAGTTCGTCTCGGCCATGCAATTCATAGCCTTCGTGGCCGTCCTGGATGCCTGGGGCGGGAAATGGTTCGCGGAGTTGCGCCTGGCGATGCGGCACACCCTGGCGGTGGCGTTCTCCACCAGGCAGGAGGGCATCGTGGAGATCGGCCGCTACCTGCTGGAGGACATGCTGAAGCTGCTGTCTCCCGCCGCGGGCGTGCTGCTGCTGGTGACCCTGGCCGTGCAACTGGGGGTCACGCAACTGGGCGTGAGCATGAAGAAGCTGGCGCCGGATTTCAAGCGGCTGAACCCGGCGTCGCGGCTCAAGGAGCTGCCGCGTCAAAATATGGCCGCGCTGTTGCGGTCCGTGGTGATGCTGCCGGTATTCGGGCTGGCGGTCTACGGAATCGTACGCGACAATCTGTTCGCTTACATGGCGCTCCCCTATCAGAGCGTCGAATCGGCCTTCCGGCATGCTTGCGGTTCGTTCGGGACGCTGCTCTGGAAAGCCTGCGGCGTATTCCTGTTATTCGGCGCGGTGGACCTGTTCCGGCAACGCCAGCGGTACGCCAAGGACATGCGCATGAGCAAGCAGGAGATGCGCGACGAGTTCAAGGAGTCGGAAGGTAACCCGCAGATCAAGGCGCGCATTCGCCGCATCCGGCGGGAACGCCTGCGGCACCAGATGATGAAAGAAGTTCCCAAAGCCACCGCCGTCATCGTGAACCCGACGCACTATGCGGTGGCGCTGCGTTATGCGCTGGATTCCATGGCCACGCCGGTGGTGGTGGCCAAAGGGAAGAATTATCTGGCGCTGCGGATTCGCCAGCGGGCCGTGGAACACCAGGTCCCGGTCGTCGAGAATCCGCCGCTGGCGCAGGCGCTTTACGCCTCGGTGGACGTGGGGCAGGAGATCCCGGCGCACCTGTATCGCGCCGTGGCCGAAATCCTGGCGTATGTTTATAAACTCATGAACGGCCGATTACCCATATAAGGGTACCCGGGCCGGAAGGCGGAATAGACGAATGGCGCAAGCCGCGGCAATTGCGAAGAAAGGTTGGAAACCGCTGGAGTTCTTCACCGGCGGCGCCGCCGCGGACCTGGGTGTGCCGGTGGCCGTGCTGGCCATCGTCATGGCCCTGATCACGCCTCTGCCGCCCTTCCTGCTGGACATGCTGCTGGTGGTGGACATCATGATGTCGGTCATCGTCATGATGGTGGCCATGTACATCCAGCGTCCGTCGGATTTCAACGTCTTTCCCACCACGCTGCTCCTGTTGACCCTCTACAGGCTGGCTTTGAACGTTTCCTCGGCGCGGCTGATCCTGCTCAACGGCAACACCGGCACCGGCGCGGCCGGACATGTGATCGAAGCCTTCGGCAGCTTCGTGGTGGGCGGCAACTACATCATCGGCACGGTGATCTTCCTGGTGTTGATCGCCATCCAGTACGTAGTCATCAATCACGGCGCGGTGCGCATCTCGGAAGTCACGGCGCGCTTCACCCTGGACGCCTTGCCGGGAAAGCAGATGTCCATCGATTCGGATCTGAGTTCGGGACTCATCGACGAAGCCGCCGCGCGCCTGCGCCGCAAGCAACTGGCGGCCGAGGCGGAATTCTACGGGGCCATGGACGGCGCCTCCCGCTTCACCCAGCGGGATGCCGTGGCCAGCATCCTGATCACCAGCATCAACATCGTCGCGGGCTTCCTGATCGGGGTGCTGCAGCACGGCATGGAACTGCGGCATGCGCTCGAGACCTATACGGTGCTCACCATCGGGGACGGCCTGGTGACGGTGGTGCCGGCCCTGATGATCTCGGTTTCAGGCGCCCTGGTGATCACCCGATCGGGCTCGGACGCGCGCCTGGGGGCGGATTTCCGGAAGCAGATATTCGGCAGCCCGCAGCCGCTGCTGCTGGCCAGCGGCGTGTTGATTGTGCTGGCCTGCGTTCCGGGAATGCCCGGAATCCCATTTCTGCTGCTGGGCACCGGCCTCGGAGCGGGGGGCTGGCGCATGCGGTCGCGGCCGGCCGCCAAGGAGCTGGCGCCCAGCGCGGCCAAGCCGGCCCGCGAGAATCTGGAAGGCCTGCTCAAAGTGGAGCCGCTGGCCATCGAAGTCGGGCTGGGGCTGGTCAAGATGGTGGAAGGCGCCCAAAACTCGCCGCTGCTGAAACGCATCTCGGGCATCCGGCGGCAACTGGCCGCGGAACTCGGATACCTTTTGCCGCCGGTCCGGGTGGCCGATAATCTGGCGTTGCGCGCGCGGGAATATGTGATCTCGCTCAAGGGCGCGGAGATCGCCCGCTACGAGATGCCGCAGGGCTGCCAGTTGGCCATTCCCTCCGGCAAGAACGCTCCCCCGATCAAAGGCACGGCCACGCGCGAGCCGGCCTTCGGATTGGCGGCCTGGTGGATTCCGGACCAGCGCGCCGAGCAGGCCCGCGCGGCCGGTTATACGCTGGTGGACGCGGTGAGCGTGCTGGGCACCCACATTGCGGAGTTGGCCCGCCGGCACGCGCACGAGCTGTTCTCGCGGCAGGATGCCAAGAAGGTGCTGGATCTGGCGGCCGTGGACCAGCCCAAAGTGGTCGAGGATCTGGTTCCCAAGCAACTGCCGCTCTCGGCGGTGCAGCGCGTGTTGCAGAATCTGCTGCGGGAGCGGGTTTCGATCCGCGACACCGGCTCCATACTGGAGGCCCTCGGCGAGGCGGCGCTGTCCACGCGCAACCTGGTGCTGCTGACCGAATTCTCGCGGCAAGCCATCCGGCGCACCATCGCCAAGCGCTATCTGGACGCCGCCGGCAACCTGCCGGCTTATTTTCTGGACCCCTCGATCGAGCAGGCCGTGGAGTCCGCGGTGCAGCATGGCGAGCAGAACAGCCACTTGAGCATGGCGCCGCAGACCATCCGCGACATTCTGGACCGCATCCAGCGCAAGGTGGGAAGTCCGGAGGGGCCGGTGGCGGCGGTGACCACCGCCGGCGCCCGTTATTTTCTGCGGCAAATGGTGGAGCCCGCGCTGCCGAATCTGTTCATTCTTTCGCACAACGAGATTCCGGCCGGAGTGAAGGTAGTGTCCCTGGGAGTCATTCAGTAAAAGGAAAAATATGCGTATCAAATCGTTTTATGCAAGCACGGTGGAAGGCGCGCTCACCCTGGCGCAACGGGAGATGGGGGCCGAGGCCATGCTGGTCGAGTCCCGCAAAGCGCCGCTTGAAGCGCGTCACCTGGGCGAATACGAAGTGGTGTGCGCCCTGGTGCCGGAAGCGGAGACCGCCCAACCGCGGGTGGCAGCGGACGCCGGCACGCACGACGGCCGGCTGGCCGCCGAACTGGCCGAGATGCGCCGGCAACTGGACGTGATGGGGAAGACCATTACGCGCTCGGCCTGGAGCGGAGTGCGGCCGTCGGCCGGCCCCGAAATGCCGGAATGGCACGCCCGGCTCATGGCCACGGATATGGACGGCGAAATCGTGCATCAAATCCTGGACGCCGCCGAGCGCCGTTGCGGGCCGCAGTTCAGCGGGTTGGAGGACGCCGTGACGGCGGAGATCGAACAGCGTATCCTCGTGCAGGCCGTGCAGGCCGTGCAGGGCGCGCCGGCCGCGGCGAACGGGCCGCGCGCGGTGGCTTTGGTCGGCCCTCCCGGCGCCGGAAAGACCACCACGCTGGCCAAACTGGCGGTGGCCTGGGGCCTGACCGAGCGCCGCCCCATCGCCTTGGTGTCGATGGACGATTTCCGGGTAGGCGGGGCCGACCAGTTGCGCTCCTATGCCGCCATTCTCGGCGCCGGTTTCCAGGCGCTGGAAAGCGTGGGCGCGCTGGCGCAGGCGCTCGACGAGCATCGCGGAAAACGGCTGGTGCTGATCGATACTCCCGGATACGGCCCGCGCGATATGGATCGCGCCGCGGACCTGGCCCGCTTTCTGTCGACCCGGCCGGAGATTGCGTCGCATCTGGTATTAACGGCCTCCATGAAATCAGCCGATCTAAGCAATGTGGCGGAACGCTTCGACATCTTCCGTCCGTCCAGCCTGCTGTTCACCCGGCTGGACGAGACCGCTTGCTTCGGCACGGCGTTTTCGTTGTCGGTGAAGTTGGCTAAGCCCATCTCGTTCCTGGGAACCGGGCAGGAGATCCCGGAAGACGCCGTGGCGGCCACCAAAGAGGGTATCTTGAATCTGCTCTGGCCGCGGATGCCGAGCGTCAGGCGGTTAGCCGCATGAGAGGAGTTGCGTGAGGTGTCATGTCTAACCCGTATTGCTGCCCGGCGACCGAGGATGCGGGCACCGAGGAACGCGAACGCCTCATTCTGGACCACTTGCCGCAGGTCCGGCTGATTGCCCGCCGGATCCGCGACCGCTTGCCCGAAAACGTGAGTCTCGACGACCTGGTGTCCGCGGGAATCGTTGGACTGATCGCGGCCGTGGACCAATACGATCCCGCACATAATGTCAAATTGAAAACCTACGCCGAGCACAGAATCCGGGGCGCCATCCTGGACAGCCTGCGCGGCCTGGACTGGGCGCCGCGCCAAAGACGCAAGAAAGCCAAGCAGATCGAATTCGCGATCTCCCGCGCGGAGCAGCGGCTGCACATGATTCCCGGCGAAGACGAGATCGCCGCCGAGATGGGCCTGGACCTGGAAGAATATCACCGCTGGCTAGTGGAAGTGCAGGGCCTCAATATCGGCAGCCTCGAATACAGCGGGGAGGATGGCGAAGGCAAAGGCCTGCTCGAATATCTTAGCGACGACCAGGACCAACTGCCCTCCCGCCTGCTGGAACGATCGCAGCTCGAACAATTGCTGTCCAGCGCCATCCGGAAAATACCTCCCATGGAGCGTACGGTATTAGGCCTTTACTATCTTGAAGAGCTCACGCTGCGGGAAATTGCCCAGGTAGTGGACTTGCACGAGTCGCGCATCTCTCACCTGAAGTCGCAAGCCATCCTGCGGCTGCGGGCGGACATCGAGAAGGTCTGGCCCAACCACGCCGGAGGTGTCGTGTGACAGAGGAACGCGGAAGTCCCGCGCGGTGGTTTGCAGAGGAATGGACCACGCTGCTGGGCACCGTACTGGAGTCTCTGGCGGGGGAGCGCCCTAAGCTGGCCTGCAGCGCTCCCACCGGCGGCTCGACGCTGACCACTTTCAGCGAAGAGGCCGTTGCCCAGCATGGCGCGGTCCTGTGGTGGCAATATCGCTTTCCATTACCCGGCGAGCCGTGCATCTGGATCGGCGCGCCAAAGAATGCGTGGACGCAGATCGCCGCGCGCGTCCTGGGAGCGGCCGGTGTGGAGGACGACTCCCAGGCGCGCGAAACATATCTCGAGGTCCTGCAGCAATCGCTGGGCGAACTGTCCCGCAGCGCCGGCCGCCGCTGGGGCCGCCAGGTCGATTGTTCCGGAAATGAAGCGGCCGCCGCGCCGGAATCGGCCGAATTCTACACGGTGGAAGCGACTTATCCGGACGCGGCGCTGCCGCCCTTGATGGTCGCCGTCACCGGCGCCCCGCAAGACCCTCCCCAGGAGGCGGATCCGCCCGCGGAGAACGCCAAAACCGGCGGTATGGCGGCTGGCGACGCGGAAGCTCACAATCCACAGCGGTCCAAGACGTTCAACCTGCTCATGGGGGTGGAACTGCCCGTAAGCGTTTCGTTTGGCCACGTGCAGCTTCCTTTGAAGGATGTCCTCAAGCTGACCGCCGGGTCCATCATCGAGCTGAACCGCGCGGTGGATGAACTGGTAGAGGTCATCGTCAACAATTGCGTCGTGGCGCGCGGAGAAGTGGTGGTGGTGGAAGGCAACTATGGCGTACGGATCCATCAGATCATGACTCGCCAGGAGCGCCTCGAGACCTTGCCATGAACGCCTTTCTATGGATCGCCCGAGGCCCTGAATTCATGCTGCAGCCGCTGATCTTCTGCATCTTGCTGATCGCGGGTTTCGGATTGTGCCTTTATCTGTTCGTGACGCTGAAGGCCGAGATCCGAGGCTTGTTTCGCCGCAGCCTGGAAGCGCGCCAGCTTGTCGAAGCCTTGGACGCCGCTCTGGGCGACGCCCGCCTCGCCGTCCAGTCTCTCGAAACCGATCTGCGCGCGGTAGAACGGCAGACCGGCATGCTGGTGTCGCCGGAGCCGGCCCGGTCGGGCCTCAATCTCAGCAAGCGCACGCACGTTCTGAGGATGCATCGGGCCGGCCAGGATACCGCGGGGATCGCAGCGGCCCTGGCGCTGCCGCGCAGCGAAGTGGAATTGCTCATTAAGGTCCATCGAATCGTCGTGGACCGGATCTGACGAAGGGTATCCGGCGGAGGCGGGCTAAAGAGATTGCCCGCACCTGCCGATTCTCGTTTATAACCATGAATAGAGTCGAACCAGCGCGAGTGTTGTGGATTGCGGCGGAAGACAACGTGGCGGCGGCCAGTCGCGCCGCTGAAATTGGCCAATTTGCGTTGGAGCACGCCGCCGGGATCCCCGAGGCTCTGGAATACTTCAAGCGTTCCCGGATCGACGCAGCGGTAGTCTGCTTTCCCCTCCCGGAGTATTCCCCCGCCGACGCGCTGGAGGATTTGCAGAGCGCCGCTGGCGGCGTTCCGCTGATTCTCTGGGATCCGTGCATACGATTGCGTGAGGCCGTGCGCCTGATCCGGTCGGGCGCCAGCGATGTGTTGGGCGCGGAGGTCGAACCCGGGCAACTTGCCGGCGCGATAGTGGACGCCATGGACGAGCGTCGCAGCCGCATATCCTATTGCGGAGACCCCGATGAAACCTGGCGCCGGATATTGGTCGGTTCCAGCCAGCCGTTTCAAGAAGTGGTGCGCATGGTACGGCTGGTGGGAAGCCGGCGTTGCACCGTCCTGATCTCCGGCGAGACGGGAACCGGCAAAGAGATGGTGGCGCGAGCGCTGCACATGGCCGGGCCCCGCGGCCGGCTACCCATGGTCTCGGTTTGCTGCAGCGCGTTGCCCGAGAATCTGCTGGAGGCCGAGCTGTTTGGACATGTGCGAGGGGCCTTCACCGGCGCCATCAACCAGCGGATCGGGCGCTTTGAGCAGGCCAACGGCGGCACCCTGTTTCTGGACGAAATAGGAGACATGCCGCTGGAGTTGCAAGCCAAGCTCCTACGCGTCTTGCAGGAGCGCGAGTTCCAGCGCTTGGGCAGTTCCGAAACCATACGCGTGGACGTGCGCGTGGTGGCAGCCACCAATGCCGACCTGCTGGAACGGGTGCATCAATGCCGCTTTCGCGAAGATTTGTATTACCGTCTCAATGTCGTCCCCATCCATCTGCCCCCGTTGCGCGCGCGCGCGGGGGATGTGGCGGCTTTGACCCATCACTTCATGCGGAAAATCTGCCGCTTGGAAAACCTCCCCCTGCCGCAGATCTCCCCCGAGGCGCTAGCCCGGTTGGCCGGCTACGCCTGGCCCGGCAACGTGCGCCAGTTGGAGAACGCCGTGGAGCGCGCCATCGTCCTCGGCGCCGAACGGGCCATGCTCTATCCGTCCGACTTCCCGTTCGATGGCCAAGCCCCGCGCGCGGTTGCCGCGCAAGC
Organism: Bryobacteraceae bacterium; assembly: GCA_035602155.1. Lineage (GTDB taxonomy): Bacteria > Acidobacteriota > Terriglobia > Bryobacterales > Bryobacteraceae > Bog-159. Next base: position 37,629 of record DATNMW010000297.1, on the reverse strand, counting down.
CGGCGCCAATCTGGTGCAGGTGCCCGACGACGGTCTGGATTTCGAAAGGACCGTCGCGCAGATTGCGCGCAACATCCTGGAACAAGCGCTGCGGAAGACAAATGGAAACAAGAAAATGGCGGCCGACCTGCTTGGGCTTAAACGCACCACTCTGGCCGCGAAATTGAGAAGCTTGGAAACCTGCGATCCGGAACTGGACTTCGTGCACTGCGCTTGAGGCCGCGGATCCAAGCGGAAGGGAGAGCTAATGGCGGATTCCGCGAGCACATCCGAACAGTATTCAGATGCCGTGCCGCCACCCGGGGCGCGCCTCGGCCTTGCCGCCTTGCATCTCACCGTTTCTGGCTGGAGCGCCGGCCAGATGGCCTGCAGGCCTGCCTTCAGGGTGTCGTGCTGCCCGACGCGGCCCTGAACAATGTGGATTTGGAAAACGCCGACATGAAATCGGCGAAATTGAGGGATGCCCACATGTCCGGCGCCAATCTGAGAGGCGCGAATCTTCAGTTCGCCGACCTCCGCAACGCGAACCTGACCGAAGCGAATCTGTCGCGAGCCGAGCTGACCGAAACCAGACTGGATTGCGCCTTATTGGCGGCGGCCAACTTGAGTGAAGTCCGCCTTCAGGGGGCCTGCCTGCGCGGCGCTAATCTGCCGGAGGCCTACCTGCTGGAAGCGATCATCGACAAATGCGATTTCAGTGGCGCCTGCCTGCGCGAGGCGCGGCTGTTGCAGGCGAAAGCGTTCGACTGCAATTTCACTGAGGCGGATCTCACGGGGGCCAACCTTTACCACAGTGCGTTCCGATGTTGCAAGTTCCTGGGAATTTCGGCCGCGGGATCGAATTGGGGCACCGCGACCGTCCAGCATTGCGAATTCCGAAGGGTCAATCTGGCATGCGCACGCTTCGACCGCGCCGACCTGCGCCACAGCTCCTTTTGGACTGCCACGCTCACAGAAGCCAGTTTTCAAGGCGCCCGCCTCGACGGCGCCGATCTGGAGCGCGCGGATCTTACCGGCGTACGTTTTCGACGACGCCATCACCATGAGCGCGAACTTAAGGGGGGCGAATTTACGGGCCGCGAACGGGATGACGCAGACCCAACTCGGCCAAGCGCGCACGGACCGCGATACGATACTGCCGGACGGCTGGCACGGGCCCTATCTCCTGCGGTCCGGGGCGCACCGGCCGTGCCGCCTCAAATGACGGTGGGGAACCTCCGCTCCGCCAGCCAAGCTCCGCGTTAGCAGGTTAGCGCGGACTGCCGAACCGTCCGTGAGGCATCATCTCCGTTTCGACTCCGCCCGGACCCTCCGCTCCATTCGGTGGCGTCAACAGATTCAGGGCGGTCGCTTCGTGTATCGCGGGTATCAGCGCCGCGGCGCTTTCGAGCGCAGCCAGTTGGGTCTTCTGGGCCGATGTCAGCACCGCCAGAGCCTGTTGCTGGTAGCTGGCGCGGATAGGAGCGGCCTGTTGCTCCAAGCTCCGGATACTCAGCACCAGTTTGCCCACCTCGGCCGCGTCCGCGCTGGAGCTTTGTTCCTGGGTCCGCAAGCTCTGCCGCAGGGGGCCGCTTTGCCGATAGATCGGCTTCAGCGCCGCCATCTCCGATTGGCGCAACTGTTGCAGGGTTGAGATCTGAGCCGCGGTCAGATTCAGATAGCTTTGCACTTCGGCGGTCTTCTGCGCGGACATGGGGTGCATACGGAAGCCTCCGGAACCTTGCGCAAACAGTACCGTGGCTGCCAGAGTGACGGACACGAGACGGAAGTTCATACCTTTGAGTTCTCCTCTACCATTCATTATGCCGTGACAAGCCGCCAGGAATCTGTTAAACCTTTGATAAATCGGACTGATGACCTTTTAGGTTTGCCGGCCGCCACCCTTGCAGCGACTGCGAGGCACGCGGGCGCGAATATCAGGCCGCTCTGTCGCCCAGCCGGCGTGCCCAAGGCCAAAGCGCCAGCCGGAAAGTGAGGCGGGCGCGACCCGTGCGAGAATACCTTCTATGTCGAACGGCAAAGTCAAAGTCGGAATCATCGGTTCGCAGTTTCAAGGAGACATCCACGCAGCGTCGTTTCAGATCATGCCGGAGGAGGCCGAGGTGGTGGCGGTCTGCTCGCCCACCCCCGGCCACGCCGCGGAACTGGCGCAAAAATATGGCATCCCGCGTATTTTCCTGGATTACAAGGAGATGCTGCGGGAAAAAGACATCGAGATGGTGACCGTCGCGGCGCCCAACGCGTTGCACTGCGGCATGACCCTGGATATCGCGCGCGCGGGCAAGCACGTGGTTTGCGAAAAGCCGCTGTGCATGACGCTCGACGAGGCCGACGAGATGATCGATGTCTGCCGCCGTGAAGGCGTGTTGCTTTTGTACGCGGAAGAGCTGCTGTTCACGCCGAAGTATGTCAAGGCCAAGGAAATGGCGGATCATGGCGCGTTCGGCAAACTCTATCTGGTGAAGCAGAGCGAGAAACATTTCGGTCCGCACAGCCCCTGGTTTTGGGACGTGACCCGCTCCGGCGGCGGTGTCTTCATGGACATGGGCTGTCACGGCATCGCGTTCTGCTACTGGTTCTTCGGCCGCTCGCCCATCAAGAGCGTGACCTGTCACATGGGAACATATGTGCACGGCGCCAAAACGCGCGGCGAGGACGACAGCATTTGCGTTTTGGAGTTCGCCAACGGCGGCGTGGGATTGGTGGAGAACAGTTGGGCCAAGCGCGGCGGCATGGACGACCGCACCGAGATCTACGGCGAAGGCGGCGTCAGCTACCCGAATCTGCACATGGGCAATGCCATGCCCACCTATAGCGAATACGGTTACGGATATGCCGTGGAGAAGGCGCCCAGCACCAAGGGCTGGAGCTATCCGGTGTTCGACGAGCTGTGGAACTACGGCTCCCCGCACGAGATGAGGCACTTCGCGCGGTGCGTGCGCGGGAAGGAGCAGCCGCAGTCGACCGGCGAAGACGGGCGCGTGGTGATGGAGGCGCTTTACGCCGGGTATGCGTCGGCCGGTCGGGGCCGCAAGATCGAACTTCCATTCCGGCCCGAGGGCGTCCGGAGGCCGATCGATTTGTGGTTGGGGACCGCTCCCTGACGATCGCGGCTCGGTAAGATGTCAAGCTGGACGCCGCAGTTCGCATCCGGCGGTTCGCAGGCGGTCGAAAGCCGACATCGCTACCGCCATGCGGGATTCCAGGTAGATGTTCACCCGCGCTTCGCCGATCATGCCATCCACCCACCGGACAATATGGGTGACGGGAAAGGCGAGCATCGTCCGGTCGGCCAGCGTCACCGTTACGTCGGCCTCAAACACCGAAACGTTGCCGGCCGTCCAGAGCTGCACAGGGGCGTGGCGCAGATCGTCCACCGCCAACGAAAACCGTACCAACGCCCGGCGGACTGCGGCTCGTCCCAAGATCGGCGCCAGGCCTGGAAGCCTCACCATCGCGCCATCCGCGAAAAATGCAGCTACCAAGTCGGCATCCAGTGTGTCCAGCGCGCCAAAGTATCTCTTCACGCGCGCCGGCAGCGGCTCGGTTTCGTTGCGCATGGAGACCGTCTGCGCCCCAGCCACTGCTCGTAGTGTTTCAGGCAAGTATGAGAGGCGCGCCTCCGCGGCAAAGCGTTTCGCCGCGCGTGTTAAGCCTACGTAAAATGTGTGAAAAGAGATGAGCCCCCGCTCCCCTAACAGATTAGCGGCGAGAGAGATATCACGGTATACTATGCCTTAATTGATTTACGGAAGAGCGGTGGCCTAATGTACAAGAATTTTCGAGATAAATTTTCCCTGGCGCGTCTATTGTTTTGCGGCGCGCTTGCGTTTGGCTGTACGCCCGCACTGGTTGCGCAGGGCGTTTGGCACGCGCCTTCGGCCCGGGTTCTCGTTACGCGGCCCATCGATCCAGGTAAGCTGCACACGCTGGCGGGAAACACGCGCGGCGAAGCCAATCCGCAGAACGACCGAGGGAAGGTGGCGGAGACCTTCGCAATGGATCACATGCTTCTGCAATTGCAGCGCAGTCCGGAGCGGGAACAGGCGTTGAAGGATTTTATCGACCGGCAATACGATTCCACTTCGCCCAATTTCCACCGGTGGCTGACGGCGGTCGAATTCGGCCGAATGTTCGGACCGGCGGCGGAGGATATCGAGGCCGTTACTTGGTGGCTGCACTCTAGCGGCTTTACGGTGAACACGGTATATCCGAGCGGCATGTTAATCGACTTTTCCGGAACGGCAGGCCGGGTGTCGGCCGCATTCCATACGGAGATCCACAGTCTCTCGGTAAACGGGAAGAGTCATATAGCGAATATGAGCGACCCCCGAATTCCGGAAGCGCTCGCGCCAATAGTGGCGGGAATCGTATCGTTGCACGATTTTCGGCCGCACTCGATGCGGAAGCCCCGCGCCCAATATACCGTCTCGGAATTCGGCTCCACGTATCACCCGGTCGCGCCGGCCGATCTGGCTACGATTTACGATTTGAATCCAGCCTTTGCAGCCGGATACACGGGTCAAGGACAGACCATTGCGGTCCTGGAGGACACCGATCTCTACGACACAACGGATTGGGGGACCTTCCGGAGTGTATTGGGGTTGTCCGGTTATACTTCTGGATCCTTGAACACAATCCAGCCCGCGCCGCCGAGCGGACCTTCCAATTGTACCGATCCGGGAGCCACGCCGGACGACATCGAAGCGACTCTTGACGCCGAATGGGCCAGTGCCGCCGCGCCAAACGCCGCCATCGACGTTGCCGCGTGCCAGGATACCCAGACGACATTCGGGGTCCTGATTGCGGAGCAGAATTTAATTAACGGCAGCGCTCCGCCCCAAATCGTCAGCGTGAGCTATGGCGAATGCGAAGCGGCGAACGGAGCAGCCGCGAATGCGGCAACCAACGCGGCCGCGCAGCAGGCGGTGACGGAAGGCGTGTCGGTATTTGTCGCGGCGGGAGACGAGGGCGCGGCAAGCTGCGATGCTGGATTTAGCGTCGCTACCCATGGCATCGGCATCTCCGCAAATGCTTCTACGCCCTATAACGTTGCCGTTGGGGGCACCGATTTCGCCGACACCTATCTGGGCACGGCCAAAACCTATTGGAGCACGTTGAATAGCTCGACCTATGGTTCGGCCCTCTCTTACATTCCGGAGATCCCTTGGAACGACACGTGCGCGGGTTCGATCCTGGCTGTTTATTCCGGCTACGCGTTCGGTTACGGCTCTAATGGCTATTGCGGAAGCGGCGCATGGCAACAGTTAGAGCAAGACCTAGCGTTGGAAGACGACGCCGAGATAAGCGCGGGCAGCGGGGGACCCAGCGGGTGCGCAACCGGTGCTACGGCGCAAAATTTCGTGGTAGGGGGCAGTTGCCAGGGATACGCCAAACCTTCGTGGCAAGCCGGGGTGTCCGGGATCCCCAACGACGGCGTCCGGGACATTCCCGACGTATCGCTCTTCGCCGCCACCGGAATCTGGGGCCACTATTACGTGACCTGCTTTTCCGATCCCGCGAACGGCGGTGTGCCATGCGTCGGCGCGCCGGTCAACTGGGGTGGCGCGGGCGGAACTTCCTTTGCTTCCCCCATAATGGCTGGGATTCAGGCACTGGTGAACCAAAAGATGGGGGGGGCCCAGGGCAACCCGAACCCGGTTTACTACAGTCTCGCCGCCGGTTCGGTGGCATCTTCGGTGTTCCATGGCATTACAAAGGGCGATATCGCGGTCAACTGCGCGGGTGAGATAAATTGCTTCGGGGCCGGATTCGAGGGAAGGGGCCGTGCGACGCCCGTTACCGTGTTTGTCGGAAACGGCGCGCTATCGACAACGGGCCAAACGTATACCCCAGCCTTCGCGGCCGGCAGCGGTTGGAGCTTCGCTACCGGTCTTGGCAGCGTGGATGCCTACAACCTGATCTTGAATTGGAGCAACGGCCAGTAAGGATGACCCCCATGTACAGAACCCTGCAAGCGATTTTGCTGTTTGGCGGCGCCCTTCTAACGGCTGTAGCGCCGGCGCGCGTAAATGCCCAGAGCTTCGATACCAGCGGGACGGCGAGTCTCAACGGGCAATATCTGTTCCGCTATGTAGATTTCTTTAACGACACTTCAGGCGACCTGACCGAGTCCTGCAGCCTGACCGGCATCATCGCGTTCGACGGCTCGGGAAATTATACCCTGTCGAATACGCAACTCTTCGATTCGGCCGGCTTAAACGGCACGGGAACCTGCGCCTCACTGGGCGGGGGGACGTACGGAGTGCAATCGAACGGCATCGCCCAACTGGACACGCCCATCTTCGGAGGGCTTCCAGGGACTCTTTTCGGCACATTCAGCCAACCCGTAGTCATTGCAAGTTCGACCGAGGACGACTACTTCGATCTCTTTATCGCCGTTCAAGCGCCGGCCAGCGCGGTTTCGAATGGCAGTTTCTCGGGCGCTTTCACCGTGGGCACCCTGGACTTCCTGCTCGATTCTTCCACCAGTTTCCTCTCGCTGGCGAGGCAGGGCTACTTCACTCTGAACGCCGATGGCCAAGGGAATATCGCGGCATTCACGGTGAATGGCTCGGCATCGAATTTGAGCTCCGGCAATACCTTGACCCAGAACGTGGCAGCCTCGACCTATGCGCTCTCCGGCACGGCGGGTGGAACAGTGACCTTTCCCGGCGCCTACGGCGATCAAACGCAGATCGTCGGTGGCACACAGGCTCTCTATGTGTCGGCCGATGGCAACTGGTTCGTGGGAGGCTCCACAACCGGAGCGGATATGATCTTCGGTTTTCGGGCGCCCTCCGGGACGAGTTCCAATGCGCTCTTGAGCGGGACCTACTTTGTGGCGGGCTTGGAAGACTACCTGAGCGGCACGCCGAATTTTCTGGATGCCTTTTATGGGTCCATCAACGCCAACAGCGGAAGTCTTATCTGGCATGAACGTTACGACGATGTTGTCGACGTAGAAACCTACGACTTGACTGTCGAAACGCCCGTCTCTATCGGTGCAAACGGCTCATATTACGACGGCAGCATTTACACTTATCTCGCCGGCGCCAATGGACAAGCCGTGATGTTGATTGGGTCCAACCAGCAGTTTTCACTTATTGTCGGTGTTCACGCCCCGTCGTTTGCGCCGCCTGCTTCCGGCGTGTGGATCAATCCGATCGGGATTACCGATGCGGCCAACTACACGCCCATCACAAATGCTTACACGGCGGGCGAACTGGTGAACCTGTATGGGAGCTTTGGCGTAACTTCGCAGGTCGACAAGGTGCTCCCCATTCCGACCACGCTTGGCGGCGTTCAGGTTTTCGTCAACGGGCTGGCGGCTCCGGTCTATGCGGTGAGCTCGGGAGTGATCAGCGCCTGGATTCCCTACGAGATTTCGGGCGACTATTTCGCTACGTTCCAGGTGGTGGTGAACGGGTCGAAGTCCAACACCGTGACAGTGTACGCCGATAACTCGTCGCCAGGGATTTACACGCTTAATGAAAGCGGGATCGGACCGGGAGCGATCCTGCATGCCGACTACTCCGTGGTAAACGACGGCAACCCGGCCGTGCCCGGCGAGACGGTTCTGCTGTTCATGAATGGTCTTGGAACCGTAACGCCGTCGGTGGGTGACGGCGTGGCTGCCTCCGGCACCACGTTGAGCTACAGCAACGAATACGAGGCTGGGGACATCTACGTGGAACTGAACGACGGGGTGGACCCGGTCGCGGAGGCTAACGTGTTGTTCGCAGGCCTGGCCCCCGGATTAGCCGGGTTATATCAGGTCAATTTCACCGTGCCAACAAGCGGTTTGGCAAACGGCGATGTCTACATTGCTTTCGACACCCTCGAAGCGCTGAATGAGATGGCCACGATCAGCTTGTCGGGCTTTCCAGAGTCGGGATTCGCGCAGCCCATCGCCAGCCACCGCAATTCCAGGCCACATCGCCACGCCGCGCACGCTAGAGATGCGAAAAAGCGGCAGCGGGCGTTGCCCGATAGTACACGTCGGTAAGCGGGCAGTTGTGGGGCAGATTGGTAACCTGCCCCACAAGCACTTATCGCTTTTTCACCAGTTCCCTGCGCTTTCTGGCCCAGTCCTCCTTATTCACCTGCCGCGCGCGGGCGACGCCCAGCGCTTCCGCGGGAACATCGCTGGTGATCACCGATCCCGCCGCCAGATAGGCGCCCTCGCCCACCTCCACCGGCGCCACCAGCGTCGAATTGCTGCCGATGAACGCCCCCGCGCCGATCTTGGTCGGATGCTTGCGCGACCCATCGTAGTTGCAAGTGATGCTGCCCGCGCCCACGTTGACGCGCGGTCCGATTTCGGAGTCGCCCAAATAAGCCAGATGCATGGCTTTCGATCCGGCGCCCAGGCGGGTCTTCTTCAGCTCCACGAAATTACCGACATGCGCGCCGGCTTCCACGTGATTTTCCATGCGCAGCCGCGCGTAGGGTCCCGCGTGCGCGCCGCGTTCCAGCCGGGACGTTCCGATAATGGTGAACGGCCCCACTTCAACTTCGTCGGCCAGTTCAGAATCCCGCACGATGGAGCATGCGCCGATGCGGCAGTTCTCGCCAATCGCAGTGTGCCCTAAAATCTGCGCGAACGGCTCCACAACCGTGTCCATGCCGATCGAGACATCCGGGTCCACAGTCACCGTTTCCGGCTTCTCGATGGTCACGCCGGACAGCATCAGGTCGCGTACCTTGCGCGCACGCAGCAGACGGTCCACCACGGCCAGTTCCTCGCGGTCGTTGATGCCCAGCACCTCGTGCGGGTCGTCGATGCGAAAAGCGGTGATGGCGTGCCCCGCCCGGTGCAGTATCTCGACCATGTCGGTCAGATAGTATTCGCGCGCGGGATTATTCGGCCGGAGTTCCTGAATGTGTCCCCAAAACGCCCCTGCGCGATAGCAATACAGCCCCATGTTGGCCTCCCGGATGGCGAGTTGTTCCGGCGTACCGGCGCGCTGCTCCACCACTCCCGTCACATGGCCGCCGCCGTCCCGCAGTACGCGTCCGTAACCAGTGGGATCGTCCATCACAGCGGTCAGGATGGCGCCGGCTGCGCCCGAAGACTGCTGCGCCGCCACCAAGCCTGCGAGCGTCTGCGGACGCACCAGCGGGCAGTCGCCGTAGAGAATTACCAGGCGGCCGTCCAGCCGTGAAAGAGTGTCCGCCGCGACCATCAAAGCATGGCCGGTGCCTTTCTGTTCGGCCTGCTCAATAAAGCCGATGCCCGGCGTCTGCAGAGCCGCCCGCACGTCGGCCGCTTGATGCCCCACCACCACGAAAATCCGCTCGGGCGGCGCCAGGGCCTGCGCCGTGCGCAAGACGTGCTCGATCAGGTATCTGCCGCCGGCGCGGTGCAGCACCTTGGCTTTGCGCGACTTCATACGGGTGCCGAGGCCAGCCGCGAGAATCACTACCGTCAAAGGTGTCTCCACTATTTCCTCCCACTGGCTTTAAGCCTTTGCCGCCGACCCTCGTGCGCCAGCCGCACGGCCACCGCCGCGGCCTGTTCCGGATCGTGCCGCACCTTCTTGGATTCCTGCAGCAGCTTGCCTGTCACCACCCTGACTCCCATTTTGAAGATCCGATCCGGGTCGTTTTCCACGGGAAGAGCCTGCTGCCTTTCGTAGCGCTTGCGGGCGGCCATCTGAATGGGCGCCACATTGACGATCGCGCAATCGATCAGTTTGCCCCGCGCATGCTTGTGTATGGCGCGAATGTGGTCGGAAGCGCTGAAGTTCATGGTTTCACCCGGTTGCCACATCAGATTCACAAAGTACGCCTTGAGGGCCGGCGAGCGCCGGATGGCGGCGGAAATGCCCTCCACCAGCAGGTTCGGGATCACGCTAGTGAACAGCGATCCGGGACCCATCACGATCAGATCGGCCTGCGCGATGGCCGCTAGCGTATCGGCCATGGGCTTGACCTTGCGGGGACGCAGCCGGACGCCGCGGATCGGTTGGCGGCTCTTGCTGATCTTGGTTTCCCCGACCACGTGCGTGCCGTCTTCGAGGGTAGCCTCCAGCGCTACATTGGCGGCCGTGGCGGGATAGATCCGCCCGGTGATCTTGAGCACCTCGGAAGACGCCTTCACGGCCTCCGGAAAGTCGCCCATAAGCTGCGTCAGGGCCGTTAGGAAGAGGTTGCCGAAGCTGTGGCCCTTGAGTCCCAGCCCGGCTTGGAAACGATGCTGGAACAACCGCGAAAGCAGGGCTTCGTCTTCGGAAAGCGCCACCATGCAATTGCGGATATCCCCCGGCGGCAGCACGTCGAACTCCCGCCGCAACCGGCCGGAGCTGCCGCCGTCGTCGGTGACCGTCACCACCGCCGTGATGTCCAGCGAGGGGCCGCGGCGCGGCCTGGCGTAGTTTTTCAATCCTTGCAGCAGCGCGGAAAGGCCCGTGCCGCCACCGATGGCGACCACGCGCAAAGGTTCTGATTTAGGCATAGTGGGTCTGTCGTGGGGTAGCCAATCTTGGCTGCAGCCGGCTTTCGGCCGGCTTAGATGCGCTGGAAAGCGCGTCCGCAGGCAGGATTGCCTGCCCCACGAAGTTAGTTTTTCCTGTCGGGGTATAGCAGCCGGATGAACGCCGGGTGCTCTGCCATCGCGGCGAAATCGGGGTCCTGGCGGGCAGCCAGCCGGTTACGAGCTTGCAAATCGATCGCACGCTTCAGGTTCTCATATGCGGCCTGCAAATCTCCACCCAAGCTCTGGCAGGCGGCCAACGCGTAGAGCACATGCTCGGCCGTGGGGTTCGCATCCAGCGCAGCCCGCAGATGGTCTTTAGCGCCCGCGAGGTCCCTTGAGTTGATCAGCGTAATGGCGTAGTTATAGTGCTCTTCCGGCGTGTTCAGCACCGGGCCGGCGGATTCCAGGCGCTGTTCGCACATGCGCGCGTGCAACCCGGCACGGTGGGTCACGGCGCGATCCGGTCCGCCCATGGCCCGCAGAAAAACTTCCCTGGCGTGCTGGAACTTGCGCGCATGAAACAGGCGCATGCCCTCCTCGAACGACTCCATCTGGTTGGGCCGCGTCTCGCGCGGCGGAGCCGCGGAGCCCGTCTTCCCCGGAAGCGGCTTTCCAGTTTGGCCGTTCTTGGCCTCCTGAACCGGAGACGCTTCCGGAGCGTTGCGTTTTTCCGCACTCTTCGGCATCGGTGTCTTCTTTTTCACGGGCATGGCCTCGCCCAAATACTCGCAACGAAGTCAGTAAGCTCTTATACCAGACCCGCTGTTCGCATGCAAGGGGTCCCACATCGAATTTGTCGAGCGTCCACCCAAATCCGCAAACCCGTTTTCGCGATTATCGCACACCGCGCACCGGGCGTTATACTCAGTTTCGATGAAGCTGGCGGCCATATTCTTATTACCGGTGTGCGCTTTTGCGTCTGCGCCCACCACCGAAATCAAGGTGGATCAAGCAGGCTACCTGCCACACGCGCCCAAGCTCGCGATGGTGGTTTCCCACACCCTGGCGAAGGAGTTCTCCGTGCGCCGCGCCGGCAACAACGCAGTCGCCTTTCGCGGCAAATTGGCGGAGCCCGCCAACGATCCGGATGCCGGCGATATCGTCCAAGCGGCGGATTTTACCAAGCTGGAGAAGCCCGGCAAGTATTACCTGGAAGTGGCGGGCGTCGGCCGCAGTTGGAATTTCGCCATTGGACCGGATGTGTTCGCGCGCGCGTTCTATCTGGCCATGCGCTCCTACTACGGGCAGCGTTGCGGGACCGCCGTGGACCTCGGGCCCGATTTCCCCGGCTACAAACATGCCGCCTGTCACTTGGAAGGGGCCTATCATGCTTCCTCTGGCAAGACCGGCCCGCACGTATCCGCCAAGGGATGGCACGATGCCGGCGACTATGGCCGCTACGTCGTCAATTCCGGCATCTCCACCGGCACGCTGCTCTGGACCTGGGAGATCTTCGGCGACCGCGTCAAGCAGGTGAAGCTCGATATTCCGGAATCCGGCAACGGGACGCCCGACATCCTAAACGAAATCCGCTGGAACCTGGACTGGATGCTCGCCATGCAAGACGGCGACGGCGGCGTCTGGCACAAACAAACCAGCGAGCGCTTCTGCGATTTCATCGTGCCCGAGAGAGATACGCTGATCAGCTACGTCATCGGCACGGGAAAGGACCCGTATAAGAGTTCCTGCGCCACGGGCGATTTCGCGGCCGTGATGGCCATTGCGGCGCGCGCCTACCGGCCTTTCGATGCGGCCTATGCGGACAAGTGCCTGCGCGCCGCGCGCCAGGCCTGGAACTGGCTGGAGAAATATCCCGATGTGACGTTCAGCAATCCTCCCGGCGTGTCCACTGGAGAATACGGAGACGGCGACTGCAAGGATGAGCATTTGTGGGCCGCCGCCGAACTGTGGCGCACCACCGGAGACCAGCCCTACGAAACCTATTTTCTGGGACACTTCGGCGCATTCCGGAAAACGGTGAAACCCAACGGTCCGCCATCATGGGGCGACGTGGCGCCGCTGGCGCTGTGGACCTACGCGCTGGGGCACGGGAAGAATGCGGAGGCAATGGCTGCCATCGGGAAGGATACGGTCACGGCGGCCCAACAGATCGTGGAACGCTCCAACCGCGACCCATACCGCATCAGCCTGACATCCGCGGATTACATCTGGGGATCCAACGGCGTGGCCGCCAATTACAGCATGCAGCTCTTGGTGGCTAATGCGCTGCGGCCCGATCCGCGCTTTGTGGCGGCGGCGCTGGACAACTTGCATTACCTGCTTGGCAGGAATGCCTTTTCGCTATCCTGGGTCACCCAGGTGGGGGAGAACCCGTTCCATCATCCGCACCACCGCCCCAGCGCCGCCTCGGGCCTTCCGGAACCATGGCCGGGGCTGCTTGCGGGGGGTCCCAACCGCGGCCGCCAGGACGCGGCGATGAAGAAGCTGCCTAATGGTCCGCCTGCCAAGATGTATCTGGACGAGCAGGCTTCCTACGCCAGTAACGAGGTGGCCATCAACTGGAACGCCCCGCTGGTGTTTGTGCTGGCCGGCGCTCTGGGGACTGTCCCCTAAGTATGCGGCGCGTTTTCGTGGGTTCATCAACCGAGGGACACAAGGAGGCTGACGAAGTTTGCGGTCTCTTGAAAAGCGAAGACACTGCGGCCGTCTACTGGCTGCGGCGCCGTTTTCGTAGCGACCCCGACGGTCAGGGAGCTATACACGGGCGTCCCGTCGAGATGCCTAGGGCGAACGTAATGCTGGTGTTGGGCCTGGTCGCCGGCTGGCTTGGCCGCCCCAACATCGCTCTGTGCCAGTACGGAGAGGCCGAACTGCCGCCCGACCTCGAAGGGCTGACGGTGGTCCGGATGGCTCCGTTCGCATCCGCCGAACGGGAGGATTGCAGGAGCGTCGCGCGGCATTAATTGCAATTGTGGTCTTCCCAATTAGGGGCCACAGCCGCGCCGGCCCCCAGGTGGATTGGCCAAGCTTCGCTGAACTGAACGGCTTCCTCGATTTGTACGTAGGAGGCGATCATCTGTACATACGAGGGGATCGGATCGGGAGAGGAACAGCGCACGGGCGACTCACCTTCACGCTCTTCGACCCGCGACGCGAGGATCACACGCCTTTTCACGGTGAATTCCGCGTCGCCCACGATACTTCGAATGCAAGCTGCTCCGGCGATGGCAGGCTGAGCTTCATCAGCATTCCGTTCGCACTACATCCGGTGATATCAACCAGCGGACCAGCTAACGCTTGTCCGCCGCTGCCGCCCGCCTCGCGATCTGTGGAGACGAACCCGGTGCATTACCCTCCGCTAATGGACTTTGTGCCGCTCCTCCCTCACTCCTGTTAATTGGTGAGAAGTTTCAGCCCTTTAGCCACGATCTTCTCAAATGCCAAAAGACCTCCTTGCCGGCCGGACTCCGGCGACGGCACCATTTATCGAGCGGCGCATCTGCGTCATTCGCGGCCAGAAAGTTATGCTCGACAGCGACCTGGCCGAGATTTACCAAGTGCCCACGAAAGCGCTCAATCAGGCCGTAAAGCGTAACCCCGACCGCTTCCCTGCAGACTTCATGTTTCAACTCAGCAGGGATGAATTTGAAAATTGGAGGTCACAAATTGCGACCTCCAATCCAGGCGCGAGGATGGGGATACGCCGGCCGCCCTATGCCTTCACCGAGCACGGCGTGGCCATGCTCTCTTCCGTGCTCAACAGCGCCCGCGCTATCCGGATGAGCATCCTCATCGTGCGGGCTTTCGTCAAACTCCGCGGCCTGCCGACCGCAAACAAAGACCTGGCCGCAAGATCGAATCCGCTCAAGAACAACAAACTCACACACCGGAGCAGCAAACCCGACCTTTGCAGCAGCACACCTCGATCCTGGTCTCGGTTTGGCATCGCGCCGTTCGCCGATGCGATAGAATGTAACCCACATGACCTGCTGCTCAGAACTCGACAAGCTGATGGATCTCGAACTGGCCCGGCACGCGCAGCCCTACCAACTCACCAACGGCCGGATCCTCACGGAGATCGACACGGAATACTACTTTGTCTTCGGCGAGGAGCGCCACAGTTACGTGGGCATCAACTACTGCCCTTTTTGCGGCCGGGTGCTGTCGCGCGGTCTGTGGAATCTGGAGAAAAAGAAGCAGGGGTAGCCGGACGGCCCTCCGGTTCGAGCAAAGCGGACAATTCCCCGGCATCGTCCAGCATCAAGAGCGCCAGCGGCTCGGACTCATCGGGGATCGGCACGACGGTGATCAGAAAGTCCACCTCAGCCATCTGATCCGCCCTGGTGAAGCGCATCCGCTCGGTCTTGCGGCGGGCCTTGGCTCCGTCGAAGACCTCTTTGACGAAATTCTTGACGATGCATTCCTCACAAGCTTGGGTGGCGGCGCCCTCTGCGCTTTCGACCGAGTGAATACATTGCAGCCGGTCGCCGCCACGCAGCCGGAGAACGGCGAAAGGCACCCGATCCAGCAATCTGGCTCCGGCAAGGTTGAACTCGATGACATTGAAATCGTGGTCCACCACGAATGACGGCAGCGGCAAAACGTCGAATACGTTGGCGATCAGGTCGGTGTTGGGTATGGGCAACGGTAATGGGCTCGCGGTCATAAGATTATTGGTGGCCGGCAGGGGCTGGATTTCTCACGAAAAACTGTTACGGCGCCTCCATTGAGCGCCTCTCGCCCGGCGGCGGGAAGGGTCCCTCCGGGAACTCGCGCCGGCGGCGGCAACTTCTATGGCGCGCCGCGACTTGTTAGCGTAGTTAGATGCAAGCGGGCACCGCCAGCAAGCGGCTCTTACCGTGGCTTGTCGCAGTCGCGTTCTTCATGGAGTCGCTCGATACCACGATTCTGAACACAGCCGTGCCCGCCATCGCACAGGCGCTCAAGGTGGCCCCGCTGAGCATGAAGGCGGTGCTTTCCAGCTATACCTTGAGCCTGGCGGTCTTCATCCCGATAAGCGGCTGGATGGCGGATCGGTTCGGAACGCGCCGGGTATTCGCATCCGCGATCGGCCTCTTCACGTTGGGGTCGTTCCTGTGCGGTATATCCAGCAATATCCACGTGTTGGTTGGATGCCGCATCCTGCAAGGCTGCGGAGGAGCCATGATGGTGCCGGTAGGGCGCCTCACCATGGTGCGGACGTTTGCCAAGTCCGAGCTAGTCCGCGCCATGAGCTTCGTGGCCATCCCGGGTCTGATCGGTCCCATGCTCGGGCCGATCGCCGGCGGCCTGATTGTCGGATATTTTCATTGGAGAGTCATTTTTTTCGTGAACCTGCCGATCGGCCTCATAGGCTTGTGCCTGGTCTATCTGCATCTGCCGGACTATCGCGAAAAGTCCAATCCTCTCGATGTTACCGGCCTCATTCTGTTTGGCTCCGGAGTGGCGCTGCTGTCGTATGTGCTGGAGGTATTCGGCGAACATACGCTGAGCGCGCGCGAGATCCTGGGGCTGCTCGCGATTTCCATCCTGCTGCTGGCGGGCTATGGAGGGCACGCGACGAAGAGCGCGTTTCCCTTGCTGCGCCTGAGCCTGTTTCGCATTCGCACATTCCGCGCGGCAGTGAGCGGCAGCTTTTTCACCCGCCTGGGGATCGGCGGCATCCCCTTCATACTTCCGCTGCTCTACCAGATTGGCATGGGGTTCACTCCGATACAATCCGGCCTGCTCATGACGCCGCAGGCGATTGCCGCCATGAGCCTGAAGCCGGCGATGCCACGAATTCTGGCCCGCTTTGGCTACCGTGCGGTATTGATTTCCAACACTGTCATCCTGGGTCTGCTGATTGTGCTTTTCGCGACCATCGGGGTGGGCACGCCGGTTTGGCTTATGGTAGCGCAGACGTTTTGCTTCGGATTCTTCAGCTCGCTGCAATATACAAGTATGAACACGCTCGTCTACGCCGACGTCACGGAGGAACAGACCAGCAGCGCCAGTTCCATCGCCAGCACCATGCAGCAGATGTCGATCAGCTTCGGCGTGGCGACGGCTTCGCTGGCCGCCGCATTCTTCATTCCGGACCGCTATCATTCGAACGCGCCGGAAATGATTCGCGGCATCCACCGCGCGTTCTTTGTGCTCGGCGGATTGACCGTCTTGTCCACCGTCGTTTTTCGCGAATTGAAAAGCGCCGACGGCGACACCGTGAGCCAGCACAAGATTCTGCAGCACGCCGGGTAACGAAAGAGGCGATCCGGTCACCGCAAAAAGAAGCCCGGCCCGACCTTCAGGTGATGGCTGATCGAGTCCGGGATCGCCACGAAGAGCACGGTCCCAATCAGCGCGTGCGCCAAGCCCAGGAAATATAGATTGCGGTACCGCATGAAGATTTTGGCGCTGTAATAACCGGTCACGAAAGTAACCAGCATCAGAAACCAGTTGGGAAGGTGCGCTCCGGCGAAGAGTACGGCGGCCATCAGCGGCACATACCGCGCGGAGGATACTTCCAGCAGCCGGTTGGCGATATAACCGTTCAGCAGATATTGCTGGAAGATCCCCCAGGGACAATAGGCCAGCAGGCACATGAAGCCATATTCCGGGCTGATGGGACGAATGGTTTCGAAGAGCACTCCGGCCGCCATCAGCGCCAGGGTCAGCAGCAGCAGCGCCGGCGCCATGGTCCGCAAGCATTCCCCAAAGTTGCCCTTGCGGAAGCCCAGGCTGGCGGCGCGCTCGCCACGCAAAATGTGAGACAGAATGAAGAAGCCCAGGATGAAAACCCAGGCGCGGGGGGCGGTGAAGCGGAGGCGCCAGATGTACAGCATGATCAAGACGAAGCCGGCGGCGGCCTCGACCACGATCAGCGTTTGCCTGCGATTCACATTCGTCTCCGATCAAAAGAAAATGTGTTTGGTGGCGTCCACCAGGGCATGACAGGTCACCGACGAGAATACGCTGGAGGACTTCTGAAACGCCTTGCCATAGGCGATGCCGGCGATGGTGGCCAGAATCATGTAGCGCCAGTTCGGCAGGGGTTGCGGCCCATTATCCAGGTGGGCGCAGCCGAATATGAATGCGGAAACGAACAGCATCCGGGCGGTGAAGCCGTAGCGTTGCATCAGCCAGTTCTGGATCAGCGAGCGGAACAGGATCTCTTCGGGCAACGCGGTCCCCACGAAAATCAAGCCGAATGTACGGGCGACACCGCCCGCCGAGGGATGCGCGGGGGCGTGCTGCGGCGGAATGAAACCGAGCAGGCGGCCTGTGGCTATCAGGATAGGCGCGCAGATCAGAAACGCGGCGGCGCCGTAAGCCAGATCGCGCGCGGAAGGCAGGTTGAATTTCATCCCCGGCAACCGGCGGAAGCCGAGGAAGATGGTGAGGCCCAGCAGGATGGCCATGCCATAAGCCACGCTGTGGAGGAAGCCCTGCGCCGGCTTGGGAATGAGGTATTGCCCGGCAGAAAACTCCAGGGGCAGCCAGAGCATCAGAATGATCGCGAAATCGAGCCACGTGGGTTTCCCCGCTGGTCCCTGAACGAAGGCTGCCGCCGCAGGTGCGAAAGCGTACGCCGTCACCAACAGGGCCAACCGAACGCCGAAATCGCCGGCGGCCGCTGCCAGCCCGCAAAAAAGCAGAGTCAATGCGGCCGGCACTGCAAACAGACAGACGGGATGGGCCGCGAGCCTCCTGACGCTAGGGACAACAAAGCTCAGAATAGCGAACAACAGGAACGCGAGTACAAACTCCGAGTGCGGAACCACGGATCGACACTTAATTGCTTATTTTGTGTCCGCGGTGATGCCGCCGCCGGTGGGTTTCCGCTCAGCCTTGATCTTCCGCGTATCTATAGTCTTTTGAAAGTAGTCGTTGGCCTTGTCGATGTCCGCCTTATAGGCATCCGGCGTGTCTTCCAGATCGGCCTTCTGGCGGTAGAGGAGGTTCTCGTACGCCATGGCGTCATCGTACTCGGCATCGAGCTGCAGGGATTTGTCCAGGTCCTTGATGCCCTCGTCGATTACCGGCCCGTTCTTGGCGGCTATCTCTACGCGCACCTTCTTGTCCTTGAGCGGGCCAGGATCGTCGGGCTTCATGCCCATCTTAGCGCGGGCTTCCCCGTCCGCCACCAACGCCTTGGTCCAGGCAATGACGCCCAGCGTATAATACGCTTCCTTGCTTTTCGGGTTGATGGAAATCAGCCGCTGGTTCCACTGTTCGGCCTCATCCAGTTTCTTCTCGTTGAAGAGCAGGGAGGCTATGGACGCCACGGCCAGTTCGTTCTTGGGCTCCGCGGCCAGAACCTTCTGAAACTGATCGTAGGCCGCCGCCGCCATCTGATTGTTCTCCGGGGAATCGGCGCCGGGAATGTACTGCTGCATGTATGCCGTCGCCAGATACAACCGCGCGGTGGCGAAGGAGGGATCGTACTCCACGGCCGTCTTGAAGTGCTCCACTGCCTGCGGATACTGCGCGCTCTTGAAGGCCTGCACGCCTTTATTCAATTGGTCGCGCGCCTTCAGCTTTTCGCAACTGGTGGCGAACACCGTCATCGCGGCGATCGCCAGCACCATTACGGCTTTGCGTCTCATTTAGTTCCCGGCCTCCATTTTCTGCGTCATGAGCCCTACCTTATCGATCCCCGCGCCGTGCGCGATATCGATGGCCTTGGCCACATACTGAAATTCCAGGTCGGGATCGCCCTTTACGAACACCACGCGCTCGGCGCGGGTCTTGAAGATTTCTTCCAACCGCGGGCCCAGGTTCGCCTCCAGCGTGGGCTCCTGATTGATCATGTAGGTCTTGTCCTTATTGACCACGATCACCACCGTGCGTGTATCCGAGGCCGGCGGCGTGCCCGGCGGAGGCGGTTGCGGTACCAAGGCCTCCAGACCTTTCGGCGTCAGCGGCGTAATTACCATGAAAATAATGATCAGCACCAGCAGCACGTCGATCATGGGCGTCATGTTGATGCTGGACATCGCGCCGCCCTTACCCCCTAATGCCATTCCCATACGATTACTCCTTGTCGGTTCCGAAAACTCCGTCTACTGACCGGCCGGCGCAGCCGTGCCCGGCTTGGCCTTTTGTTGCAACTGCTCGGTGAGCAACCCGAGCTGATCCACGCCCGCCGCGCGCAGATTGTCCACCACGTCCACCACCTTCTCGTACCGCGCGCGCGAGTCCGCCCGGACGTAGCACATTTTGTCCAACCGGTTCGTCAACATGTCTTTGACTTTGCCGGGAAGCTGATCGGCGGGCATTTGGGTGGTGTTGAGATAAGTCTGGCCGTCGCGCGTGACCGCTATAATAATGGCATCGCTCTTATCGGCCGCCTGCATGGGCACGGGGTTCACGGTCTTGACCATATCGACGCTGATGCCCTTCGACAACATGGGCGTGATGACCATGAAGATGATGAGCAGTACTAGCATCACGTCCACCATGGGCGTAACGTTGATATCGGCCACCGGCGGCGGGGATTGGTGCTTAAGAATTACCGACATTTGTATTGCCTCCAGTCCAAGCTGGTCTTGGGGCGCCCGGAAAGAGCCGGGACGCCCCGATTCAACTCGCCATCAAAACTCGACAAGCCTGGCGGCCTGTCCTACCGCTTCGCGGCGGCCCGCTGCGACCGCTTCAAGAAGTAGTCGATCAATTCGGAGCTGGAGTTGCCCATTTCCACGTCGAACGCTTCGATCTTGCCCGTGAAGTAGTTGAACATCCAGACCGCGGGAATAGCCACGAAAAGTCCGATAGCCGTGGTCACCAGGGCCTCGGAAATACCGCCTGCCACAGCTCCCAGGCCGGTGGACTTTTCGGTCGAAATTCCCTTGAACGCGTTGATGATGCCGACCACCGTTCCGAACAGTCCCACGAACGGGGCCGTCGAACCGATGGTCGCGAGGCCGCTGATGCCGCGCTTCATTTCCGCGTGTACGATGGCTTCGGCGCGTTCCAAAGCGCGTTGCGAGGCCTCGATGTCGTCGCCGGAGATTTCAGAACTCATCTGGTGAGCCTGAAACTCTTGCAGTCCGGCCACCACTACTTTCGCCAGGTGACTCTTCTTGTACCGGTCGGCGATCTTGATCGCTTCGTCCAACTTTCCTTCCTTCAAAGCGCCCGCGACGGCCGGCGCGAATGCGCGCGACTGTTTGCGCGCGGCGCTGTATGCCAGCAAACGGTCGATCATGACGCCGATCGACCAAGCCGACATGAGGAACAGAAGGATCACCACCATTTTGGCGGGAACGCCCATCTGTGCCCACAAAGAGCGCGGGTCCCATCCGATGGGGCTCGGCTCCTGAAGTAGTAAAAACGCCCAAACCTGCGTTTGCAAAAGCATTGTCCTGTTCTCCTGCGAGTTGAATTAGTTTAACGCTACTACTGGCTCAACGTGAAATTCACATCGATCTGAGTTACCACTTCCACCGCCTCCCCGTTGAGAAGAGTCGGTTGATACACCCACTGTTTCACCGCTTCGAGAGCGGCCGGGATCAGCAGAGGATGTCCGCTGGCGACTGTCAGATTCTGAATGGTACCATCTTTGCCGATGATGGCGTTCAATTTTACCACCCCGGAAATACGCGCCTGCTTCGCCAGCGGCGGATAGATCGGCTTGGGCTGGCGGATGAGCTTGGCCTGCTGCACGTTGCCGCCCACGCGGATGCGCGATGGCGTCACCGGCTTTTCAACCTTGACCGGCGGCGGAGGAGGGGGAGGCGCGGCGGAAGGAACAGAGCCGATGATGCCGCCAATCACGCCGCCGGCCGTGCCGCCCGGAACGCCGCCGGGTACGCCGCCAACGACGCCGCCCGAAGACGGCGGAGGCAACTCTTCCTCTTTAATCATGGCGATGTCCTTGGGGACGGCTTTGGGGGCCATCAAGCGTCCGGCGTCGAACTGGCGCGGAATCACCTTCACGATTTTGGGAGCGGCGGCCGGAGGGGGCGGAGGAGGAGGCGGAGGCGGAGGCGCTACCAGGAAACTGCTCAATTGGCTCTTGGGCAGGGCGTCGAAATAAATCATCGGGATCAGAATTGCGATCACGATCACCACTATCTGCGCGATGAACGACACCAGCACCGTCCAGGTCTTGCGGGTCTTGCCCCCGTCCACGAAAGTTTGCTCAAACATAAAACCCTCCTGATATTGCTATTTCACCGCTTTGGTCGAACTCTTTCTGGCGGCCTGCGGCGGCTTGGCGGCCGCCACCGGAACCGGCGCCATCCTCTTCCGGCCATCCGCCCAATTGTGCCAGAACAGCACGATCGGGCTGGCCACGAAAACGGAAGAATACGTACCGATAATGATACCTACCACCAACGCAAAGGAAAAGCCATGCAGCACCTCCCCGCCGAAGAGGAAAAGCGCGATGACGGTTAGGAACGTCAGGCCGGAGGTCATGACGGTCCGGCTCAGTGTTTGGTTGACGCTCTTGTTGATCAGCGATTCCAGGGGCTCGCGGCGCAGCAGTTTTATATTCTCGCGGATGCGGTCGAAGATGACGATCGTATCGTTCATGGAATACCCGACCAGCGTTAACAAAGCCGCGATCACCGTGAGCGTGATCTCCTTATTGAACAGGGAGAACAGCCCGATCGTGATGATCGTGTCGTGGAGGCAGGCAACCACCGCCGCCACGCCGTAAATCCATTCAAAGCGAAACGCTATATATACCAACATTCCACCCAGCGCGTAAAGGGTGGCCAGAACCGCCTTCGTCCGCAACTCGGCGCCCACCTTGGGCCCCACCATCTCCACCTGCAAAATCGAAAACGGCGCCAGGGAGCATTGCTGTTTGAGAACATTGATAATAGCAGAGTTTACGCCGGGCACAACCTTCAGTTGATCGAAGCTGGAAATCAAGCCGGAATGCGGCGGCGTATCCCGAAAAGTGCGCAGATCGGAGGCCAGTTTCTGCAGTTGCTGGTCGGAAAGCTGCACGCCGGCCTGCTGCAGGGGCACGGTGATGCGGTCCGCAATTTCGCCGGCGCCGGCGTTGTTGAAGTCCAGCCTGCCGCTCTGCGCGTCGCCGAAAGTGGCCTCCAGGGTGTCCTGCATGGCTTTGCGGGCCGCATTCATCTGCTGCTCGCCCATGCGCTCGGTGCCGATCACGAGCTCGTTCTTGGATGCGATATCGGTGAGCGGTTGCACGCTGACTTGGCCGCTGACTTTGTTGGAGAGCGCGGCCCGGATCTTATCCTCGGGAGGCGCGCCGTTCCACTTGACGGTCATCTGCGTGCCTTCTTTGAAGTCGATGCCGTAGCGCAGGCCGCCATGCAGAATCATACTGCCGATTCCAGCCACGGAAAGCACTAGCGAGGCGCCGATGAACGGCCACTTGTAGTGCAGAAAGTCGAAATTTGTGTTCTTGAAGATTTGCATCGGAATTACGCCATGCCGGTGCTTAACATGACTTGGACACCGGATTTTTCAAAATTGTTCCCATACTGCCACAACCGCGCCTGGACGGCGGGCAATCCTGCCCGCAGCCGCCTTTCAGGCGGCTAGCCGGCTGAAAGCCGGCTGCGGCCAGGATTGGCCGCCCTCCAAGAAACTCTATATGCTCAACTCCGCCAGTTGGCGGCGGCCCTGCAACTCATAATCGAAGATCACCTTCGAAACAAACACTGCCGTGAAGACGTTCGCGATCAGGCCGATTGTCAATGTCACCGCGAAGCCCCGCACCGGTCCCTCTCCGAAAATAAAAAGGAAGGCGCAGGAAACCACCGTGGTGACGTGGGTGTCCACGATGGTCCACCAGGCTTTCGAAAAACCTGCATCTACGGCCGATACGATGGCCTTCCCTGCCCGCAATTCTTCGCGGATACGCTCGAAGATGAGTACGTTGCTGTCCACCGCCATACCGATGGTCAGGATCACACCGGCGATGCCTGGCAGAGTGAGAACGGCCTTGAAATAAGACAGCGCCGCCATCAGGATCACGGTATTCAGGACCAGCGCCAGCACAGCGTTCACGCCGCTGCGCTTGTAATAGACCAGCATCACCACGATTACCGCCGCCAGTCCGGCTAGGCCCGCCACGATGCCCGCATGGATGGAATCCGCGCCCAACGAAGGCCCGACGGAATTCTCAGATAGGGTCTCGATGGTTGCCGGCAGGGCGCCAGAGCGCAAATTCAGCGCCAGGTCGGAGGCCTCTTGCTCGGTGCCGATGTTCTCAATCTGGCCGCTGTCCTCGATACGCCCCTTGATCACCGCCACGCTTAGGATTTGGTTGTCCACCACCACCGCCAGATAATTTCCGATATTGGCCTCCGTGAACTTGCCAAACCGCTTGCCGGCATCCGGGCTGAGGGTGAACGATGTATCCCACTTGCGCATGTCATCCTGGCCGGCCCGTGCGTTGCGCAGGTCGGTGCCGCGAATCACGGGCGACTTGGAAAGCAGGTACCATTCTTCACGCCCGTCGGCGGTCGGCCGCTGTTTCACCAGCTTGGTACCCAAGGGCAGAATGCCGCCTTTATCCGCCAAGCCCGCCTCGCGGCTCGGGTATGGATGCTCGCCCTTCACCGCCTCGATTTCCAGTTGCGCGGCGGTCCGCATGATTTCCTTCACGTGCGCCGGATCGTCCACGCCGGGAAGCTCCACCAGAATTCCGTAGTCCGTGCCTGCCTGGCCATACTGCTGGACCGTAGGCTCCGTCAGGCCAAGCTGGTTGATGCGGTTGCTAATCGTCTGCAGGGAGCGCTCCACGGTGTCGCGCTTAAGGGCGACTAATTCGGAGGGCCGCATGTTCAGACGGTAATCGGTGGAGTTCACGGGCGTCAGCGTCCATTGGCTGAAAAGCTCCGCGACCATGCTCCGGAAGGCGGTGGTCTTTTTCTCCAGAACGCCTTTAACGTCGATTTCGATCTTGTCGGCGTCCTCCACCGTAGCCGGGTCGTTGCGGTCGATGCCGGCGTAATCGATGCTCTGCTTGCGCATATTTTCTTTCATGCGCTCGATGGCCCCATCGGCCTCCGTCTTGATGGCGTCCTGCACTTGGACCTGCAACACCAGGTGGCTGCCGCCCTTCAGGTCCAGCCCCAGCCGGATATTGTGGCTCAGATTCTCCTTCAACTCCGCGCCCGACTTGGGAAACCCGATAATACCGAACACGCACGCCAGGATCGTCACCACGATGACTACGGTCCTGCCCGTCACATTTTTCTTCATGAGGATTTTGCCCTGCTTAATTAAACGCTATGTAAACTCTTGCCGTACTGTTTATTTCTTGCCTTCGCCCGTCACCAGGTTGGAAACCGCGCTGCGGGCCACCTGGAGCTTGATATTGTCGGGCTTCACCCGCAGCACCAGCGTATCGTCGTCGCCGATTGAAATGATGGTCCCGACTATGCCGCCGCTGGTGAGCACCGTGTTCCCGTTCTGCAACGAGCTCAACATCTTCTGCTGGTTCTTCTTCTGGCGTTGCATGGGAAGGAACAGGAGAAAGTAGAAGATTCCGAAGATCAGGAGAATAGGGAGGAAGCCCAGCAGGGAACTGCCTGAGGGCGACGATTGGAGAATCAGATTTAGGACCACGTTGGCAAACTACTCGTTTTCAACCGGCGCGGAGCGTACGGTTCGCAAATATTCAGGATATCTACCCGATAGTATAGCGTGCCTGATCTCACGCATGATGTCAAGGTAGCGCTTGACGTTGTGCAGCGTCGCCAGGGCGGCGTACAGGATCTCTCCAGCCTGAAAGAGATGGCGGAGATAGGCTCGGGAGAAACTCGTACAAGTATAGCACCCGCAGCGCGGATCGAGCGGTCCGGCGTCGTCCCGATAGCGTGCCTGCTTGATGCGCACGGCGCCTTGGGAGGTGAACAGGCAGCCGTTACGGGCATTGCGGGAAGGCAGCACGCAATCCATCATGTCCACGCCGCGGGCAACGTATTCGGGCAGTTCGTCCGGCATGCCCACCCCCATGGCGTAGCGCGGCCGGGCGCGCGGCAGCAAAGCTTCGGCGACCGCCGCCATTTCCAGGCTCAAGGGGCGCGGCTCGCCGACCGAGAGTCCCCCGATGGCATAACCGTCCGCCCCCAGCTCCACCAACTGGCTGGCGCAATCGCGGCGCAGATCGGCGAACATGGATCCCTGTACGATGGGATACAACGCATGGCGGGTAGCCAATTCCGCGCGGCGCCGTTCAAAATATGCATAGGCGGTGCGCGCCCATCGCACGGTGCGCTGCATGGCGGTGCGCGCATATTCGTGGCTGACCGGATATTCGGGGCACTCATCGAGCGCCATCAAAATGTCGCTGCCGAACGCCAGTTGCGTCTCCACGGTGGATTCGGGGGTGAACTTGTGCGTGTCGCCATTCAAGTGGGATTGAAAAACCACGCCATCGTCGGCGATCTTGCGCAGTCCGCTCAGGCTGAACACCTGGAATCCGCCGGAATCGGTCAGGATGGCGCGCGGCCACGACATGAAACGGTGCAGCCCGCCCATGGCGCGGATCAGGTCCGGCCCAGGCCGCAGATAAAGGTGATAGGTGTTCGCCAGCAGAATGCGGACGTCCAGTTCGCCTGCCAGTTCGCGCGGTGCGAGGCCCTTCACCGTGGCTTGCGTGCCGACCGGCATGAATACAGGAGTCTCGACGATGCCGTGCGGGGTGTGCAGCAAGCCGGCCCGCGCGCGGGTGACCGGGCATTCAGCCTGAATCTCGAATGGAAATGGATCTAGCCGCACAACGTGTAGCAACCGATTGGATCCTGAGCGTTGGGTGCATAAATTGCGGCGCGGCCAATCTTGGCAATCGATTTGTGCGGAATCCCCAAGCGTGGAATCATAACCCAATTCTATACACCAAGCGTGCATCCCCGCCGGTATTCTCCCGCACAGAGGCGCGGCAATTGCTCCAGTTCCCTCGGAGGTTTGAACCGAAGGTTATGAAAGCTACAGGATTGTTCTTCGTGGCGCTCGCGGCATTATATGCGCAGGCGCCCAACCCCGCCCAGCAGCCGCCGGAGCAGGCGCCAGTCGAGACCGGTCAGCCCGTGCCCATTTTCCGGGTGACCGTGGTTTCCCGCACCATCAGTGCGATCAACTACCACCATCGCAGCGGCTCGACCCAAATCGATTTTCGTGGAACGGAATTGATGCCCGCCGCCCGCGGAGCAGCCAGAGTCGATAGCCAGATGGGGTCCACGAAAATAGACGTCCACGTGAACCGCCTCACGCCCGCCAACCAGTTCGGTCCCGAGTACCTTACTTACGTGCTGTGGGCCATTACGCCGGAAGGGCGCGCCCAGAATCTGGGCGAACTCGCCCTCAGCGGCGATCATAGCAGCCTGCTGGCCACCAGTTCGCTGCAGGTGTTTGGTTTGATCGTGACGGCCGAACCTTACTTCGCCGTGACGCAGCCGAGCGACGTCGTGGTGATGGAGAATTTCGTGCGTAACGACACCACCGGCACCATCGAGCACGTGGAAGCCAAATACGAACTACTGCAGCGTGGGCAGTACGTGCTAAATCGCGCGGCGTATCAGCCGGTGCGGATCAAGCCCAAGGGTCCGCTGCAATTGGCCGAGGCGGAGAACGCAGTGGAAATCGCGCGGCTGGCGGGTGCGGATCGATATGCAGCCGATACGTTTCAGAAGGCCACCATCGCGCTGCAGAACGCCGAGGGCTTCATGAGCAACCATGGCGGCAAGCCGGTGGAAACGAATGCCCGCGAAGCGGCGCAGATGGCGGAAGACGCGCGCATCATTACTTACAAGAAGATCGCAGAAGAGCAACTGGCCAATGAACGGCGCATGAAGGAAGAGCAATTGGCGCAACAGCGGGCCTCCACAGAGCAGGCTCAAGCCACCGCGCAGGCCGCCGAAGCGCAGCGCGCGGCCGCTGATGCCGCCCGCGCCGCCGCCGTGCAGGCGCAACGCGAAGCGCAAGCCGCCTCCGCCCAGGCCGCCCAGGATAAAGCCGCGGCGGATGCTGCCCGCGCCGCCGCCGTGCAACAACAGCAACAGGCCGAGGCGGAGGCCGATCGGGCGCGGCAGGCGGCCGCGCAGGCCGATGCCCAGCGCCAGCAGGCCGAGTCCGAACGGGCCCAACTGCGCGAGCGCCTGCGAGCGCAGCTCAACGCCATCCTGGAAACACGCGAGACGGCCCGCGGGCTGATCGTAAATATCAACGATGTGCTGTTCGATTTCAACAAGTACACCCTAAAGCCGGGTGCGCGGGAGAAAATGGCCAAAGTGTCGGGTATTCTGCTCGCTTATCCCGGATTGAAACTCCAACTGGAAGGCCACACCGACAGCGTAGGCAGCGACGATTACAATCTGAAGCTGTCGCAGGAGCGTGCCGACGCCGTGCGCGACTTCCTGGCGGAACAGGGAGTGCCGGCGCCGAATATTTCCTCGGTCGGATTAGGCAAGTCCGATCCGGTCGCAACCAACGATACTTCCGCGGGACGGCAGCAGAATCGCCGCGTGGAACTGGTGGTGTCGGGAGAGGCTATTGGGACCCAAGGCAGCGAAGCCAGCGCCCAGTGATCGCTTTTGCAAGGGGACAGGCCTTCCGGCCTGTCCTTCCCTGTGTTATCCTCTCCGCATGTCGAGACTGCTCCTCATCACCCTCCTGGCCGGCTTTGCGTGCATGCCGCTGCTGGCCCACGATATTTCAGGCAACTGGGAATTTACAGTGGACACCGCCGCCGGCAGCGGTAGTCCGTCGTTCGTCTTCAAGCAGGATGGCGAGAAACTCACCGGGACCTACAGCGGCCTGCTGGGCAAAGCCGATCTGACCGGTACGGTAAAGGGGGACCAAATCGATTTCAAATTCGACTTCTCATACTCCGGGCAGAGCGGCATAGCCCACTACACCGGAACCGTGGAGAGCGACAAAAAGATGAAAGGGAAGGTCGAAATCGGCGATCTGGGTGAGGGGACGTGGACGGGAACCAAGCAGTAACCGCCGGCCCTGCTTATAAGAGACGAAAATTCACTTCAACGGTGGCGGCCACGGTGACGGGCTTGCCATCCTTGTAGCCCGGGCGGAATTTCCATTTTTCCACGGCCTCGATGGCTTTCTCATCCAGACCAAGTCCCAGACTGCGCATCACCTTCAGGTTCTTCGGCTTGCCGCTGGCGTCTACTTCCACGTACAACACCACCGTGCCTTGATACTTAGCCTTGCGCGCTTCCTCGGAGTACTCCGGTTCGGGTCTGTAGAGCGGCACTGGCGCCGTGACGCCACCGCCTACGCGGAAAACGCCACCGCCGAAGCCGCCGCCTTCGCCGGGACCCAACCCCGCGCCCTTACCCGAGCCAATGCCACCGCCCGAACCCGACCCGATGCCCCCACCGGACCCGGGCCCATTCGACGGTGGACCAATCTTGGCGAGCGGATCGCCATATTGGGGTAAATTATTGTTCGGCAGATTCACATCCGGCGGCACAATGATCGTGGGTTCCATCGGCAGCTTGGGATTCAGATTATTGAAAACTTGCACGGGAGGCGTGAACTGGCGGGGCGCAATCTTGGGCAACCTGCCCTTAGCAGCCGGCAGCGGGGAACGATCGCCACCACCGCCGCCACCACCCGATGGCTTTTGCGGTCCGGCTTTAGGCTGATATTCCTGCAGATCCACCGGAACGATCAGCGCCGTTACGTCATGGGCGGCTTTCTGTACAGCTTTGCTCGACAACACCGTGAAGAGGAGCACGATGACGCCTACATGGATCGCCAGCGAGTAGGCGCCGGATTGCTTCTTGCGCCCGTAGAGGCCCCAAATGTCCTTGACCGCGAGCGGCTTGGAAGTAACCTGGAGAGGCGGGAGCGGAGTTGGGTGGATGAGTTCCCGAATACTGTCGTACAGCGATTTGAACCAGGGCGTCTCGACTTGCGGCGCCAGCAACCTGTCCAGATGCTCATTTGGGTCGAAATGCGGTGCGTTACGGTCTTCCGGTAACGGGGTGCTCCCCATGTTCTCTGACATCTTGTCCCCAGGCGCCTCCGTGGCGTCAGAGCGCCGCTCACAGCCTTCGACGCAACGGCCAGCCGCTTAGTTACAGGTTTTGGAAAACCGAAACGGAGGGCTGCACTTGGAATTTTACCACATCCTCCCGACTCCCATAATACGGGGAAGCAGCGATCGATAAAAGCCGACCCCGGAAATTCCGGAAGACCGGCAGCGACCCGTGTGACGCTCAGCTCACCGCTCTCCACTACCGCGCCATGAGCCGAGCCATAACCCGGCTCAAGGGTGCATCCGGGGGCGGCATCGAGCCGCAGGCCTTGCCCCCCGCCGCCCAGAGCTGCTCCGCCAGCGACGTTTTATTCTCCACCGCCTCGCTGTACGACGGCGGTCGGCGGCCTGTGACCAACGACCTTCGGGCACTCTCCATTTGTTCCTTCAGAGCGGCCGGGAGTGCCGCGGGGGAGCAGTTATCCAGGACATCCAGAACGTCAGCCAGTACGGACTGGCTTCGCTGGAATCGATCGGCCGCACGCAGCCCGCGCTGCGCCGGGTCGAGCGCCAAGATCTGCGTCGCCGCGTCCAGCCGCTTTTGCACGGCCGTATCGTTAGGGTTCAACCGCAACGCGGCCGTCAATGCGTCCCGCGCCGCCGGATAATCGGCTAGCGCGTATTCAGCTTCGCCGAGGCCCGCCCAAGCTTGCGCATCCCGCGCGTCGTGCCCGGTCAGGTCCCGGAACAGTTTGGCCGCATCCTGGGACAGCCCGTATTCCAACGCCAGCGGAGCCACCTGCCGCTTGACCGAAAGGTCGCCGGGCATGACCGTCAGCATGGAAAGCAGCTCCGCCTGTGCCTGTTGCCGCCGGCCGGCCTTGCCGAGCGTCTGAATCAGTTCGATGTGCGTTTGAATCCGCCGCGCCGCGGCGTTGGCCGGCCAGGTGCCGTAAATGGCATGGTGATAATAAGCCAGCGCCTCGTCGATGTTTCCCTCTTGCGCGTCCACGCGCGCCATCTCTAGGTTCGCAGCGGCATTGGTCGCATCGTTGCGCAATAAATCCTTGAGATAAATCGTGGCCTCATCCGCGTGGCCCGCCTTCACCAGGGCCTGCGCCAACGCCAACCTGTACTGGCTGCTGTGCGATATGGACAGCGCATCGCGGTACTGCTCGATGGCCTCGTCGAAAAGGTCCTTCTGCAGGAATTGATTTCCCAACTCGTAATTGTGTTGGGCTCTGCCGGCGCGTTCGGTGCGGTAGTAGTAGCTCAGAAGGCCGCCGACCAGCGCGAGACCGATCAGCACGGCCAGCACCCCCGCCAGGAGCGCCACAGGCCTGCCCTTCGGCAGCGTAGGCTGGGCTTCCTGCTCCACCTTGCCCATGGCATATGCCGCCAGGATGTCCTGCATGGAAATCGTGCCTTTCAGCTCCCGGATATTCGTGCGGCTCACCACCGGCACGAGCTTAAGACCCGTCTCCGCCAGACGCCGCATCGCGAAATCCAGCGAATGGTCTGCGTGCAAATGCGGGAACTCGTGTGCGCTTAGCCTGTCCGGATGGGGAGCGGGCACGAGTTGAGCCAGCGTGCGCTCGCCCTGGCCTTCCTCTATCGCCCGGTCCAGTTGCTCAATCCGCAACATCCCGCATAGGCCCGCTTGATCCACTACCGGCCAGGCGCCGGTCTCACGGTGCACAACGGCCGCGGCCTCATCGACGCGCAAGGTCGCGGGCAGCGACTCCGGCGTTTGGCGGAACGCCTGCCCCACCATCAGCAACGCCTCGCGGGCGTTGGCGCCGGAAGGCAAATGGATGCCATCCTGATGCAACAGCGCCTCGTAAATCGACTCTTCCTGCAGACGGCTGGAAATGAAATAGCTGATCAGATTCGAAATCATCAGGGGCACGATGATGGAGTAGTCGCGCGTGGTCTCGAAAATCATGATGACCGAAGTCATCGGCACGCGCACGATGCCGGCGAAGGCCGTCCCCATCCCGACTAGGGCATAGGCTCCTACGCTGCCCGTGTAGTCCGGCAGCAAAAGGTGCGCCAAGCCCCCCACTGCACCCCCCAACATCGCGCCGATGAATAGGCTGGGACCGAAAATGCCGCCGGCGTTGCCGGACGCGTAACAGGTGGATGTCGCCACCACCTTCAACAGAACCAACAGCGCCATGATACGGACCGCCATCTCCCCGTTCAAGGCTTGACCGACGAAGTTGTAACCCACTCCCAGCACATCCGGAAAGAACCAGCCCAGGATGCCGACCGTCAGTCCTCCCACTGCCGGCTGCCACCACAACGTGAACTTGGGCAGCCGCAGAAAGTACTTGCGCTGCCACAGCAGCAGCTTGACGAATGCGACCGAGACCAGACCGCCCACCACGCCAAGCACGGCGTAAACCAGAAACTCCAACGGATGGACCAATTGATAGGCCGGTACATGAAACAACGGCTCGTCGCCTAGCAGCAGGTGCAGCACGATCCAGGAAGTGGCGGAAGCCAGCACAATGGATCCGAGCACCGGAGCGTGCATATCGCCCATGACTTCTTCCAGCGTGAAAAGCACTGCCGCGATGGGAGTATTGAATGCGGCAGCTAGCGCAGCCGATGCGCCCACCGGCAATAGCGCCTTCACGCTGCTGGTGCTCAACCCCAGTCGGCGGCCCAATACCGACGCGATGCCGGCGGAAACCTGCACCGACGGACCCTCGCGGCCCAGCGCGATGCCGCTAGCCAGCGAGATCGCCGACATGCCGAATTTGCCCAGCACCGTGCGGATGGAGATGAAGCCGTCGCGCACGAAAAGCGCCGTCTTGGTTTGCGGAATGCCGCTGCCGCGCGCGTTTGGGAAATAGCGGGATAGCAGGATGCCGGTGACCAGCGCGCCGGCCACCGGGATAACCAGCCTGCGCCAGGCGGCCACGGTGCCGGGGTAAAGCCTGGCCCCCAGGTTCTCGGTCACCAGAATGAAAGCGACTACCACCAGGCCCACCACCGCGCCGATGATCAGCGTCAGCAGGAGCAGGACTTTGTCTTCGTAGCGGCGCGTGGGTGCCATTGCCCAGGATAACCGCTATTGCGGGAGATAAGAAAAGCCTTGCGCGGGCACTCGAAAGATTGTAACGTTAAGGAGGGGCCACGGCCAGTTTCCCAGCATTGGCTTTTGTGTTACTTACGGCGTCGACGCCGCTGAATGCGGATCGTTACCGTGATCGCCGTGACTCCGGCGATCATAACAGTCGACGTGATGGTGAACATCCGTTGCCTCCTTTCGCCTAACGTTGGATTTACCGGCCCGGATCGTCAATCCGGGCCGGCAGCGGAGCGCCCACCTTACTCTGCCAATTCGCGCTGCGCCCCGAGCCGCGCCAAGGATTCCGGCCTCCGACGAGAATTTGGCGCCGCCGCGAGTGGCTCGATCCAGCCTTTTCAATAACTTGCGATATCCGGCGAGCGGAGGCAAAAATGCCGATAAGGGAACCATGAGTGCCATAAGTTCGCTAAACAACCTTTCCAGCAGTTATTTGCAGTCGATTATCAGCAACACGCTCCAAAGCACCAACTCGACCGCAAATAGTTCAAGCAGCGCCTCCGCGTCGTCGGTGACGGCGCCGTCGGAGACCAGCCAGCTTTCGCCGTTCGCTCAACTGATGAGCACGCTGCAGCAACTTCAACAGTCGAATCCAGCCGAGTACAAGCAGGTCACCCAGCAAATCGCCACGAACTTGCAAACCGCCGCCCAAACCGCGACGACGGATGGCAATTCGACTCAGGCGACCCAGCTCAGCCAGCTTGCGACGGATTTCACGAACGCCTCGCAGAGCGGCCAGTTACCCAACATGCAGGATCTGGCGCAGGCTATCGGTGGCGGCCATCACCATCATCATGGCCACGCTGCGTCAACCGATGCGGATAGCAGTTCCAGCAGCCCCAGCAATCCCGCCAGTACCAGCCCGCTAAGCCAACTGCTGGCGCAGTTCCAGGTAAACAACCCGCAGAGCGGATCGCTGAATCCGATGTCTATTATTACGAACACGTTGTCCAGCGCCGGAATCAACATTTCTTCCAACGGCTAAAGTATGGCGGGGCAGGCGGTTTCGCCTGCCATCGCCAATAGCCGATCGCGCGCTGCGATAGACTAGTTGTTTCGAATGAAACAACGCATACGCTCGACGACGGTGCTCTGCGTCCGCCGCGACAACAAAGTAGTGATGGCGGGCGATGGCCAAGTGACTCTCGGCCACGAAGTCCTGAAATCGTCCGCGAAGAAGTTGCGCCGCATCTACAACGACAAGATCCTAGCCGGTTTCGCAGGCTCCACGGCCGACGCCTTCGCCCTGTTCGCGCGCTTCGAATCAAAGCTGGAGCAATTCAACGGCAACCTATCCCGCGCCGCCGTGGAGTTGGCCAAGGACTGGCGCACCGACCGTATGCTCCGTCACCTGGAAGCGCTGCTGCTGGTAGCGGACGACAAGAACACGTACATTGTCAGCGGCAATGGCGATGTCATCGAACCGGACGAGGGTGCGGCGTCCATCGGCTCCGGCGGCCCGTTTGCGCTTTCCGCCGCCACGGCGCTGCTCCGCAACACCAAGCTCCCCGCCCGCCAGATCGCCGAACAATCCATGCAGATCGCCGCCCGCATTTGCATCTACACCAACGACAACATCACCTACGAGGAGCTCGCCTGAAATGGTCATTTATCTTCCCGCCCAGTCTGTGGACGAGGAGCCTATCCTCGATGAGCTCACCCCCCGCGAAATCGTGCGCGAGCTCGACAAGCACGTAGTCGGGCAGGCCCAGGCCAAGCGCGCGGTGGCCATCGCGTTGCGCAACCGCATTCGCCGCCAGAAACTGCCCCCCGAAATGGCCGACGAGGTCATGCCCAAGAACATCCTCATGATCGGTCCCACTGGCGTCGGCAAGACGGAGATCGCGCGGCGGCTGGCGCGGCTGGCCAATTCGCCGTTTCTGAAGGTAGAGGCCAGCAAATTCACCGAAGTCGGGTACGTGGGCCGCGACGTGGAATCCATGATCCGCGATTTGGTGGATATCGCCATCGACATGGTGCGCGAAGAGCGCCTCGAAGAAGTTGCCGACCGCGCCGAAGCCAACGCCGAAGAGCGCCTGCTCGATTTGCTCATGCCGCCGCAACCGGAGCCCACCGAAAGCGTCGAGCGCACGCGGGAAAAGCTGCGCGAGCGTTTGCGGGAGGGCAAGCTCGATGAACGCATGGTGGAGCTGGAAGTGAAGGACCGCGCCCCCAACATCGAGTTCGCCACCAACGCGGGCATCGAGGAGATGAGCATCAATATTAAGGACATGCTCCCCAATTTCTTCGGCGGCAAGACCCGCAAGCGCAAGATGCGGGTGGCCGAAGCCGCCGATTACCTGGGACAGGAAGAGGAGCAAAAGCTCATCGACATGGACCAAGTCACGCGCGTCGCCCTGGAGCGCGTGGAAACCAGCGGTATCATCTTCCTCGACGAAATCGACAAAATCGCCGGACGCGAAACCGGCCACGGCCCGGATGTCAGCCGCGAGGGCGTGCAGCGCGATATCCTGCCCATCGTCGAGGGCACCACCGTCAATACGCGTTACGGGTTTGTGCGCACGGACCATATTCTGTTCATGGCTGCCGGCGCGTTCCACGTCTCCAAGCCCGCCGACATGATCCCCGAGCTGCAGGGGCGATTTCCCATCCGCGTGGAGCTGAAATCTCTCACGGTGGAGGATTTCATCCGCATCCTGAAGGAGCCTAAGAACGCGCTCGCCAAACAGTACACCGCGCTGATGGAAACCGAGGGCATCAAGCTGACCTTCACCGACGACGCGCTGGAGGAAGTCGCCAAATTCGCCGCGCAGGTCAATCAAAGCTCCGAGAACATCGGCGCACGCCGCCTGCACACCATCATGGAGAAGCTGCTCGAAGAGGTCTCCTTCGAAGGCCCGGATTTGAAAAAGAAGACCGTGAAAATCGATGCGGTGTACGTGCGCAAGCAGTTGGCCGACATCGTCAAGGATCAAGACTTGAGCCGATACATTCTATAGTTCTCTTCTGCCATGTCCAGCTCCTTCGTCGTGGCAGGGAATGCGCCGAGTGCGGCTATGAGACAATTATGCGGGAGGATTTGAATGGCCAGCATGTTAGATGACACGGCGAGCCGCCTTACGCTGTACGCCGACGCGATCACCGCGTTTGTAACCGCTCAGCTAATAGGATTCATTTACCTCTTGGCTCACGGGGACTGCTTCGCCAGGAACGTCCTTCATAGGTCCGGGGTCCCGATTGTGGTAAGTATTTTGTGCACGGAGGGTACGCGGCTCTGGTGTACCTATGCCACAGGGGACAAGATCGCATTCTCAATAGCATGGCGTCACCTGGTGAGTCGGTCTTTGGCCCGCTCTTGAAGGAAATGCGGATTGCAAGATACTCCATCATCGGCGTTAGCTGTCTGGCGACAGTGGGCATATTGCTCCTGGTTAGCTGGGCGGCGCACCGCGGCGAGTTCGTTATCGACTGCAACTTGTAGGTAGCCTGAGTTGCGCGCAAGCCGCCCGCAAAACTGTCCCCGCGAATCTGCGCCAGGGCCGACTCCAGTGCCATAATGGGTCGGATCACTATGCCAGAACTCGTCCAATACACCGTCCAAGATGACGTCGCCATAATCACCATAAACAATCCGCCCGTGAATGCCCTCAGCCCCGGCGTGCCCGAAGGCATCGACGGAGGTGTGGCGCGCGCCGCCGCCGACCCGGCTGTTAAGGCTGTGGTGCTGATCGGCGCGGGCAACACGTTCATCGCCGGCGCCGATATCAAGGTTTTCGGCACAATCCCGAACCGCGAAGTTTCGATCGACCGTTCGCATCGCGTACACGCGCTGTTGCGGCGCATCGAAGACTGTCCCAAACCGGTGGTGTGCGCCATTCATGGCGCCGCTCTGGGGGGCGGCATCGAGTTCGCCATGGCCTGCCACTATCGCGTTGCCGTACCCGGCGCCAAAGTGGGCCAGCCCGAAGTGCTGCTGGGCATCATTCCCGGCGCCGGCGGCACGCAGCGTCTGCCGCGCTTGTGCGGCGTGGCCACCGCCGTGGAACTCTGCACGCTAGGCCAGCACATCGGCGCAAAGCGCGCGCTGGCCGAAGGCATCGTCGATCACATTGTCGAGGGCGACCTGCTCGCGGGCGCAGTCGCCTTCGCGCGCGCCAAGGCCGCCGCCAGCGAAACGCGCAAAGTCCGCGAGCAGGAAACCAAAATCGCCGATTACGCAATGGCCGCCGCCGCGATCGACGCGGCCCGCGCCAGCCTGAAGAAGACCGCCCGCGGCGCGCACGCACCCTACGCCGCCGTCGACGCCATCGCGGCCGGTGTGCAAGGGGGCTTCGACGCCGGCTCCGCGCGCGAAATCGAGATCTTCGCCGATTGCGTGCTCTCCGCCGAATCCCGCAACCTGATCCGCCTGTTCTTCGCCGAACGCGAAGCCGCCAAGGTTCCCGGCGTCCCGAAAGACACACCCACCGTGGAAATCCGCGCGGCGGC
This sequence comes from Bryobacteraceae bacterium, assembly GCA_035602155.1. Taxonomy (GTDB): domain Bacteria; phylum Acidobacteriota; class Terriglobia; order Bryobacterales; family Bryobacteraceae; genus Bog-159. The sequence goes on along the minus strand of DATNMW010000297.1, from coordinate 723 downwards.
GGTGGTCGGCGCGGGCACCATGGGCGGTGGCATCGCCATGAATTACGCCAACGCCGGCATCCCCGTCTTGCTCAAGGAATCCGACCAGGCGGCTCTCGACCGGGGCCTCGCTACCATTCGCCGCAATTACGATATCTCGGCCTCAAAGGGCAAGATGACTCCCGAGCAGGTGGACCGCGTCATGTCCCTGATCCGCCCCACCCTCACCTACGACGGTTTCGATCGGGTCGATATCGTGGTCGAAGCCGTATTCGAAAACCTGGAGCTGAAGAAGTCCGTCTTCGCCGATCTGGGCCGCGTCACCAAGCCCGATTGCATGCTGGCGTCCAACACCTCCACGCTGGATATCGATCAATTCGCGCAGGCCAGCGGCCGTCCAGCCAACGTGATCGGCCACCACTTCTTCAGCCCCGCGAATGTCATGAAGCTGATGGAAATCGTGCGCGGGCGCGAGTCCGGAAACCAGACCATCGCCACTTCGCTGAAGCTCTCGAAGAAGCTCAACAAGGTGGGCGTGGTGGTGGGCAACTGTTTCGGCTTCGTCGCCAACCGTATGCTGGCCTACTACATGCGCGAAGGATATCTGCTGCTGGAAGAGGGCGCAAGCGTCCCGCAAATCGACCAGGTGATGACCGGCTTCGGCATGCCCGTGGGACCGTTCGGCATGCAGGATATCGCGGGCATCGACGTGGGCGCGCGCATCCGGCAGTATCTGCGCTCGAT
>DATNMW010000296.1:0-7356 GCA_035602155.1 Bryobacteraceae bacterium | reverse complement strand
CGCTACTCCATCGTGGGATTGGTCTGTTCGGCCGAACCGATCATGACCAAATGGAAATGGGCGCTGGCCGCGCGCCTGCCGGCCAAGATTTTCGCGATCAACGAAAACGGCGACTACTTCTGGCTCGACTGGGGGCATTGGCGCGCCATCCTGCACTTCGCGTTGTTTCGCGCCGGACTGAGCGGCGCGGGGGCCGCCCGCACCCTAGGCCGCTTGCTCGCATTTCCGTTCGCTTTGCTGTATCTGTTACTCTATGCATCAACCGTTCATATTCGCCGCGCGTGGCGTACGGCGCGCGTAAAGGTTATCCATGAAAGCCATCCGGATTAAGGAAACAGGCGGCCCGGAAACAATGGAATTGGTCGACCTGCCCCTGCCGGTTCCCGCGGCCGGGCAGGCGCTGGTCAAGATCGCCGCGTCTGGCGTCAATTTCATCGACGTATATTTTCGCACCGGTCTGTACAAGGCCGACTTACCGGCGACGCTGGGATCGGAAGGCGCGGGCACGGTGGAATCCGTTGGTGCGGGCGTCACCGATGTCCGGCCCGGGGATCGCGTGGCTTATGCCATGGCGCGCGGTTCCTACGCCGAATACGCGGTGGTTCCGGCCGCGCAGTTGGTCAAGATTCCTGCCGGTGTCGATTTCCGGACAGCCGCGGCGGCCATGTTGCAAGGCATGACCGCGCACTATCTGACGCATTCCACTTTCCCGCTCAAAGCCGGCGACGCTTGCCTGGTACACGCGGCCGCGGGCGGCGCCGGATTGCTGCTGGTGCAGATGGCCCATCGCATCGGCGCGCGGGTCTTTGGCACCGTCTCCACCGAAGCCAAGGCGCAGCTTGCCAAGCAGGCCGGCGCCGATGAGATCGTCTTCTATACGCACCAGGATTTCGAGGCTGAAGTGAAGCGCCTTACCGGGGGACGGGGCGTTGACGTAGTGTACGATTCGGTGGGCGCCACCACCTTTGCCAAGAGCCTCAATTGTTTGCGGCCGCGCGGCATGCTGGCGCTGTTCGGGCAATCCAGCGGCCCGGTGCCTCCGTTCGATCCGAACATTTTGAACGCCAAAGGGTCGCTATTTCTCACGCGGCCGAGCCTCGCGCATCATTGTGTAACGCGCGAGGAACTCCTGTGGCGCGCGGGCGACGTGCTGAGTTGGGTGTCCTCCGGCGAGCTGAAGATCCGCGTGGACCGCGCGTATCCGCTCTCCGAGGCCGCCCAGGCCCATCGCGACCTGGAAGGCCGCCACACCGCCGGGAAACTGCTGCTGATCCCGGAGTAGCTCACGGCGATGAGCACCCAGACCAGGTTGACGCTCTCTTCGGTCCTGGTGATGACGGCCATTGTCGCCATCATTTCCATCCTGGATCTGGGGTATCAGATGGACGCCCAGTACGAGGTCACCCTGGAGCACGCTCAGTTGTTGCAGCGCGTGGCGTCGAACGCCGTCGTGGAGGCGCTCAACAACGACCGCCAACACGCCTGGCGCCAGGCCTTGGGCGCGTCCAACCTCGAGCGTAAACTGATCGACATCATGAGCGCTTCGCACGCGCTGCTGGAGATCGCGGTTTGCGACGACGATAACGCCATCCTCTTGGACAGCGATCCGAAGGAGCAGGGGAAAACGTTCCCGAACTATAGGGACTTCCAGCCCATCGTACGCAACACCAACTGGCTGGACAAGCTCAAGATTCTCAACCAGCAAACTTACTACCAGCTCGACCAGCCCTTGGGCGCCGACCCGCGGAAACCGGATCTGCATGTGCGCGTGGTCATCTACCCGCCTCTTATTAAGGCGCTGGATATCATGCCCACGCTGAAGAAAAGCGCCAGCGTGGCTCTTGCATCGGTGGCCGGCGCTCTCTGCATCACACTGCTGTTTTCGATCATCGCCTTCCGGCCCCTGGGCCGCCTGGGACATATGCTGGACGTAGTGGCCACCGGCGATTACGACCCCAAGGCCCTGGCGCCCGTCTCGCGCACCGGCGCCGATGAGTTCGGATTGATGGCCACCAAGGTCAATCTGCTGGGCGAGCAGCTTCGCGGCGCGCAGTTCGATTTCTCCGACCTGCGCGGCAACTTCGAGCGGCTTCTCGATCAACTGGAGGACGCCGTGCTCATGTTCGGGCGCGACCGCCGCCTGATGGTGGCCTCCGGCGCGGTCGAGAAATTCCTGGGCAAGATGCGCGCCGACCTGATGGGCCTGGCCCTGGCGGAGGTTTTCCCGCCCAACACTACATTGGGGCTGATGCTTGCCCAGGCCGCCCAAACCGGCCGTCCCATCGGCAACCGGCGCGTGCCCATCACCCGCACCGATGGATCGGGCGCATTCGTGGCTTTGCTCTCGGTGGATATTCTGGAGCCGCTCAGCGCGGGCAACAATCCCGGCCGCGGCACTGGGCTGCTGGTGCGCTTGCGCGATCCGGAGGCCGCCCGCCAGGTGGGCCGCCAACTGCAGACGGCGGATCGCCTTTCCGCCATCAGCCGCATCACCAGCGGCGTCGCGCACGAGGTCAAGAACCCGCTGAATGCCATCCTGATGCACGTGGAGCTGGCGCGCATGAAACTGGCCCGGGAGGACACCGATATCGCTCCCCAGATGGAGATCATCTCGCGCGAGATCCTGCGGCTGGACCGCGTGGTGAAGACTTTCCTGGATTTCACGCGGCCCGTGGAGTTGCATCCGGCGGACGTGCCGCTGGATTCCTTCGTGCGCGAAATCGTAGACCTGGCGAAGCCCCAGGCCGAGGCCGCCGGCATCCGCGTTTCGGTGAACGCGGATACCGACGCGGCCAACATCCGCGTGGATCGGGACCTGATGAAGCAGGCCATTCTGAATGTGGTGGTGAATGCCATTCAGGCCATGCCGCAGGGCGGCGAACTGCATGTCGAGTGCGCCATTCGCGAAGACGAGGCCGAGATTCGCATCGGCGATACCGGCGTGGGCATCCCGCCGGAGCTGCGCGACAAGATTTTCCGCCTCTACTACACCACCAAACCCGAAGGCTCCGGCATCGGCCTGGCGATGACCTTTCGCATCGTCCAGTTGCACGATGGCGGCATCGACTTCACCAGCGAGCCGGGCAAGGGCACCACCTTCGTTCTGCGGCTGCCGGTTTCGATGTAGGCAAGGCGAAAACTGGGCCTATCTCAACTTAACCGACACGGTCTTGCTGGTATCCTGGCTCAGGGCTTTCAGGCCAACGGCCAGATCGCCGGATTTGATCCGCATCATGCACTCTCCCGGTAGCAGAGCGGCGAACCGCCAACGTCATCTTTCTCAACGGTTCGAAACGATGCCCTCATGAGCCATCGCTGGCCCAATTCCGGCACGCGCGTCCAACTTCCCGGCGCGCCTGCCCGCCTTCGCCGGCGTGGCCGCTCGAACGCTTTGAGGTTGCCTTAAACCGGACCTTCCGTCACTCTGAAGCAAGGAGCATCGGGAGCAGCAGGCCATTGACGATCACTCGCGCCCGAACAAGAGCGCCGCGTCCAGGCTGTCATCAGCCGCGGCGCCTACAAGTCCATTCAGCAAGTCGTCGATGCGGGGTTGGCCGCCATCGAACAGCGAACCGTGCCGGGTTTCGCCGGCACACAGGAAGAACACGACGCCCTGCTTGCCAAGCATAAGACCGGCCCGCGTTTGTGAAAGTTTCGTATCGGCAAGCCGCCAGCGACGACGCAGTAAGCCAGTTCCGCTATTACCTCCTCACAAGTTCGCGTCTCCAGGTGTTGTTCGCGTTGCCCGTGCTGCGCCGCGAGCTACGGTGATTCCTGGGTCGCGGACTTAGCGTCCCTTATTTTTCCCTCGCATACTTCGACGCCGCAACGGGAGGCGTGGATTAATCCCGTCGACGCTGTATACCGCTTTGCATAAGTGCGACGAAGCACGGGTTTTGAGGATGGGGCCGCTGGTCAGTTCGACGCCGAACATACTCGCACAGACGCAGATCCGGCGCCGGCTCGAAGACGCCAAGCGCGGGACGTCGAATCCGCCAGGGCATGTCGCCCGGACTACTTCTGCGCCGCGGATACCGGCACTCGCTTGAATTGTTGTACCGCCGGTTTTCCGGCGGGCTGAATGGGCATCGTTTCGACCTCCATCGAGTTCCCCTGGTCCGCCACTGAAAAGCGTCGTTTTACGACCTCCGAGCCGCGCGTCTCCAACTGCACGAGCTTGGGGCCGTTGAAGTAGAATGACACTTTCGCGTGCCGCCCCGAACCTTTCACGTCGCATTCTCGACCAAGAGTATTGCAATCGTATTCCGCCACCCTTTGGCCGTTCTGGAGTTGCGTAACATGGATTGCGTCCGGTTTGCTGTCCAATACCCAGGCTTCTCCGGAATCCTTGCCGGCGGCAGTCGCTTGCTGCCACTCTCCGCTGATGTTTGCGCGGCCCGTGCTATCCGCCGCGAGTGCGCCGGCTGCAAGAACGATTGCACCGCACGCAAGCCCCATCCACTTCATAATCCCTCCTCCGAACAGCTTCGCTCACAATAACTGTAAGGTATCCGGCTTGCCCGGAGGAATACCACGCAGACTTGATTTATGTCGTGCTGGCAACACGCCCCAGGGTGGGTACGCCGCGTCGTCCGCGTGCGCAATTCGAATGAACAACTACACTAGAGGGATGGCTCTCTTCCGTTTGATGCCCCTCGCCGGCATCGGCCTCTCCCTCTTCGCCCAAGCGCCCTGCAATAATACGCCGGCCTTCACCCCGTGCGAGTTCGTCTTCGACCTGAATACGGAGGAAGCCGCCGCGCACCCCAACCCCTACGTGGATGTCAATCTGTCCGCCGAGTTTCGCTCGCCCCACTTCCACACCTTCAAGCTGCCAGCTTACTGGGATGGCGGCCAGCGGCTGGTGATCCGCTTCACGCCCACCGAAGCGGGCGAATGGCTCTGGCGCGTCAGCAGCAATGTCCAGCGCTGGGAGGGCCAGAACGGAGCATTCACCGCGGCGGATTCCGACGCGCCGGGCTTCGTCCGCGCCGCCAACGTGCATCATTGGGCCTGGACCGCGGGACTCGGCCGCCAGCCGCATCTCTGGATGGGCGACACGCTATACCCCTTCGCTTTCCTTGCCCAGGCGGACCAAGCGCTGTTTCAACGCATCGTGGATACGCGCGCGGCACAAAAGTTCAATCACATACGGGGCCTGGTGCTGGGCACGCCCGAACAGGCCGCGCGAATTTTCCCCTCGCCCGACCACCCCAACGTGGAACACTTTCAGCACCTCGATCAGGCCATCCGCTACATGAACCAAAAAGGCATCGTCGCCGACCTGATCCTGGCCGGGCCGCAAAACCAGCTTACGCGCCTGTTTCCCAACTGGCAGCAGCGGCAGCGCTATATCGGTTATATCGTGGCTCGTTATGCGGGCATGAACGTCACCTGGCAGGGCGTGCAGGCGTTCGAGACTTACGACACCGGCCGCGCCCTGATGAAAGAAATCGGCACGCTGCTGAAGCAGATGGACCCTTATCAGCATCCCCGCACCAGCGGCAACCTGGCGACATCCGGCGGCCTGGCGGACGACGGTTGGATGGACTTCGTGGCGCACCACACTGGCGAGGACCCGGTCTGCGCCATCGAGCATCAGCTCTTCCCCACGCCCTTCGTCAACCTGAAATTCGCGGGCGAGGATAGCGGCGCCGGCAAGTCCCAGCCGGACGACGTGGATAGCAACGCGTTCCGCCATCGCCTTTGGAACACCGTCATGGACGGTGATTACCCGACCTACTTCAACAGCGGCACGGCGGGCGCCGGCAATGTCCCGGTCGATCCGAAGTACCTCGACTCGCCCGGGGCGAAGGCCATGACCGTGTGGTACAACTTGTTCGCGGGCAGCCGCCACTGGGAGTTGGAGCCCTACTTCGAAGTGGACGGCGGCCGCGCGGTGGCGGTCGCGGAGGCCCATCTGGGCGTCGACGACACGGTTTCGGCAGTCGAATACATCGTCTATGTGGAGAAGCCCGGCCCGGTCGAATTGCGCGTGGAAAACCACAGTTACGATGTCACCTGGATCAACCCCAGCGACGGCGACGAAATCAAGGAGAAGAAAGGCTACCACGGCGAGCATTTCACCGGATCGCCGCCCGACAGCTCGCACGATTGGATGTTGCATGTGTCGCGCGAAGCGCACAAGGAGGGCATGCTGAAGTCTTACAAGTTCGAATCGCGGCCCATCGACATGCAGGTAGTCGAGCAGGAAGTCGGGAAGGTGCCCTTTGAGATCGCGCAGCCTGCGGACACCTCGATTTCGGAGACGAAGCTGCCCTGGTTCGAGGCTAAATTCAAGAAGGAATCGCGCGCCACCCGCAGTATGCTGTGGCTTTGGACCGGCGACGCGACCGTCGATGGCGAGGGATATCGCGTCCTGGGGACCGGGCAAAAAGGCACGGTCGGTTTTCCGCCGCACATAGCCGTAAATTATCCGGCGGTGATGGACCTGCGGCTCTACGGCATGAACGCCAACGGCAAAGTCTATAGCGTGGACAAAACTTACCAGCTCGACAAGTGACCGAACTGATTCTGGCTGTAGACACCACGCACGAATTCGGCAGCCTGGCGCTGTTGCGCGGCGGGGTAGTCCTGGAAGAGATGCTGCTGCATTCGCCCGAAGGGTTCGGCCAGATTCTGTTCGGCCGTCTGGCGGAACTGCTGGCGCGGCATGCATGCAAAACGGAGGAGGTGGATTGTTTCGCGGCGGCCTCCGGTCCGGGATCGTTCACCGGCGTGCGGATCGGACTGGCTTGTGTGAAGGGCTTGGCGGAGGCTACCGGCAAGCCTGTAGTGGCGGTATCAAACCTGGCGGCCATGGCCGCTTTCGGCTCAGCTGCGCTGCGCGCCGTGGTGCTGGATGCGCGCCGGGGCGAAGTTTACGGAGCGGTGTATGACGCGCACGGCGCGGCCGTCGTACCTGAAACCGTGATGCCGTTCACGGCTTGGCTGGGGACTTTGCCGGATGGCGAGATCGAGTTTGTAGCGCTGGATTTCAGTCCATTCGCGGCGGCGGTTGCGGGCACGCGCTTTGCGAGCGCGGTTGTGACTACGGCTCCGCGCGCGCTGGCTGCGGCGGTGGGGCGCATCGCGTGTGAGCAGTTGCGCGCGGGCCAAGCCGTGGACCCGGCCGGCATCGACGCGAATTACGTACGCCGGTCCGACGCGGAGCTTTTCTGGAAAGAGTATTGATGGAACCGAAGTGGCTGGATTGGGCTCGGCGCCTGCAGGCGATCGCGCAAAGCGGTATGGCCTATTCGCCGGGCCAATACGATCTCGAGCGCTACGAATCGGTGCGTGAAATCGCGGCAGAGATGATGGCGGAGGGATCGGCCGGCCCCGTCGCTCCGGTTC
>DATNMW010000295.1:0-17405 GCA_035602155.1 Bryobacteraceae bacterium | reverse complement strand
CTTGGTTTTGTCACTGCAAGCGATACGGCTTTGACGGCGAATGTGCCGGCGCCGTCCGGGTTTCCGCTACGCTGCAACAAGGTCTTGATACAAGCCTTCCAGACCGCGAATTCCGCCGATTCGGTCTTTGTCGGATTGAGGGGCCTGAACAAAACCACCGGTGCGGGAGTCATAGCGGTACTGCAGTCCGGCCAGTCGGTGGTGGTCGGAGACGAGCGCGATTCCAACGTGCTCGATCCTACCGCCCTCGCTGTGGACAGCGTATCGGGCGCCGCGGTGATAACGGGCATGCTCTACCAACGGTAGGTTCGCTTGTGGGGCAGGTTGGCAACCTGCGGGCCGATTGTCAATCGGCCCAGTTTGCGCAGGATGCCGTCCTGCCCCACAGTGACCCGCTATTGAAATCAGGGAGGCTAACTGCAATATGAAAAGCATTGTTCTATCGGGACTCGTGTGTGTGCTGACCGCAATTGCCGCGCCAGCGCAAGTCGCCGTTGGCGGCGGAGGCTCGGCGCGCGTGGAAATACCCGCCGGCGCTACTATCTGGTATGGCACGGCCGCGCCGGCAAACACGGTCGGCGCGAACGGAGATTACTTCCTCAACACCATAAGCTACTGCCTGTATGGTCCGAAGTCCGCCGGAGTTTGGTCCACCGCCTGCTCTACCTCGGTCCCTCAACTCGGATATACGGCCGAGAATTTGGGGAACAAGGGTGTGGCTGGAGGTTACGCGCCGCTGGACGCGAATACGTGGTTGCCAACCGTAAATCTGCCGCCAATCGGGGCGATCAACGGTACCAGCGTACCGGCTAACAGTGCATCGGACCAGACCCTCCTGACGACCGCTCCGGCGATCGGTACCTGGTCCACTCTTCCGTCCTGTCCCGACTTCGGCGGCAGCCACCTGAACTACAGCCTGGTGACGCACGGTTTCTTGTGCGGAGACACAGGCGGCACGGTGGGTAGTGTCGCGTTTAATGGTGTAGGTTCCGGAAACAATTTCAATGCGCTTGTGATCAGCGGTACATTGAACTACACCGCCGGCGGACAGATCAACGCGAACCAGCTAGGCGGTGTGTCTCTCCCCAGCCTGCCTACAGGGCTTCTTAAGATCACTGCCGGAACCGGCGCGCCCAGCGTTGCAGCACCTTCCGACGTTACCGCCGCATTGGGCTTCACGCCCGAAAATCACGCAAACCGGGGAGTCGCGAACGGATACGCTCCGCTTGACGGAAGCGCTCGACTGCCAGCTTTGCAGATGCCTCTGTTGACAGGTGATGTCGGGAATACCGGTTTGGCAGCCACGGTTGTGGGGTTGCAAAGCCACGCGGTGGCAGGCACCGCGCCAACCAACGGTCAGGTATTGACGTGGAACGCGGCCGGAAGCGCATGGGCGCCGGCCACGCCGACGACGGGGAATGCTGTCGTGAATCCAGGCGGCACTCCCGCTGCGAACACCGTGCTAGTGGCGGACGGCGCCAACAGTGCCCGGTGGGACACCGACACAATTCTGTTCACCGACGGCGCACTGAGCACATATCGCGATCCGACATCTACCGGTCACAATGTGTTCTTTGGCAATGGCGCCGGCAACCGCACCATGACTCCCGGGGGCGGATCGGCTGGGCTTGCCAGCTTTAACGTTGGAATCGGCTATGACGCATTAGAAGGGTTGACCACGGGCAACCAAAACGTCGGCATTGGGGAGCTTGCGCTGACCGCTAACACCACCGGACAACAGAATGTGGCGGTTGGCAATCTGGCGATGGTCTTGAACACGACCGGCAGTTACAACACGGCGGTTGGCGAAAACGCGCTGGGGAACAATACCACCGGCTATGACAATTTTGCGTTCGGATTGCGCGCATTGTATCAAAACACTACCGGCTATAATAATGCCGCATTCGGGATAGACAGCGTGGGAATCAACACCACAGGATACCGCAACAGCGGTTACGGAATCGATTCGTGCGCGTGGAACGTGACTGGGTACGAAAACGACTGTATGGGCATGAATACCCTGTGGTCGCTCACCACCGGATACGACAACGCCGGCATGGGCTTCAACGCCATGTTCGGCGTGACCAGCGGCCATTACCTGACGGGTCTCGGTGCCTATGCCGATATGTACTATCCGAGCACATCGGCGGGTGTAACCCTCACACCGACCAGCGCGACCGCCAACCTTTCGGTTGGCTGGTACTGGTACAAGGTGTCGTATGTCCTCAACGGACAGGAAACCGCGCTTTCCAATAACAGTTACCTGGGAGTTCTTACCGATGCCGCGCACAAAGAAGTGACTATAGCCGGGATCCCAACTTATACCGGGCCATTCGTTGCGTCGGCGCGCAAGATCTATCGTACGGTTGTATGTCCGACTACGCTGTGTACGGTGATCACGGCCAACCAAGCTCCCCGCCAATGGTATTATGTGGCCACTATTGACGACAACGTCACGACGGCCTACGTCGATACCACGGCGGACGCTAACTTGGGCGCGCAGGAAGGCGCCACGCCCAGCAAGTCCATCGCGCTAGGCGCCTACGCCACGGTGTACGGATCCTATCAGATGGTAGTGGGGAGCGATGCATCGCCGGTCCAACAGATTTGGTTGGGCAACGGGATGGTGACCGCGGCGGCGCCTGCGGGCGTCCTGGTTTCCAGTTCCGGCGCCAGCGGGACGAATGTGGCGGGGCAGGATCACATCATCGCGGGTGGACCGGGAACGGGCACCGCGAACGGCGGCAACGTCATCTTCGGGACTGTGCCGGGCGGTGCTGCCGGATCAACGTGGAACAGCCTGGTGAACCGTTGGAAGGTCGATAGCGCGACGGGCAACCTGGTTTCGCTGAGTACGGGCGGGATCGCCGGAGTGACAGGCACAGTGGATTTCAGCGGCGGCGGTCACACTCTGCCGGCCAAGGCCGGTATCGGTGCAAGCAAGCCCGCGACTTGCATCGTAGGTGAGCAGTACTTCGCGACGGACGCCTCGCCGGGTCAGAATCTGTTCGGGTGCACGGTTGCAAATACCTGGACGCTCGAAGGCGGCGGGGGCGCCGGCGGCGGCGGGGCGATCACTTCGATCTTCGGCCGCACAGGTGCGGTTACCGCGCAGAGCGGGGACTACACTTTTGCGCAGATCGCCGGTACGCTGCCCGACTCCGCGCTGCCTGCCGATGCGGTAACGACCGGCATCATTGCCAATGCGTCGCTCATCGGCGATTTCGCTTCCCTGGCGACAACCGGTAATGTGACTTCGGGCGGGACATTGACTGCCACAGGCGGCGTTTATGCCAACATCGGCGCTAACGTGCCCGGATGTTTGCATTTATCGGATGCGAACAGTGTGCATGATATGGGAGTATGCGCTCCGTCGTCCGGCTTCAATGGGCAGTTCAATCTGTGGACTGGCAGCGGCGCGTCCGGGCAAGTCGCAACTACCGACGGCTCACTCAACCTCCTGTGGTCGAATCTGGGCGCAATTGCCGGCACCCTGGCGGCCGCGCAGATGCCGGCTCTAGCTGGCGACATAAGCAATAGCGGGCTAGCCACTACGGTTACCGCGCTGCAAGGACGTCCGATTTCGAGCGCTGCACCCGCGGATCAGCAGTATCTGGGATGGTCCGCCTCGGCGGCCAAATGGCAGCCGGTCACCCTGCCCACAACCCTGAACGCCATCGGCGGTACGGTGTATAACCCTGCGGGCGCCGGCAATACTCAAATCGTCGTCAAGAACAGTTCGAGCCAGGCTGGGAATGGCGCGGGGTCGATTCTCTGGCAAAACAATGCCGGCGCTACGATGTCTTTTATCAACTGGGATGGAGGCTACGCCGAGGGCGACGGTACTAACTATAAGATCAGCGTGGATACCAGCACGGAAACGTTATCTAGCGACTCTGTGATCGTGTGGCATAACCTCAACAACGCATTCTCCGGGGCCGCGGACACTGGACTCGCACGGGAGACGGCTGGCGGAATCCTGAAAGTGACCAATGGCGCCGGAGGCTACGGGATACTTGACGCAGGTGGCTTGGAAATCAACGGCGCTACCTTCGCTACAACCTTAGCGGGAGACGTTACAGGGGGCATCGGCGCGAACACGGTGGCTAAGATCCAGAATCGGGCGATAGCGGCTACGGCTCCGAGCGATGGCCAGAGCTTGGCGTGGAGCGCGGCAAATTCACAATGGCAGCCAATTACGATTTCGGCGGGGGGCGGCGCGGTAAGCTCGGTATTCGGACGCACGGGCGCGGTCGTAGCGGCGTCCGGCGATTATACGGCGGCGCAGGTCACCAACGCGCTGTCGTCGATTCAGACCTATGCCAGCCCGGCGTGGCTCACGGCGGTGACGTTTGGGGGCACCACGCTCAATTCCACCGGCGGAACAATCTACAACAACGCCGCCAGCGGCAACACTCAAATCGTCATCAAGAACAGCTCAAGCCAGGCTGCTAACGGCGCTGGTTCGATTCTGTGGCAAAATAATGCCGGATCGAATGTCGCGTTCATCAACTGGGACGGCGGTTATGCCACGGGCGACGGAACGAACTATAAGATATCGCTGGATACTGAGACCGCGAGCCTGTCGAGCGACGCGCTGATGGTCTGGCACAACGTCAATAGCGTGTTCGCGGGAACTGCCGACGTTGGACTACAGCGTGAGTCGGCTGGACTGCTGAAGGTTACCGCCGGCGCCGTGGGGTATGGAGCGATCGACTCCGGCGGCTATAGCACTTCCGGCGCAGCGGGCGTAACTTCAACAACTTGTACACAATGGACAAACGGACTATGTACTCACAATTAATCGGATCGACTTTACTGGCGGTCTCTGCTTTCGCGCAAGCTCCGGCTGCGAAGGAAGCCCCCAAGCCGCCGCAGATCGCAGCCGAGATTCGCGCCCGGTTTTGGCGGACGCAGGCAGAAGCCATAGCGGCAGCCGCGCGCGCCGACCGGGCGCAAGAAGCCGCCAAGGCCGCGCAAGAGGAGATGCGCAAGGCATGCGGCGACAAGTTCACTGTGGCATTGGATGCGGCGGGGGAGCCGTCTTGCGTCCCCGCGACTCATGACGCGGCACGCTGAGAGCTCAACTGCCGCGTACTTCTCTCAAGATGCCAGAGAGATAATTAGCCCGCCAACGGCGATGAACGCACCCCCGATGAGCACAGCAGCGCTGGGTTTCTGATGGAAAACCAACCATGAAATCACCTGCGCAAACAGAAAGAAGAAAACCACATAGAGGCCTAGCAAACGGCCGAAATCCCAAGGGGGCGAATTGACCGTGAAGCCATACAGGAACAGGACCACGGCTCCGGCGGCGAAGAAGATGTACCTGGGCGCAGCCGCGGTAGAGTGCAGGCCCACACGGACCAATGCGTCTCCCCCCGCTTCCAGCAGGGCGGCGAGCGCCAACACCACCACTATGAGACTCTTATTCATGTGTACCTGGCCACCAGCAGCAGCAATACGAAGATGACTGCCGGGATCGGCGCGAGCATCGCATAGAATACGATGCGGTCGGCCACGCCGACCAGATCCCGATGCTGCAGATCCCAGGCGAATTCGCGGGCGCTGGCATAGCGTCTTTTGGGGTCGCGTTCCAGGGCGCGGTAGAGGATTTCCTGAAGTTGGGGGGAGATGCCGGGGTCGATTTCGCGCGCCGGGACCGGGTTGTTCAGTATGCGGCCGTTCATCGTCAGGAAGGGATGATCGCGGGAAAACGGCGACTTCCCGCCACGCTTCCCCTTAACCTGCTCGGAAGTGTACTGAGCCGTTCCCATTACCTGCGATAGCTTTGTGAATCGCCGCGACCCGGAGTTGGCGGCGATGCCGAAGTCGATGAGCTTCACGCGATCTTGTTCGTCAACCATGATGTTGTCGGGGTTCAAATCGCGGTGCACGAATCCACGGCTGTGTATCTGGAGCGCAATGCGCACCGCCCGCTCGGCGGGAATTTTCCCCGCTCGTTCAGGATTTGCCGGAGCAGGCGCCCGTCCACCCATTCCATCACCATATCGAGCTGGCTGCGGTCCTCGGCAGGGAGAAACTTCATCACACAGGGGCGATCCAGCGTTCTGCCGATCTCTTCCTCGCGGCGAAAGCGATCGAAGAAAACGGGATCGCACTCGACTGTTCGCAACCGGCGTATCGACGCCGTAATGGTCGAGCCGATCGCCGGTTTGAACGGAGGCCATAGTCAGTGACACCGATTATCGCCCGCGAGTGTCCGGGTTGGCAATAAACTTAGTGAAACCTGTAGGGCCGCCCGCGGTACATGCCGATGCGTCGGCTGGTGTAGTGGAGTTACGCTTTCGGTAACCGACCCGGCTTGCAGCCCCTTGAATCGCTCGAGAGATGGCGTATGATGATGGCCCATGTCAATGATCCGGAACTCTATCAAGCCATCGAACGCTGCCAGGAGATCGGCGACTTGTTTACCCTGCTCCGCATTCAGTCTGCCTCCTTTAATCTCAACAGCGAGGTTTGGCCATGCGTCTCTAATGCGCGGAAACTCATAGCAGAGCTGAGCACAAGCGACTGTGGGAAGAACTAACCCGAGCAAAAGAGAGTATGAAGACGGACCCATTGCAGATGGCGGAATGAAGGGCCCGGCTTCATCAATAAAGACATACATCCGATATCGATTATCGCATCACTCCGGCGCCTGAAGCCACGCCTCCAGCAGCGCCTGTCCGGAGCGTAGGGGAGGAGGGATGCCGCAAGGGAGAAAGGGGTCCAGGGGAAAGGGGCGGCGCCTTGTCCCCGCCTCAAAGCTGCGGCGGCCAGAGCGCGCGGCGCTCTGAATCGCACCCGCCAAAAACGCGTCGGACGGCGCATCCCTGGACGCCTCCTAAAACTATTTCCTGGACCCTCGCCTGTATATACCTTGACAAGCATATGCTCTGTGGGGTATACCAAGAGAGTGGAATCTGTGTTCGAAATCATTGCGGAGCCGAACCGGCGCGCGTTATTGAGCCTCCTGGCCTCGTCGCAACAGTCGGTTGGAGAGATCGAGCGTCAGCTTCGCATGCCGCAGCCGGCCGTGTCCAAGCACCTGCGAGTGCTGCGCGAGGTCGGTTTCGTGGAATCCGCGGTGGACGCACAGCGCCGTCTCTGTTGGCTGAAACCTGAACCACTTCAGGAGGTGGATGCCTGGTTGGCTCCGTTTTGCCGGTTCTGGTCCGCTCACGTAGACGATCTCGAACGCCATGTCGACCGCATGGATCAATCAACGCAACGAAAAGAAAGACAAGGAGAAGAAGATGATCGATCGCGAGCAGTACGCACCGGGTCCGGCCAGCGGCGCGCAGATACGAAGGGACGGAGAGAAGTGGACGCTCATTCTCGTCAGAGAACTGAGCCACTCGCCGGAAAAAGTCTGGCAGGCGCTTACCGACCCAGTGCATCTGCGCGAGTGGGCGCCCTTTGTAGCCGATGGGAGCCTGGGTACGGTTGGAGCCACGGTGAAGCTCACCACGGTGGGAGCGCCCGCGCTGCACGTTACCGAAACAACAGTGACGCGAGCCGACGCTGCCAAGGCGCTTGAGTACAACTGGGGTGACCACGATATGCGGTGGGAACTCGAAGCCTCTGGTGGCGGCACGCGCCTGACGCTGTGGACCAACATCGGTCGCCGCTTCATCTCAATGGGCGCTGCCGGGTGGCACATTTGTTTCGATGTTCTGGATCGCCTTCTCAGCGGAACTCCCATCGGCCGCATCGTTGGTGGCGAGGCGATGAAGTTCGGCTGGCAGCGATTGAATGCCGAGTATGCCAAGCAGTTCGGCGTTGAGACCCCCGGTTGGCCGCCCAAGGCGGCTCAAAATTCGTGAATCGATGTGGATCGCAAAACCATGCAGACGTCAACCGTGAGCCAAGGCGCCAAACGTCGGATTTTTCGCTGGATTCACATCGTCTTTAGCATTCCGATATTCGGTTAGAAGTGGAAAGGCATGTCCTTCGACGACTTATTTCGAAAAAGAAGCTCACGCCGCTTGCTGCTTTCGGTCTGAGGCTGGTCATGATTCTCGTGGCTGTGTTTCACGTCGTGCGGGGCGACTGGTTGAGCAACAATGCAGAGTGGAGGACCATCGGCTGATGGCGCGAACCGCTGCTGTTGGCGCTCCATTGCGCCATCCCGCATTCCAGCGGCTTTGGCTGGGGCTGAGCATCTCGTACCTCGGGGACCAGTTCACTATCATCGCCCTGCTCTGGTTCGTGCTGCAGTTGACCGGCTCTGGCGCCGCGGTGGGCCTCGTCATCCTCTCCTTCGACCTCCCCGGCGTCGTCACCGGGGCAATCCTCGGGCGTCTGCTGGATCGCTACCAGCCGCGGCTGGTGATGGGCTTCGACAACCTTGCCCGCGCGGCACTCATCGCGGCCATTCCCACGCTCTACGCCCTGGGACGGTTGCAGCTCTGGCACGTCTTCGTGCTGGCGTCGCTGGCCGGAGCGCTTTCGCCGGCAACCGCAGCCGGGGTACGGGCGTTTGTGCCGCACCTCGTGGACGACGCCGCCCTCGATCGCGCCAATGCGCTCACCGCGGCCAGCCTGCAATTTTCGTATCTCGCCGGCCCAGTGGCGGCAGGCTTCGCCATCGCCAGGTTGGGCGGTCCCTGGGCGCTGTTCATCGACGCCGCCAGCTTCCTGCTGATGGGCTTGGTCGCGCTGACCCTGCCCACGATCGCTCGCGAACCGCGTTTCGCACAGCCTGCGGCCGCCAATCGCCGGCCAGCCCGCAAAGGGCTGTTACTAGAAGGCTTCGGCGCGCTTTTCAGCTTGCCCTCCGTGCCCGCGCTCACGGTCCTCTCGCTGGTGTTCTTTTTCTCCTACGGCCCGTTAGAGGCGGCCCTGCCGGTCTACAGCGGCCAAACATTACACGCCAACGCCGGCGGCTACGGGCTGCTGTGGACCGGCTTCGGCGTGGGGGCTTTCTCTGGCGTGCTGACGCTGACCAAGCTCTCGCATCGCTGGCGGCCGGGCATTGCCTTACCGGCGATCGCGGTGCTCTGGGGCGCGCTGCTGTGCCCCCTGTTTTTCATCCGGCAGCTCCCGCTCGCGATGCTGTTCCTCGGCGTGGCCGGAGCATCCTGGGCGCCCTATACGCCGATGGAAACCACCCTGCTGCAGCGGCTCGTCCCGGCGGAGATACGCGGCCAGGTCTTCGGCGCGCGGCATTCGCTGGTGGTAGCGGCGACGCCGCTGGGAGCCGCGTTCGGTGGCGTGCTGCTGCAATATCTCCCGGCGCCGGCGGTGATCGCCATCTCCGGCCTCGCCTGCATCCTCGCCGGGCTCGGCGGCCTCGTCTCGCCGTCACTGCGTCAGTTACAACGAGGATGTCCCTAACGCTTCGCAGGGCAGTCAACATAAGAAGGAGAAACTATGGTATCCAATACATTGAAAACTCGATTAGAGGTTCAGAGGAGGGACATATGTGCCCAGCATGCATCGCAAGCACAGCAGTAATCGTCGCCGGAGCCGGATCCACGGGAGGAATTCTGGCGGATTTCATCGGCGAGTTCAGAAACTTTTTCGGAGCGAATCGTCTCGGTCTGTTTCAGAAAACAAAGGAAAAATAAGATGGCGACAAGCAATGAGAGAGACAAGGAACACGGGAAAGGACATCTCGCGATGGACACACCCCCGATCGTGTCGCAGCAGGAGTGGGAGGCTGCGCGCCAGCAGTTCCTCGTGAAGGAGAAGGCCTTGACCCGCTCCCGTGACGCGCTCGCCGCCGAACGCCGGCGGATGCCTTGGCTGGCTGTGGACAAGAAGTACGAGTTCGACGGACCCAAGGGCAAGGTAAGCCTGCTCGATTCGTTCGAGGGCCGTCCTCAGTTGATCGTCTATCGCGCCTTCTTCGAGCCCGGGGTGTTCGGCTGGCCCGAGCACGCCTGCCGCGGCTGCTCGCTGGGCGCCGATCAGGTCGCGCACCTGGCCCATCTGAACGCCCGCGACACCACCCTGGCTTACGCATCACGCGCGCCGCAGGCCGACATCGCGCGCCTGAAGGCGCGGATGGGCTGGAAGATGCCCTGGTACACCATCACCGACGGCTTCGACGCGGACTTCGGCGTCGATCAATGGCACGGCCACAACGTGTTCTTCCGCGACGGCGAGCGGGTGTTCCGAACATACTTCATCAACAACCGCGGCGACGAGGCCATGGGGACCATCTGGAGCTACCTCGACATCACACCGCTCGGCCGTCAGGAGACTTGGGAGGACTCGCCGGAGGGTTACCCCCAGACGCCGCCGTACAAGTGGTGGAACTGGCACGACAACTACGACGCTTCGGCCTCGCCAGACCCGAAGTGGGTCGACCTCATAACCGACCCTCAGGAAGCCGCCCGAAGGCGCGCCGCAGAGGCGAAAGCGACATAAAGAAGGGCGGCCCCTTCACCGCCTTCGCACAGCCGGCTCTTTTCACGCAGGAGTTGCGCGAGTGCTTCCGGAGGGTGCCCGGGGGCAGCCAGGAGGAGACCTTGGCGGACCGTGACCCCGCCACCGCGTGGGACGCATATGATCGAGCCCGACTACTACATGACCTATCAATCGCTAGATTCTCGGTGATTCGAATACCGTATACGTTCGAGGGCAAGCAGAGCGAGAAGTTTCTTGCTATCCTCTGTCGCCGTGGCGCTTACGTTCTGTGTATCAAGGCGACATCGAAGACCGAGATCTACAAAACAATCCGGACAAAATGAAGGGCTGTATCCATTATCCGTTGGCACACTTGCATGCTTCTCTGAGGTCGCCGTAGTGCAGCCCGACAATCAATTTCCGATATCGGACGGCGCATCTCCGGAAGGCGTTTGCGGTTGGAAAATTGAAAATCTATTCTCCACCTGCGAATTTTGACCAGGAATTACGTGGGGCTACTCGGGAGTCCTCCACGTTGGATGATCGTCACAGGGAACGGCTCCTCGCCGCTATTGTATAGAAAAGGGGGTGATGCCAACGAAGACGCCAACAAAGCCAGGACCTCCATCATCTGAGCCACCGCCAGAAGCGTCCAGCGTAACTCTTCCCGTAGGCCGCGTACCGGAAAGGCAAAACAGCGGGGCATTTTCGCATCACGCGACTTTAGGACAGTACCGCGAGACGCGCGGCGTAATCCGCTTGGCGGCTAGGCCTACCGCGATGTGTCCGACGAGCATGCGATCGGCCCGAACCACAACTCTCGCGGCATGCCGGACGGCCGCATCAGGCGTAAGTCCGGCAGGATACGCGCACGAATTGCGGGGTCGGATGTAAGCTTCGCGATCCACTCGGACGCGGCGCCGGCCGGCAATCCGGCCATTTCCGCGCCGCGGCGATCAGCATCCACTCGCGCGAATGCCGCCAACATCTCCGCCCCAAATGCCGCTCTGAAATCGTATGGATATAGCTTGAGCAATGCTCGATAGACCCGGTCCACTTCATACCTCCTTGGCGCGCAGGCGTGCGCCGGCCGCGCGTGCCAGTTGCTTCATGCGGTCGAGTTCCAGTTGCAGTTGGCCGCGCCCGGACGCAGTGAGCCGATAGGCTTGTTTCTCGCGCGAAGTGTCTTCCGTTTCGAAGCGCTCGATCCAGGCATCTTCCAGCAGTCGGCGCAGGGCGCCATACAGCGTGCCCGTGCTCAGCCGTACCCGGCCGCTGCTGAGCGCTTCGATATCCTTCATCAGCGCATATCCATGGCGGGGCTTGTCCGCTAGGCTGGCCAAGATCAGCAGGACCGGTTCGCTGAGTGGTCGTGACGCGACATGTCGCATCACGCCATATTATGCCAGCGCCGCCGGATGGTCAATAGCCTGCTAACTGAACGCCGGGCGCATGCGTCCAAGGCATATGCCCGGAATCGGAGAATTGCGCCAGGACTTCGTCTATGGCGCCCGCCTGCTGGCCAAAAGCCCAGGTTTTACGACCGTTGCGGTGCTCTCGCTGGCGCTCGGTATCGGCGCCAACACCGCCATCTTCAGCCTGATCGACACGGTGCTGTTGAAGATGCTGCCCGTGAAGGACCCGCGACAACTGGTCGCCTTGACCGATCCGACCAACGGGGGGGTCAGCATCGGCACCTCCACGGGAGAGCGCGGCATCCTCTCGAATCGCGAATTTGAAACGCTGCGCGACCGTACGCAGACGTTCTCCGGCATGCTCGCCGCGCAGAGCCAACTGGACAGGAACAATGCCAGTATCGACGGCAAAGGTCCCGAAGAACTGCGCACCCGGTTGGTCAGCAGCGGCTATTTCAGCGTTCTGGGCGCCACCACCGCCATCGGGCGAGCGTTCACCGCCGCAGATGAACGCGGCCCCGGAAGCGCGCCTTACGCCGTCATCAGCTATGAATTCTGGCAGCGGCGCTTCGGTGGATCGCCGTCCGTGCTCGACTCCCACATCCACATCGCCAAAGCCAACTTGACCGTCATCGGCGTGGCGCAGCCCCACTTTCTTGGCGAGAATGTAGGCGAAGCACCCGATCTGTGGATCCCGCTCGACATGCAGCCGCAGATCATGCCTGGCCGCATGTGGCTGGAAGACGATCCCGCGCATATCGCGGAGAAGGTCATGTGGCTGCACGTGATCGGCCGCTTGAAACCCGGCATCTCCCGCAAGCAGGCGCAGGCCAACGTGGATGTCGTATTCAAGCAGGTGGTGGCCGAGGAATTCTCGAAGCTCAGCCAGAGCCAGCCCGATATCCTGAAACAGAACGTGGTGTTGCACGATGCCGGCGCGGGCGTCTCGAGCCTGCGCGGCAACATGGCCGACCCGCTGTATGTGCTGATGGCCGTGGTCGCGCTGGTGCTGGTGATCGCCTGCGCCAACGTCGCGAACTTGTTGCTGGCGCGTGCCACCGCGCGACAGAAGGAAATGGGTGTCCGCCTGGCGTTGGGCGCGGGCCGGGCGCGCATCGTCCGCCAGTTTCTGACTGAAAGCTTGATGCTCTCCGTAACCGGCGGCGTGCTCGGCAGCCTGCTGGCGGTGTACGGCGTGCGATTGCTGGTTACCCTAGTTGGCGACCATCCCGGTTCGGTGGCGCTGGATGCGCGGCCCGATCTCCGCGTCCTCTCCTTCACCATCGGCGTTTCGCTGCTCACCGGCCTGGTCTTTGGTTTGGCGCCGGCCTGGAGATCCGCGCGCGTCAATGTGAGCAGCACACTTAAAGAGGCCGGGCGCGGGATGACCGCCAGCGGCGCCAAAATCGGCGCTGGAAAAATCCTGGTAATCGGGCAGATCGCACTGTCCGTAATGCTGCTGATCGGCGCTGGATGGTTCATCCGCACCTTGCGCAACCTGGAAAACGTGGACCTGGGCTATCAGCGGGAGAAGTTGGCTCTGGTTCGCGTCGATTTCCTTTCGGGCGGCTATGCCGGCGAGCGGCTGCCCATCGCCTACAACGAGGTGCGCGACCGGCTGGCGCGCATCCCCGGCGTCCGCGGCGTGACGTATTCGGAGAACGGGCTCTTTAGCGGTACCGAGTCCGGCGACAAGATCAGCGTGGAAGGTTACAAATCGCAAAAGCCGGCGGACCTGCATGCGCGTTTCGACGAAGCCGGCCCAAATTACTTTACTACCGTGGGCATCCCCATCCTGCTGGGCCGCGATATCGGGCCGCAGGATGTGGAGTCGGCGGAATCCGTCTGCGTCGTCAACGAAGCGTTTGCCAAATTCTATTTCGGCGCGCAGAACCCGATCGGCAGGCACGTGACGGACGAGTTCCCCGATACGCGCAAGACGTTCACCATCGTGGGCGTGGCGCGCGACGCGCGGGATCACAGCCTGCGCCGGGAAATTTTCCGCCGCTTCTATATCTCCGCGCTGCAGCCTTTAGGCGGCTTCCCGCCGGACATGAATTACGAAATCCGGACCTTTAGCGAACCAGGCGCGGTAATCCAGGCGGCGCGTAAGGCGATTCTGGCTTACGATCCGGCCATACCGATCGACCGTGCGCAACCTTTCGTGGCAATGCTGGATGACAATCTGCGGCAGGAGCGCATCATCGCGCAGCTTTCCACGGCCTTCGGGGGCGTGGCGCTCCTGCTGGCCGCGATTGGCCTGTACGGCGTGCTGTCTTACGCGGTGGCGCAGCGGACCAATGAGATCGGCATTCGCATGGCGTTAGGGGCGGAGCGCGGGACCGTGGTCGGGATGGTGCTGCGCGAGACGGCCGTGCTCATCGCCATTGGGTTGGTGGCCGGAGTGCCTGCCAGTCTGGCCTGTGGGCGGCTAATCCAAAGCAAGCTGTTTGGCTTGAAACCGGCCGATCCGGTGACACTGGCGGGAGCGGTCGGGATCATGGTCGCGGTAGCCGTTGCCTCGGGCTATCTGCCAGCGCGGCGGGCTTCGCGCGTGGATCCGCTCATCGCGCTGCGCTACGAGTAGCTGCAAATCCCGGATTAGGCTGGCAACCGGTGTTGCCAGTGTATAACATCGGACAGCAGGGCGCGCGACGTATCACGCCGGCCCTTAGCCGGCAGCCAGGCCTGCTCGCGGTGGTAGCGCAGGAGAGGCGCGCGGATGAGGCGAAGCGCTTGATAAAACACCTCTAGGGTTCCTCTAGGGTGGCAGAAGTCACTCCCTGACGGTCGTGGCTCCGTAACGCACTGAATCTACTGAGCCGCGCACGTCAGTAAGCGGTGTTTTGCCACTTCTGCCAAGGGGCCTCTAGAACATATTCCACAGGTATTGCGTGTAGACCTCGTGATGGTACTGCACCTCCGGCGCCTTCACCACCGTGCCGAGCGCGCGCGGGCAGCGATCCGCGGCGGCTCGTTTCAAATCGGCGTACCGGCCCTTCACATCCTCGCCCAAGAGCTTTGTCGTCCACTCGGATTTATCGAAGTTCTCGATCGCGTCGTAAATGTTATCGGGCAGATAGCGGGGTGCGCTGCGCAGATTGTCGATCTGCGCGATGTCGCCTTCGATACCGGTCTTGAAGATCCCGTACAGCACCAGGTACGGATTCGCATCGGGAGCGACGGCGCGGACCTCCACGCGGGCGCTCCGCGAATTACCGATCGGGATGCGGATCATCGATCCCCGATCGGTCGCCGAAGCCTTAAGCTGGTTCGGCGCTTCGAAGTGCGGATCCAGCCGGCGGTATGCATTGACGCTGGAATTCATCAACAGGCACAGGTCGTTGCCGTGCGTGAGTATCCGGTCCACAAACTGCCAGGAAAACGCGCTCATTTTTTCCAGGCCTTGCGGATCCCAGAACAGGTTCTTCCCGTCCTTTGTGACCGAAACATTCGTGTGCATTCCGGTGCCATTGACTCCCACGATGGGCTTGGGCAGGAAGCATGCGGTCAGTCCCATCTTCTTCGCGACCTGCCGGCAGATCAATTTGTAGATTTGGATCTGATCCGCGGCCGCCACCACTTCGGCGTAGCCATAGTTGATCTCGAACTGCGAGGGCGCCACCTCCGGATGATCTTTCTCATTCTGGAAGCCCATCGCCCGTTGCACCTCGGCCGAGGTGTCGATGAACAGGCGCAGCGCATCGCCCGGCAGGGAGTGATAATAGCCGCCCGCGCTGACGTACTCGAACCTGCCCGTTTCGTGAAAATGCCGTTCGGCATCCACACCGTTGAACAGGAAGCCTTCAATCTCGTTGGCGGCGTTTAGGGTGTAACCCTCGTTTTTGTGGACCTCGTTGGCGTAAGCCTTCAGCACGGCGCGCAGGTCCGCGCCATAAGGTCCCCCGTCCTTATCCACCACGTCTCCGAAGACCAGCACTTTACCCGCGCCGAAAACGTCCGCCGGACCCCAATAGAAGGCGGACCAATCCACCCCCAGCCGCAAGTCGCTCTCTTTCTGCGCCGTGAAGCCGCGAATCGAAGAGCCGTCAAAGGTCAGGTTGTCCCAGCTCTTGATCAGAAACTTCTTGTCGTAGTCGAGCATGTGCAGCCGGCCTTCGAGGTCGCTGAACAGCAACGTCACGGCTTTGATCCGCTTCTCGTCGGTCAGATACTTTAGGCGCTCCTCCTGAATCCGATGCATTGGAACGCGGCTCATCCGCTGTTCCTTGGCCTGCAGGTTCAGCTCTTCCAGTTCGGCATAGTGAAGCTGTAGGAATTCTTGCAGTTCGGTGCTCATGATTGGGTTTCCGTTGCGATTTCTGCCCTTTAATTATCGATGCAAACCGATCCTCTGGCAACGGTTTCGCCCATAGATTTTGTTTATGGGACCGCATGGCCATGCTGTGGGCCAGTGCTATGACTTCTTTATAAAACCCGACTGACTCACTGTTGCGTGAATTCCTCGTTGTGCGTCGCGAACGGCATTCGGCCGGGGATGGCGGCGGGCAGCCATGCATCGGGTATTTACCCAGGGCGCGGACCCAAAATCCACATGACAGCCAGAGCGGTCAGCCCACCTACCGCCTGAATGCAACCTGCCCTCCCGCGTCCAGGAACCCGTGGCCCAAGCCATAATTGGTTCCCAACTGAGCGAGCCGTCGGCCGCCCCAAACCCAGTGCGCGAACAGCGGATAAGTCCGCCCGGCCGGCAGAGCCGCGGACCCGCAGCTGCTGCCATCCCGACGCTCGGCGTTTGCAGCAATACAACTAGGTCTCGGACCGCCTGAAAAAGTCCTATAAAACAATAGGTTAATAGAGATACTTGCATCGAATCGTTTGCGCAGATCAGGAGGACACGTGTATGGCAGATAACGCCCCAGTCCGGACTAAGTCTACGCTCTAGCTAGCTAAGCTATGCCTAACCTGAATGTGATGGCACTGATCGCACCTGGCGCGTTTCTGAGGCTGACTTTCAGGCGACCACCGGCGTCACCGCGCCGTCTATGTGGATCGGCATCGTGGTGGCGCTGCCGCTCTGTCTGGCTACCGCGGTCTGCTATGACGCCTTCTCATTGCCAAGGACAAAGGGCCATTCTCCATGCTGGACACCTCCGGTGTGCGGGGTGCCGATTGGGAAGGTCCGGCGCTATCCGTATGGAATTCCATTTCCAGGAACGCCCGGCCCATGATGGCAAAGCAGTCGGTGACATGAACCTTGCGAATGCCTTCAAAACGGCCGTCGATGGGGGCCGGGGCAGGGTCGCCGACGACCAACCGTGTCCGGGGTCGACGGAGTGCCGGCGCGTCTGATCGCCCCTTGCGCTGTAGACTACGCCGCCGACATGCACCGTCAGAATGGCCGACCGAAAGCTCTTGCCATTGATCGGGGCAATTCGAAGTCGATATTCATAGTCTTTCCTGTCTGAAAGTCGCGCTTTGCCCAGTGAATCCCGGAATGGCCCAGCGGCAGCGCACCGGGAGCGCTGACGTACACCGCCGTTCAAGCCGCGGCCGTCGGCGCCCACCGGGCTGCCATCCTGCTGAGCGGCCGCGCTTACCAGCGTGCCAGTTGAGTAAGCTGAATGAGGTTGCCGCAGGTGTCGTTCAGCATCGCAATGGTCGAGGCGG
>DATNMW010000294.1:0-15123 GCA_035602155.1 Bryobacteraceae bacterium | reverse complement strand
CTGAAGACTGGGCGCCGCTTCACGAACGTAGCGCCGGGCCGACAGGCTCTGAACGGGCTTCTCCCAAACGCCTGCGCCGGCAACTTGCGAAAGCAGTGAGGTGACTAACTGATTCAGGCTAACGTTTTCCTGCTTGGCCATTTGGGTCAGGCGCCGGTGCAGACTCCGGGGAACTCGTTGCACCCATTTCCCACTAGGCAGCACCGGTTCAAGCGCGGGCACCGGAACGACCTGGCCATTCGCAACACACTCCTCGAACCAGAGCCTCTGCATCTCTCTCAGGCTCTTGATCGCCTCTGCCTCGTCGCTGCCGTGCCCGATGCACCCGGGCAGTTCCTCGATGTGCGCGACCACATCGTTATCCTCGTCGCGACGCAGCACGGTTGTGTACGGCAGGGTCATGTAGTAAGCGATATTTTTCACGGATTTATTCATCATAAAGACCTATGTCGATCGTCGCATCTAGAAATTCGTCAACGTAGCAGGCCTTTACCTGCTTGCTTCCGGGATTATGGCTGCATACGCCGAAGTTCCTATTCCCGACCCGAAAGAGCGTCTGATGCCCATTCGTCCGAGATCCGGTGTCGTAACCGTTCAATCGAAGTTGGTTGACGACCCATTCAATCTCCGAAAACTTGACGTTGCGTCTCCGTCCCGCCAGCTCCCGAATTCGTTTCTCGATCCGCTTCAAGTCCGACATGTTTTCCCTTGATTCTCATCGTCATCTTTATCTCCTAATCAAATCAATAAATGTCTGTCGTTGTTCAAAAAGTCGTCGGGCGGCTTGTCCCGCCAGACCCCCCGACGTTCACCGAGCTGATACTACAGATAGTATCACACCCAAAGATTCCCATCCACCGTTTCCGGCTGGCGTGCGCCGCGCGGCAAACAGCGCCAGGAACCCAGCCATCAATTCCACCGACGCCCCCAAACCGGTCAACCGGGGTTGCAACGAGTGCAACCCAAGCGTCAGCGCTACGTTGACCAGCACGGGGATGAACGATGCGTACGGCGGCATAGCCGGACGATCCAGCGCGAACAGAGCGCGCCCGGTCAGTTCCAGCAGGCTCCAGCCGATCATGCTGGGAGCCAGCCCCGGGAAGACAGTCGAGACCAGGCGGGTGGATTTCCGCGCGGTGAAGTTGCCGCGCTGAAAGAGGATCGCTATGGCGGGTTCGCGCAAAACCATAGCCACAGCGCATCCCGCTCCCCCGGCCAGACTTGCTGATCGTGGGAACCGCATATCACGGTTCCGCTAACAATTCCTGCCTGATGACCGCAATTATTGGGCACCGATCCGCGGCCGTTGTTCTGTTTTTCGGCCAATTAAGCAAAATTTAACGAGAATAAGGACTTAGTCGGCCCCGATTAATTTTATGTTATCATTTTCTGGACCAGAGCGCCCATCGCGCAAACGGACGAAAAGCGATGAAAATAAAATGGCACCGCAGGAGAAGCACGTATATAGCGTCGAGACAACCAAAGGCAACGTCGATCTGACCACGAAAAGTCACCACTCGGCGTTGGCTTCCATTGAAGATTTTATCAAGGCTCACCAAGCCACCATCAGCACGGTAACCGGTGTAGGTTCGATTGTAACCGCCGTGTACCTGCATGGGAGGAAATTGAAGTAAGCCGTTTTGGTGGAATCTCTGCCACCCATTCAACGGTAAGTTCGGGCGGAATGGCGGCCTCGAACGCACAGGCAAGGCCGCCTTGCCCTCACACCGGTCGTGTGCAACACCGCTGCGGCACATTTGTTGTAGAGAACCCCGAGTTCTGTCGGCGTCCCGAACTGCCCCGTAGCTATGCCCGCTCTGATTATAGGCAGCCAAGTAGGTGCCGTTTGGTCGGTGGGTGCGACGCCATGCGCGAGTTCCACAACGAATTGTGATCGTGCGGCGAGAGGAGCGCGGTGTTATCCGGCTTGGCAGTGTCCGTGACGCCGGTAATGCCAAGCCCGTACTGTTATGGCCGTGGCGATTCCAGTTGAGTAGCGCGTCGGACTGGTCTGCGATGGTTTCCAGGGCCGCGCCTAATGCAGTTTATCGCCCTTGGGATGTTAATCGGGGTCGAAAAACGTTGCCACGCATCCACCGTTTCCGGCTTGCGTGCGCCGCGGCGAAGAGCGCCAGGAAGCCTGCCATTAATCCGACCGACGCCCCCAAGCCGATCGACCTCGGTTGCAACGAGTGCAATTCAAGCGTCAGCGCCACGTTGACCAGTACCGGGATGAATGCCGCGGCCAGCGGCAGGGCGGGACGGTCCAGCGCGAACAGCGCGCGTCCAGTCAGTTCGAGCAGGCTCCAGCCGACCAGGCTGGGGGCTAGCCCGAGGAAGACGGTCGAGACCAAGCGGGTGGATTCCGCGGTGAAGTTGCCGCGCTGGAACAGGATCGCGATCGCGGGTTCGCGCAGAGCCAGCGCCACGCCGCATCCGGCGACCGCGGCCAGGGCCGCCACACCGAGGGTCTTGTCGATCAGCGTGAAGGCTTCGCGCAGGCGCAATTGACTGCGCAGGCGGGCGATCTCCGGCAGCAGCGAATTGGAGATCGGACTCACCAGGAAGGCCAGCGGCACGCTGACGCCGCGCATGCAATAGTCCAGCGCGGCAGCCATGCCCGGCCCGATGTGGGTTGCCCAGGCGCGCGTGAAGACGATATTCAACGCCAGGCTGACGGCATACAGCGAGACCGCGATGGGCCTGCCCAGCATTTCGCGCCAATGCACTTTCGCCGGCGGCAGGTTGCGGGTTTCCAGTCCCGCGCGCGCGCAGGCGTACACAGCCGCGTACTGCGCCCATGCGCCCACGGTGTAGCCGATGGCGAACCCATACACTCCCAGCACGCGCCACAAGCTCGCGGCGCCCGCGATCGTGAACACATTCAGGCAGGCTTGATAAAAAGCGAATGGCGCGAATCGCCGGTCCGTATACAATAGTGCGCAGTTGATGGCCGCCGCGCCAGCCGCCATGATGGAGAACGCCGAGATGCGCAGAATGGTGACGGATGTGTGATAGTAGCGCGGGTCCAGGCCCGGCGCGAGCACCGTAATGAGCCACGGCGCGGAAACCACAATGGCCAGCGTCAATATTGAAAACAGCCAGGCGAACCACTGGTTCAGTTTTAGGAACAGGGCGGTGCGATCGGCGCCCTGCCGCGCGGTGAGCATGGGCACGAAGGCGAAGACCATGGTGTTGATGAGCACCGAATTCAGCGCATCCAGCGGACCCACGGCCACCGCCAGCGAATCCGCCTGCGAGTGCGTGCCCAGCAGGTAGGCAGTCAGAGCCACCCGCACGAAGCCGAGAATGTTGCCGGTAATAAGTCCGGCTCCGATGGTCAAGCCGCCGCGCACCAGCGGACTTTCCACCGCCCGAGCCAGGACTCGTTCAGCAAGGACCGGGGTTGGGGAATCCGTACTCAGAGTTGCCTCAAGTGCCTGTCCCCAGGGGGGACCCCAGGGCAGGATTGCCCGCCCTCTTCCGGTCTACGATGCGGCGCGCGCGGCCGCCAGTGCCGTTTCGTAATTCGGGAAATCCGCCACTTCCTTCACATACTCCGCGTGTTTGATGGTGTTGTCCTTGCCCACCACGAATATGGCGCGGCTTTCAATGCGCAATTCCTTGATCAGGGTGCCGTAATGGCTGCCGAACGAGCCGTCTTTGTGGTCCGACAGCATCTTGACCTTATCCACTCCGAAAGCGCCGCACCAGCGCTTCTGCGCGAACGGCAAATCCATGCTGACGGTGAAGATATCCACGTTGGGCAGCTTGCCGGCTTCTTCGTTGAAGCGCTTGGTTTGCGCGTCGCACACGGGGGTGTCGAGCGATGGCACCACGCTGAAGATGCGCACATGGCCTCCGGTGCCGGTGAGCGTAACCGGCTTCAGACTGGTGTCCACGACGTCGAAATCGGGCGCAGGGTCGCCTGGTTTCAGCTCCGGTCCGATCAACGTTTTGGGATCTCCGCGCAGCGTTGTTGCTCCTGGTCGTTCCATTTCTCCTCCTGTTGTTTGGGTGATTCCGCTATTGTAACAACTGGGCGAACTCCGCCGCGTCCGCAGTGGGCAGCTTGCAAGCGTAATCCTCGCAGACGTAAGCGGTAGCCTGGCCGCCGATGGCCGTCATGTCCGCGACGACGGGAAGGTAGCGGGCCAGCGCCGGGCGCGACTCCGGGTTCACCAGCAGCACGATGCGATGCGGATCGAATCGGGAGTGCAGCACGGTGAGGAGGCGGCGCGTATCCGGCGCATCGCGCTCGCCCACCAGGATAATCTGCTTGGGCTTCGAAATGCTGAATTCGTAGGCCACCAGCATCTGCGGGACGCCCACCGGCGCGGCCACCATGCGCGATCCGAAGGCTTCCAGCGCGCGCGCGGCGGAGGTGCGAAAATCCTGGCGGTCTGTGATTTGCGCGAGCCGCAGCAGATTCAGCACCGCAATGGAGTTGCCGGAAGGCTCGGCGCCATCGTAATCTTCCTTGAGCCGCATGACCAGCGTGGGATCGCCCGCGGCCGTGCTATAGAATGCGCCGTGTTCGGTATCTTCGAACAGCTCCGCCTGCTTCTCCGCGAGGTTGATCGCCAGTTCCAGATCGCGCCACTCGAAGCTGGTCTCGTACAGATCGAGCAGCGCCTGCATGAAGAAGGCGTAATCGTCCAGGAAACCGGGGATGACGGCTTCGCCGTTGCGGTAACGGCGCAGCAGGATGCGGGTCGCCGGGTCGTACATGCGGCTAGCCACTTGATCCGCGGCGCGCCGGGCCGCATCCGCATAGCGGGGCTCCGCCAGAACAGCGCCGGCTTTGGCGAATGCCGAAATCATGAGACCGTTCCATGAGGTCAGAACTTTATCGTCCAGATGCGGGCGCACCCGCCGGCTGCGGGCCTCGATCAATTTACCGGAGGCTTCGAGGATGGCGGATTGACGGGCGGGGTCATCCTCCACGTACGCCTGATAGAGGATATTCTTCCCGGTAAATTCCCGATGCGGATCGTTGTGGACATTGCCCTCCCGCACGACTCCATAACGGCGGCAGAACCACTCGGCCGCGGGCTGGCCGGCCACAGCCTCGATCTCGGATTGCGTCCAGACATAGAACGCGCCTTCGCCCCTCTCTTCGGGATGCGAGGCGTCGATCACGCTATCGGCATCCTCCGCGGAATAGAACCCGCCGTCGGGATCTCGCATGTCGCGCAGGACGTAGTCCAGGATGCCGCGCGCGGTTTCGGCGTGGGACGGGTCACCCGCAATCTGAAACGCTTCCAGATACGAGACGGCCAGTTGAGCCTGATCGTACAGCATCTTTTCAAAATGCGGGACGAACCAGCGCTCGTCCACCGAATAGCGATGAAAGCCGCCGCCAAGCTGATCGTACATGCCTCCCTTGGCCATCTCGCGCAAAGTGACCGTGACCATATCAAGCGCTTCCCGGGTTTGGGTGCGGGCGTAGTATCGCAGCAGGAAATTCAACGCGACCGGACGGGGGAACTTGGGCGCTTCGCCGAAGCCCGCATAACGCGTGTCGAAACTGCGGCGGAAGACGTAGAAGCAGGCGTCCAAAGTGTCCTTATCCGGGCGCAACGCGGAACCCGGCCCGGCGGCGGCCACGGCGGATCGTTCGGTCAACTGCTCAATGGCAACGCGGCCGGATTCCTCGATGCGCGTCCGGTCCTGCATCCAGGCTTCCGCGACGCGTTCCAGCACCATCGGGAATCCCGGATGCCCATAGCGCGACTCGGGAGGGAAATACGTACCACCGTAGAAAGGCTTCAGCTCGGGCGTGAGCCACACCGACATAGGCCAGCCTCCGCCGCCCGTGCTGGCCTGCACGAACGCCATGTAGATGCGATCCACGTCCGGGCGCTCTTCGCGGTCGACCTTGATGGCCACGAAATGCCGGTTCATCACCGCGGCGATAGCGTCGTTCTCGAAGGACTCGCGCTCCATCACGTGGCACCAATGGCAGGTGGAATAGCCAATGGAAAGGAAGATCGGTTTACCCTCGCGGCGCGCTTTTTCGAACGCCTGAGCGCCCCAGGGATACCAGTCCACGGGGTTGTGTGCGTGCTGGAGCAGGTAGGGGCTCTTTTCGTCGATCAGCCGGTTGGTATGCAGTACTTTCATCATAGCCCACTGTAACCTGGCTGGTACCGGGCGGGGAGTGAAACGATTTGCGCGTACGGATCACTATATTACTTAGAGCGTGAACGGCGTCCTAATCGCTGCCTGTAGCCCACCCCATCGCCGCCAGCATGATCTTCCTGCCGGATTTCTTCAGAATCCCGTTCACGCTCTGAAAGATGAGACGGGTCGCGGTAGGGATGCCGGTTGCCCGGCACGCCCCGCACAGATCCGGGCGAGCGCTCCTAACGCACATTATGTCGCTGCGCCACCATCGTGTGCAATCCCTTCAGGGGTCGCGCAAAACCGCAACACCATGAAGCACCCCGTCGTGTGATTCTTCCCACAGATGTGAGTGAAACGCAAGAAGTTGAAGGTTTCCGGCTTCCCTTCTCCACGCTTCCCCCGCCGTTCAGCGGGTTGGGCTCTGCCGCGTTCTCCTCGGTCACCGGCTAGAGCCTGCGCCACCCTAGCGTCCGTAGACGCGCACGTAATCGACCATCATGGTTTGCGGAAACACGCTGGTCCGATCCGGATTCCGGGGCCATTCCCCGCCCACCGCCACGTTCAGGATCAGGAAGAACGGATGGTCGTACACCCACTTCGTCCCCGCCGGCAATGAAGCGGGCGCGACGGTATGATAGCTCTGGCCATCCACCAGGAAGTCGATGCGCTCCGGCGTCCACTCGACGGCATAGACATGATAATCGTCGGCGAACCGCCCGGCTGCAATTTGAAAGGGTTTGCCGATGCCATTGGCGCCGGAATAGCCGGGGCCGTGAACGGTGCCATGAACGGTATCCGGCTCGCGGCCGATATTCTCCATGATATCGATCTCGCCGCAGGTCGGCCATTCCTTCCGTTTGATATCCGCGCCCAGCATCCAGAAGGCCGGCCAGATCCCCTGCCCGTAGGGAATCCGGATGCGCGCCTCCGCGCGTCCGTACTCGAACGCAAACTTGCCTTGCGTCTTCAGCCGGGCCGATGTGAACTTGCCGGGCGTGGGCTGGAGCGCCTGAATTACCAAGTGGCCCTGGCCATCCAGATAGGAATTGCCGCGGCTGTCCGTGTAAAGTTCCAGCTCACGATTGCCCCATCCGCCGCCGCCGAGATCGTAGACCCACTTCGTAGGATCGGGCGGTGAGCCCGGCGCGCCGTTGAATTCGTCGCTCCAGAGCAACTCGCGATCCTGCGCGACGGCCGGGGGCAGGAGTGCGAGGCAAACCAGGCAGGCCAGCAACCCTCTGCTGTTGAAACTCGTCATCGGTCCTCCGCCCCTACGCTCATAATCTGCTGGCCCGAAGTGCTCCAGAAGGCCCAAATGACGACGACCAGCACCAGCGCGGGATAGGTGACCACGGCTGACTCGTATGGTTTCGTCAGCCCCTGCGCGCCGGGGGTCATCAGTAAGAAATTGACGACGAAAATCGCCACCGCCGTGGACACCAGGCCGAGGCGCAGCAGGACGAATATCAGCAGCGTGAAGATCACCAGAAAGAATACGAAATCGAATATGCCTTGCGTGGCTTCGCCTTCCATAAGCGTGAAGAGCACCGCGGCAGCTACGGAAGCGATCCAGTCTTTTCGCAATAGAGCACGCAAGCAGAAGATCGCGAACACCACGATCAGCCCGAACTCCACGGCGCCCCTAGCCCGGCCCAGGACGTCGGCCATCCAGAAGCGCGCACTGAAGCCAACATTCCCGCCAGCCCAACCACTCGGGGACCCGTGCGACGTTTCGACCCAGTTGGTGATGAGGAAAAAGGCCGCGATCACCAGACCGACCAGCGCGCCATAAAGGACGTGCGCGGCCACTTGGGCGTCCTGCCAGCGGCCGGCCAGCACGCGGCTCCAGGTCAAAATGGCATGCGGCCAACGCGCGCGCACGGCGGGTTCGAGCGCGATGTATAGCAGCCAGATGAGGGCGGCCGAGGTGAACCAGTCCCCGGCATTCACGACGAAGATGCCGATCATGGATATGTCCGCAACCCAGTGCGCGGAACACAACCAGTGGGCCGCCATCAGGATGAAGTAGAACACCGCTAGGCGCCATGCCCCGCGGCGGTCGCCGCGGCCCGCGCGCAGATTGCGCGCCGCCATGAATGCGGAGAAAAGGAACGCCAGTCCGTAGATGAGTTTCTCGATCAGCGAACGCGCCTCATCTTTCCAGTCGGTGACGTACGACTCCGGTTCTCGCCACGGCCTCGACCAAGGCCGCAGCACTTGCAAGTCGGTGATCCGGCCGTGCCAGGCGGCGGCTTCCACGGTAATATCGGCATGCAGCGCGGGATGCTGTCCTTTCCATGCCTTATGCCAGTCGAACGCATACACAGGTGTAAATCTGGGCGCAGTCTCCGGCCACTGAGAGATGTCCAAGCCGATGGCGCGGGAGACAGTCTGCACATCGGCCGGCGCGGCCGGGCCAGAGCTATCCTTCTCCGGCGGAACGGCGTGGAAGAGCCGTAGCTCCCCCTTACTGTTGACCCAGGCCTCGATCATCCCTGGGATAGTGGGAGCGGGGCGCTGTTCGGTGATTTCACCGTCCGGCGCCGCGACCATCGGCAGCGGACTCTCGCGATAGCCGAGGAGAAGGGGCGGCTCCGCTTGAAACCAGCGGCGGAGTTCGGCTGCGTTCTTGGCATGCTTGCGCGCATCGGAGATGACCTGCCCATCCCAATGCAAGTCGTATTTTCTGTCGGCGGGTATCGCCGAATAGCCGAATGCCACGGCATACTCGCGAACTTTTGCAGCTAAGGCATCCGGCGAGAGATCGAAGGGTATCAGGCTGTGCAGCTCGACATTGGTGCGCACAAACGGCACGGCGATAATCAGCGCCGCGATGCCCAAGGCCAGCGGGACGGACCTCTTCAGCGGCAGGCCTTCAGTCTTACCGGAAGCGGCCACCAGTTCGGGAGACGGCGTCTCACCGGCGGCCAGCGCGGCCGCCAGCGGATCGCCGCCAGGCAGCGCCGCCGCCACCGATAGCGCGTTCGCGGGGCGCTTGCCGGGATCCGGATCCAGACAGCGGCGGATAGCCTTCTCCACGGCGGGGTCGATCTCGGCCGCGATCGAAGACATGCTGGTGATCTGGGCGCTCTCCTGCATCCGGATCAACTCCGCCATGCTCGCGGCCTCGTAGGCACGCTTGCCGGTGAAGATCTCGTACAGCACCATGCCGAGCGCGTAGATATCGCTCTTGGCGGTGACCTGTTCGCCGCGCAACTGCTCCGGCGCCATGTAAGCGGGCGTGCCGCTGCGCGCTTCGGCGCCGCGCAACTGGTCCGCCACGGCGGCCAGGCCGAAGTCCATCACTACCACGTTGCCGCGCCTGTCGAGCATGATGTTGGCTGGCTTCAAGTCGCGATGGATGACGCCCTTATCGTGTGCGGCGGCTACGCCCGCGCAGATCTTGCGGGCAATCTCCATGGCTTTGTCGGCGGGCAGACGGCCGATGCGTTGGAGCAGGGAAGCCAGGTCTTCGCCATCCACATACTCCATGGAGATGTAAGGCATGCCGTCCGCTTCGCCGACGTCGTAAACACGGCAGACGTTGGGATGCGAGACCTGGCGGGCAATGCGGACTTCGCTGTGGAAACGCTCCAGGGCCCGCAAGTGGTCCGGACCGGAGTCGGGCAGGAACTTGAGAGCCACGGGTTGCGACAATGTCAGGTCGGTGGCGCGGTAGACTTCCCCCATGCCGCCGCGGCCCAGCAGCGAGACAATGCGGTAACGCCCCGCAACCAGGGTGCCCGGGACGAAGCGTCCCTCATCGGGACCGGAGGAGGCCGAGTGCGACGGAGACGCCGGGATTACGACCGTAGCCGATTGGGATTGTACGGGAGCATCCATGGCGCTTTGATCAGGATAGCAGGCGTGGTGGGGCGAGCGTCCCCGCCCTGCAACGAGTCTCCGGACCCGCTCGCCGCCGCCCGGGGTAGACGGTTAGAGGCCGGAGTCGAGCGCTGGCGTGCACCGGACAGGGACCAGAGCAGCAAACCGATCTCCAGCGCGGCAAGTACATAAAAGGCGATTCTGACCTTCGGCCAAAGGAACATCGGAAGCTGGTCGGACAGTTTGTCGCCGATGGTCTGATTCAGCCGCACCAGGGGCGCGGATGACTGCCGATCCATAGCCCAGCGGGCCGAGAGCCAGTTTCCACGGATATTGGCGAACAACAGCGCGAGGAAGACGATCCGCACTATTCCGAAACCGTTGCCAGTGTATCGCTGTGCCACCAGGGCGCCCAGGAAGTACGCGGAGAAAGCGGCGATTGCGGCGACTCTACTCCGCTGGCGAACGCCGACGCCTGCGAGAAAGAAGAATGCGCCTTCGAACACGCCCCAACCCAGAACTCCGGTGAACGGGCTGGCGCCGAGTGTTACCGCGGCCACGACGAAGCAAACCCAGAAGCCCTGCGTAGTGACGTAGTCGAAGTCTCCTTCGTTGCCGATCGTGGGCCACAGCAACGCTCGCCAGCGACTCTCCGTGCGAGGGGTGGAGTCGGATAATCCGAGAGTCTGCATGTTTGAACCGTCAATTGTACATCCAACCGCCCGCGGGCGGGAGTCCCCAGCTATAATGAAGTTATATGGAGAAGGTGGTCCGGATCTTCGAGAGCCATGCCGAAGCCGATGAAGCCGATGCGCTTTTCGATGCGCAGTTAAGCCCCGACGAGCGCATTCGCATCACCATCGAACTAAGAGACCGCCGCCACCCAGATGCCGCTCAGCAAGGACTTGAGAGAGTTTGTCGAGTTGTTGAACTCGAACGGAGTTGAATACCTCGTGGTTGGCGGTTTCGCTGTCTCCTACCATGGGTTTGCCCGCTATACGGGCGATATAGATTTCTTAGTACGCCCGAGCGAAGAAAACTCCCATCGCGTTCTGGCAACCCTCGCTCAGTTCGGGTTTGGCAGGGTGGGTATCCAGGCCGAGGATTTCCAGTCGACTGGCAAAGTGGTCCAGTTGGGAGTTCCGCCTAACCGGATCGACATTCTCACTTCGATTTCGGGCGTCAGCTTCGAGGATGCGTGGGATAGCCGCACCGCAGGTATGCTCGACGGGTTGGCCACGCAATTCATTGGTCGGGAGGCGTTGATCCACAACAAAGAATCCACCGGCCGGGCGAAAGATCTGGGAGATGCGGACGAACTCAGAAAACGCTCCTCGTCGAAATAGAAATCGATCCGTAGGTTCGCCGATCGCCCCGGCCATTGGCACGCTGCCGCGCCTTTCCTGCGGTCGTGGGACATGCTCAAATAGTGACGGCGTTTTCCCCCGCGGCCTGCGTTTCGTCCTTCGTGGCCAGGTCCAGGCTGCCCCCGTTCGCCGCACGGTCGTGCTACACGTCGAGGATCATTTCCTCGAAATCGGGCCGGTTTAAGACGGCGTAAGCTGCCTGGGGTGCTTAACCGTTTTGGGGGTCCCGGCCCGGAACCAGGTTGTAGGCCTCAGCCGGGTTCAACTTCGTGCGGATGGAGAGTTCAAGGTGGGAAAGTGCGATCTGCGCCGCGGATGGAAGGTTTGCCCGTAGTCGGGAGCAGGCTGCGGGCAGTTGCTCCAGGGCCGCCTGAGTATCCCGGAGCAAGGCACTCACGCTGAGTTTCCCGGGTGGCTGATCGAGTCCCCAGAGGGCTTCCACATAATCCGCATCCAGTTCGAATAGTTGCCGGATGAGGCGTTGCGGAATCTGTTGGGGCGTCAGGTGCATGCGATCCAGGGCACGGAAAAGCGCCAGCAGGTCCAGTCTTGCCGTTTCCAGACGCGCACGCAGGTCTGCGGGAATATCCTCCGATGTGCGGCGAGCCATAGGATCGAGCATCTCTCAGGAGCCGCGTCGGGTCAAGGCCCGCGTGAGGAAGTTCAGGCCACGGAAACCATGGCCAAACGGTCCAGCAAAGCCCAGTTATCGTTCAGCAGCAGCAGGCGCAGCGCCAGCAGGCGGCGCGCTCCGGCCTCGCTCCACCGCATTCCGGCCTGGCGCAGGCGGGCATGCACGACCTGCTTGTGCGCGCTCTCGACCGCGCGCTGCCGATCCCATATCCCAGCCGCAGGTACTCGTCATAGCGCATCCGGCCGGCGTTTTCGCTGTAGTAATGGATCAGCGAATCCAGGCTCGCGCGTAACTGCGGAGACTTTGGGCGCAGACGTTTCAGCCGGGCAATGACTTGCTCGACATTGCCGGCTTTGAGATCGATACCGATCTGGTGGACGCACCGATCGGCCTGCTGCGAGCCTTCCCCAAAGCGCAGGCGGGCGAATTCCCAGGCGTGCTCCATGGCGTGCCAGAAATCGAGGATTTCGCAGCGCCGGACAATCCAACCGGCCCGGTGCCAGATCCATGCGGCCCCGTCGCCCACGATCACCACCATGGTACGGGAGCCGAGCCAGCCCAACTCCCGCAGTTGCCCGTACAACCGGTGGAAGATGGCGTCGGCATCGCCCAGACAACTCACCAGAAAGCGCCGCACGACGGAGTGGCGTCCGGGCGCAGTCTCGACTCGTTCTTGCGGCAGCAGCAGAACCCCCGTCTTCACTTCGCGAAAATGACCTTCCTCCACGGGCGGCAACGGCGGTAACGGGTTCCTGCCCGTCCGCCGCCGCCGGCGCGCGCGTACCTGCATACCGAGCGCGCAACCATCCACACTCAGTAATACCGTGGCGGGAGCCTCCTGGGTGGACGCGCCCTCACTGCGGCTGTCGGCGTGATACCGGCTCAGGGCCTCGCTGTAGCTTGCGGCAGCCTGCGCCAAGCGCTGCGCCACTCGCCAGACGCCCATGGGACTGATGGCGACTCCCAGAAGCAGCCCTGCCAGACGCGCCGCCAACGGATACGGCGCCACCGCTGCCAATAGCGCCAGCAACTGGGCGAGAGACCCGCTAATACGGCCCGGTTCCACACCGAGTAAGTCCAGAAGAGGGCGGCTCTCCAAACCGCAATTCGGGCAACGGTAACGCGGCACGCCGACCCGTAATCGTCCAAAACGCGCCCCCCACGACACCGGTCGCACATCCTGGCATACCATCGATCGTCCGCAAGGGACACAAACCGGAGACTCGGCGCGCGTCGTCTCCGCCAGATCGCTCACTCGCCGTTGCAGCTCCTCCCGCATGCGCGGGCGGTATTCGTCTTCCACCGCGCGCTCCAATAAAAGAAATCTCGACGGTTTGTCCGCCAGAACGGGCCGCACGGGCGGCAACGACTGCGCCTCGAGCATAAAACATTATAGGATCAAAATGTTCTATTGGACTAGGCTCTAAATTGCGTTACAGCTTCCCGCATTGCCCCAACCCCCAAAACGGTTAAGCACCCAACGCTGCCTGCCCCGGCCCTGCCGTTGGCCTTATAATGAGTCAATGGAGGCGGCCTGGATCTTCGGCGGCCTTGCCGGAGGCAGAACTTTTCACCACGGTGTGCTGACCAAGCTGCGACTGTGGCAACGCCCTGATGACTTGAAGGCTCTCACAAAGAAGATCAGCGTCGGCAAAAAGCCCTCTGAGAACTACACCGGGGGGCGCCGGTATGAACGGAGTGACCCTGGACAAAAGGGGTAAGCCCAGTCTGGAGTCGTTGCTTCACTATGCCGAGGCCGATGCGGGCCTTTCCCCGCAATCCGCGGTTGAAGCTGTTCGAAGCAAGTTCACCCCTCACCATGGGCCGAGGTTTCGCGGGCCATGGCCGTAGGGCCCGCGCTTCTCCGGTCTTGTCCTTGCTTGTCGATAAACCGCCTTGACCAACCCGCGGATGGTGTAGTAGAGGACATGATGCAAAGTCGAGAAGCGACGTATCGAGAGATCACGAATTGGGTCCGCCAGCGGTACGGGTTTGTGGCTCAAAGCTGCTGGATTGCCCACTGCAAGGAGATCAATGGCGTGCCGGTACGATCCGTCTATCGGGGATCGCGAGTGAAGGAATGCCCGCCTAACAGGCGTGGCGCCATTGAGGAAGCGTTCCGACACTTCGGAATGTTGCCCTAGAAGCACACCATTACCCAAATACCTCGTCCCCAATTCCGGGCGTTTGATGCTGATGTTCGGGTGTCAGCTTCGATTGCGCGCGGGATGGCCGCACCTCAGGTATCCTTCAGGAGCGTAGCCGCTACGTCCATTTCGAAGGGCACCGCACGCGTCCCGACGATTGGTGACTCTGCATACGGAGTGCATGCGGTGCGAAATCACTGATCCGCTTCCGGACTCTTCTTGCGCTCGTACGGCTTCTTCAAATACGCGGCCGCTTCTTCCTGCGCGCCTTGCGTATTATCCTTGGTGCGCACCCCCAGGTTGTATTCGTTCACCGCGCGGTCGCGCTGCCCTGTAATATCGAAGATCATTCCCAGGTGGATGTGCGCCCAGACCTCCACCCACTTAGGCTCCAGGTCCCCGTTCAACGCCTCGCGGAACTCGTTGGCCGCCGCCTGGTAGTTGTTCTGCGTGAAGTACACATCCGCGATGCGATAGTGCGCCATGGAGCTTTGCCGGTTGTTCTCCAACGCCTTCTGATACTCCTTCAGCGCATCGCCGAATTCGCCCACTTCCATGAACTGCTCGCCGCGGCGGATGGCCACCGCCGTACGCACCTGGTTGCTCAGGCGCAGCAGGCGGCGGTCCGGGTCTATCACCACGTTCTTGGGTTTGCCGAAAGTGTCGACGCTGAATTCCGAAGACGTGCCCACCACTTCCACACGCTTTTCTTCAGGATTGCCCTCGGTCTCGATCTTCAGATCCACGGGCATGCGGAACGTATCCATATCCTGCGCCACTTTGCCCATCACGCGGAAGCCTTTCTGCGTGCGGAAAATGGTGTACTCCAGCTTGAATTCGGGCGCGCCGCTGGATTCGATCCACTGGATGAAGAAGTAGCCCAAATCCTGCTTGGAGACATCCTGCGCCACCTTCCTGAAGTCCTCGGTGGTGACCGATTTCCAACTGTATCGCGTGGCGAACTCCTTTAATGTTTGGAAGAAGGCCTGGTCGCCGATCACGAAGCGCAACATGTGCAGGA
>DATNMW010000293.1:0-16603 GCA_035602155.1 Bryobacteraceae bacterium | reverse complement strand
ACGTTGCGCCAGGACGGCGACACACTGCTGCTCATCTTCATCGAGCCCGGCTGCGGCGGTTGCGATGCCCTGATGCCCGAGGTGGCGCGTTGGCAACGGGACTACGAGGGCCGTTTATCCATCGCGCTCGTCGGCCGCGGCGCCTTGGAAACGAATCGCGCCAAGGCGGCCCAGCACCAGCTTCGGAACTTCCTGCTGCAGTTGGACCAGGAGACTTCGCGGGCCTATCAGACCGAAGGCACTCCGACCGCCGTGCTCATCAAGAACGGCCGGATCGCCAGCCCGGTGGCGGGAGGCGCCGACGCCATTCACGCCCTGGTTGCCAAGGCCACCTTGCCGCCGCCCCTGGCGGTGGGGGAACTGTCGCCGGATCTGGCGCTGCCGGATTTGAATGGCACGGCAGTCGATTTGCGCGGGCTTCGCGGCCGGCGCCATCTGTTGCTTTTCTGGAATCCCGACTGCGGCTTCTGCCAGCAGATGCTCAAAGACATCCAAGCTTGGGAACGCGACCCACCGGACGGCGCGCCGCGTTTGCTGGTTGTTTCCACCGGTACGCCCGAAGCCAACCGCGCAGAGGGGTTTCGCGCACCCGTCGTGCTGGATCGGAACTTTCAGGCGGGCCAGGTGTTCGGCGCCACGGGCACGCCGGCGGCCGTGCTGCTGGACGAAGAGTGCCGGGTCGCTTCCAGGGTGGGTGTGGGAGCCCAAGAGGTTCTGGCGCTGGCGCGCGCCGCCCGCAATACCGTGGCCGTAAATTAGGCCGCAGCTCTCACTCCATGTGCTTCGCCCCGCTCTGCCAGGCCTTGTATTGGTCGTAAATCCAGGCGTAAGTCTTCGCCAGGCCGTCCCGCAGCCGGACGCCGGGTTCCCAGTTCAGATAACTCCGGATCAGGGCATTGTCGCTATTGCGGCCGTTGACGCCCTTGGGTGCGCTGAGGTCGTAACTTCGCTTCAACTTCAGGCCTGCGATATCTTCCACTATGTCCACAAGCTGGTCGATGCTGACCAGTTCGCTGGAGCCGAGATTGACGGGTTCCAGGATTTCCGAATTCATTACCATCTGGGTGCCCTTGACACAGTCGTCGATGTACATGAAGCTGCGCGTCTGGCTGCCGCTGCCCCAGATCTCTATCTCCAGCTTTCCGGACAACTGCGCCGCGATCGCCTTACGGCAGATGGCGGCCGGCGCCTTCTCGCGTCCCCCGCGCCATGTGCCATGCGGCCCGTAGACGTTGTGATACCGGGCCACCCGCGTCTGCACGCCAAAGTCTTCCCGGAAGTGCCGGCACATGCGTTCCGAGAATAACTTCTCCCAACCGTATCCGTCTTCGGGCATGGCCGGGTAAGCGTCTTCCTCCTTCAACGCCGGGGAGCGCGGGTCGTGCTGTTTGTCCGCGTTATAGACACAAGCCGACGAGGAGTAGTAATACCTATGGACGCCGCATCTGCGCGCGGCTTCGAGCATCTGCGTGTCGATCAGCACCGAGAGCATGCAGAGCGCCTTGTTATTCTCGATAAAGCCCATGCCGCCCATGTTAGCCGCCAAATTGAATACCTGGTAGGCTCCGGCCACCGCTGCTTCGCAGCTCTCTCTTAAACTCAGGTCGAGCGCGAGGTTCTCGACATCGTCGAAGCGCTGGTACCACCGATCTAAAGGTTTGATGTCGGTCGCCCGGATTTTTCGATAGCCCTGGCGGCGCAGATCCGCCACCAGCGCGCCACCGATAAAGCCACCCGCACCCGTGACTGCGACGATCTCGTCCTTCATGCGCTTCTCCCCAAGCTGGTTTCTTCTCTTACGGATATACCATGGATCACCGCAGGCGCACTACGCAGCCTCCGCAGAGGCGATCGGAAGAATGCGTGCGGGCCCAGCATCGATACGTAGAAGATGGCCACTCCGCCCGATTTTGGATATTTCGGAGCTCATCCACTTCAGGGATACTCAGCTACTCCTTTCCCGCATGACTCTTGCATTCACTACTTCACGCCGGTTTATCCCGGCGCTATCTACCTCGCCGCCGGGTGCTTGACCGAATTGGGGAAGATCGCAGTGGGGCGGACCTCCAGGTCTGCGCGGGTCCTCCAGGACCCGCTTTTCGCTTGCGAACGGCGCCAAGAGCGGGTCTGGAGACCCGCTTGCAGGCGTGGACGCCCGCCCCACAACTCGGTTGAGCAACCCGCTATCCAGACGAAAAGCGCCTGCCCCGCCCACCGCGCGATAATAGTGCATCATGCCCACGGAAACCGTCTGCCCCAATTGCGGCGGCAGCGGATGGAAAATCATCGAGCGCGCCGACCTCTCCGGCGCTCAACGTTGCGACTGCGTCTTCGGCGAGCGCGCCCGCCGCCTGGAAGAAAATGCCGCCATCCCGCCGCTCTACCGCAACGCATCATTCGACAATTTCGCGCTGCCCCGCGACAACCCCATCGGCCACCGCGAACTGGCCAATGTGTTGCTCACGGTGAAAGCCTTCTCCCGCGAGTTTCCCACCGGCAAGCACCTTGGACTGTTGCTCGTCGGCGAGCCCGGCACCGGCAAGACCCACCTGGCTGTGGCCGCCCTCCGCATTCTGATCTCGCGCGGATTCGAGGGACTCTTCTTCGATTACCAGAACCTGCTCGACCGCATACGCGCCGGTTACAACCAAGCCTCCGGCTCCGCCGACCGCGAGGCCTACCGCTTCGCGCTCGATACCGAAACGCTCCTGCTGGACGATCTGGGTGCGCACCGCGTCACGGACTGGGTTGAAGATACGGTCACCAGCATCATCACCTACCGCTGCAATAACAAGAAGCCGCTGATCGCCACCACCAACCTTCCGGACCCCGACGCCGGCAGTGTCATGATCGACCGGAACACAGCGCTGGGCAAGCCGGATTACAAAACTTCTCTGGCCGACCGTATCGGTTCGCGCGCCCGCTCGCGTCTATTTGAAATGTGCAAGGTAGTGCGCATGCCGCTGGTGGAGGATTACCGATTGCGCAGGTCCGTTTGATGCGCGTGCTAAGACGCACGCTCCTGGTGCTGCTGGCTTTCGCGGCGGCTCTGCACGCTGCCGAGCCCGCCCCGGCGCCCGACTTCGTCCAGGCCGTCGAGTTTCCGTATTATCTCTATCCGCGTATACTGTGGGAGCGCGAACTGGTTTGGCTGAAAACCGTCGGCATCCGCACAGTAGAATTCTCCATCCCGTGGAACTGGCACCAGGTGGATGGCGGCGAATGCGACTTCACCGGCGCCACCAGCCCGCGCCGCGACCTGTTGGGTTTCATCCGCCTGCTGCGCCGCCTGGAAATGCGCGCGTGGATCCGTCCGCTGCCGCCGGTGAAAGGTTGGCTCAACAACGGCTATCCGGCAGGCTACCGGCAAAGCCTTGCACAGGACCGCAAGGCCGCCGCAGCGT
The DNA here is from genome assembly GCA_035602155.1 of Bryobacteraceae bacterium. Lineage (GTDB taxonomy): Bacteria > Acidobacteriota > Terriglobia > Bryobacterales > Bryobacteraceae > Bog-159. The sequence goes on along the minus strand of DATNMW010000293.1, from coordinate 13,199 downwards.
GGCTGGAAGCGTTGGAGAATCTGCTGGCGTCCCAGACCGAAAAACACGGCGGGCCGATCGCTTTTGTGGAAGGCGGCGCCGGGGTCAACCCAGGTTTTCCGGATGCGTCCGCGCCGCCGCTGCCCGTGACGGTGGTATCCGCGCATGACCCGGCGGCCATGACCCGCAGCCGCCAGGCGCTTGCCACAGCGGCCGGCGCGCTGCTCTGGGAAGACATCGAGGATGCCCTCTACCCCGTTGGCTGGGAACGGGCGGGCGGCCCGCTCTATCGCGCGGGTGCGGTTTCGCTCAACGGCGACGAGCGGCCTACTGTGGCGCCCCTTCGCCGCAACGCCGCTCTAATGCGGCATTGGGGGGCGCTGTTGCCCGGCATGAAACCGGAACGCGCCTACCCGGTGAGGCTCGCGGCGGGCAAACTCCCGCCGGGAGTGACTGCCACGGAGGTGGTTTCGCGCGCACCCGGCGTGGCTTCCGCGGTCAGCGTCGCCAACCAAAGCCGCCAGCCGTTCCACAACACGCTGCGTGCATGGGATCCGTTCACCAGGCATTCCATAGCAATTGAAAACGTAGCTCTCGGGCCGCACGAGACCTTGTGGCTGCCGGTGAATGTCTCGCTGGGCGGCGCGGGGCTTTGCCGCGAATGTACCGCCTTTTCCAACGCCGAACATATTGTGTACGCCACGGCGGAATTGCAGACCGTCGAATTCGAAAATGGTGCGCTGGCCATGGAGTTCGCCGCGCCCGCTCCGGCCGAGGCCGTGCTGCAACTCGCGCGCCGCCCCAGCGGACCCTACCTGGCCGGCGGCCATCTGGCCGAGTTCGATTTTGACGAGAAGACCCTGCGCGTCCGCTTGAAGATCCCGCAGGGAAAAGGACCCGCCAGCCTGATTCGCGTGGCGCTGGCCATCGAAGCGCCGGAACATTCCGCCTTCTTCGAGGAGGCCAAACGGCTCATCATCGGCCGCCCAAACACCATCTCCACGTCATATTCTTCCGAGCAGCTGGCCGGTCGCTCCCGCCTGCGCCTGCCCGAGGGCTTCACCGCCACGCCAACCAAGAAGTCTCCATTGGAAATCGATTATGCGGTGGATGTGCCGGCCGACGCCCTGCACGGCGAATGGGCCGATCTGGCGATCGAGGGCGATGGCGTACCGCTCGGCCGCGCGCATCTGCAACTGTTCCGGCCCGCATCCGTGCATCTGGCCGACGGTATTCGGCTGCATTTCGGGGCTGCCGCGGACTTGGCCGCGGAGCCTCCCATCATCCCCATTGACGCGACCGCCGGCCGTACGGTGGACGTGAACGTCCGCAACAACTCTCCGGAAATCCAAACCTACAACATCGAGCCGGCTGGCGAGGGCTTTCAATTCCTGCCGCCCAAATCGGAACTGAATTCCGGCGCCATCATGGATCGCGTGCTGACGCTTCGAGTCTTCCCCGATGGCGCGGCGGCCGGCTTGCACGACTGGGTGCTGCGGTTCGCCGGTGGAACGAAGCTGGAAATTCCGGCCCGATTCCTGGTCATTCCGCGCGGGCAGGCAATAGCGTGGACCGCGGACCTGGATGGCGACGGCGCACCGGAGTGGATCCTGGAAAACCAGAAAGCGCGCGCCGTCTTTTCGGCCCAGGATGGCGGCCGATGGCTTGAGTTCACCTGGAAGGATTCCGCCCCGAACGGTCTGAATGTGCTGCCGGAAGGCGGCGCGTTCGCCGGCGCGGGTCCGGTGGAAGTACACGCCGGCGATGGCACGCTCGAATTCACCGGCAAAGACTGGAAACGGACCGTGCGGCTGGCCGGCGCAGAGGCAAGCCTGACAGTGGAACAGAATACGCCGCTGCCCGCTGAGACTCTAGAGACCGGCAAGCATAACGAAATTACTTTTCACGTCGCGCGCGAATCCACCATTCGCGCCGTGTACACGCTTGCCGGCGGCCATTAGCCTAAGAAATGACCTTCAGTGCGGCGTTCGGGACGGTCCGCACTGCCGATGCGGTCAAACAGACCCGGTCCGCGGTCTACGAGCAGTAACTCGACCTCACCATGTTCCATTGCTAGCCCGACTTACCGATTATGCGCACCACCGCGCCTATGCCGTCGCGATTCGACTTGCGCCCCAACCAGCAGCATGCAGACCAGTGACTCCGGAGGCCGCGACAAGGCCGGCGCCAGGGTTAGACCCGCTCGTAGGCCTTCACGAATTCCGCCCTCGATATGCCAGCCTGACGGCAGGCATTTTGCAGCGTGTGCCCCTTGATCCGAAGATGATTGGGCAGCGTCAGGGTTTCGCTTGTACCGTCCGCCCGCTGGCGGCGCATTAGAATATGCTCTCGCTGCCGATCAACCTGGAAATCGAGCGACTCGAAGGCTCGGATGACCCTGGCCTTCGGCGCGTCAACGGGAAACCGGGGCACCGAGCGTAACCTCGGCTTCGGCGATGAAGGCTTCCAACACCGAACCGTCATCGCTGAAGATCGGCTCGTCAGGGGCATTCTCCAGAGTAAAGCGGATCGCCGAAGTAACGTCGGCTAGGGCATCATCGTATGTATCGCCCTCGCCCACGATGGACACGCCGTCGCGCAGCCCAAGCGGGTAGGCCACGTATCCAGCTTCGTGCCTCTCGATAACGATCTTGATCTTCCGGGGCATCTCCAAAGTATAGTATACTCCCTAGTCGCGGTACACGACCGGCATAGGAGGCTAACATGAGGACAAGACATTCTGTTTCGGGTATAGCTGCACTTCTCCTATTGTCGTCGATTTCATGCACGACCCGCGTTTGAATCGATGACGTCGTCAAAGGGTTTTTCGGCGAGGTCAACCGGTCCAACTTTGAAAGTGCAAAAACGAAATACCTCGCCACTTCCCTCATCAACGACCTCAATGCGCCGGCGGCTCTGGGGCGGAGCCACAGGACGATACAGGAATCGTTCCAGCAAGTGGCAGGGAGCATCGACTCGATCGATGTCACGGGTGAGGTGATCAGGGGCGAGGAGGCTACCGCGACGGTCGCCCTCGTGATCGCCTGGGGAACCAGAGAGTCCGGTAGCATGGATCTCGTCAAAGAGGAGGGCAAAGCTTGGAAGATTCAAAAGTGGGCTGAGTTCAGGGCGCTTGGCCATGAACACCTTGCCACCGCCGAGAACTGGCGCAACGCCAGAAACTTCGGCGCAGCAGTCGCGGAGTACCAGGCGGCTCTGGCCGAGAATCAGCAGGATTCGTTGATCGTTACGAGCCTGGGCGTCTGCTACCAGCTTATGGGAAAGTCCAGCGAGGCCGAGGCGCAATACAAAAAAGCTATCGAATTGCACCCGAGCGCAGTTTGGGACCCGTATATCGACCTTGGGTACATTTATGCGAATCGCGGGGACATCGCGCATGCCGAGGAGGCTTTCCAAACGGCCATCAAGAACAAGCCGGATAATGCGATCCCAGCATCGCCGACACCCTCGGCTGGGCATACTACCGCAAGGGGCTGAAGACGGAAGCAATTCGTTACTTGTCGCAAGCCCTGGCAAGGGCTTCGAACAACGCGGTGATCAGGAACCACTACGACGAGGTGATGACCCCCATAGAGGTCCATCTGGCACGCGCTCAGCAGCTCACGAACCTAGGGCACTTCGATCAGGCCGCGGGTGAATGCGATGCGGCGCTGAGACAGGATTCCAACAGTGAACGGGCGAAGACCATGAGGGCGGGCATCAGCAGAGAGGCCGCCGCGAGGCACATCGCGAGCGCGAACCAGCTTTTCGAAAGGCAGCAGTACGACCCCGCCTTGTCGGAGTGCGATGCGGCGTTGCGATACGATCCGCAAAATGCCGACGCCGTAAACCTGAAGGCGAAGATAGTTCAGGTTAAGAAGGCACTCGGTTACCAATAGGTGGTTTTTGTGAGGGGACTAAAGTGACTAACCGAAACAAGCGATCGATCCCGGCGAGCGGCCTGGGGTGGCTTCGCGTCGCGGGCATGGTTACGTGCGGTATCGCGGGCGTCTTTCCATTCACAAGGCCCCTCATCGCGCAAGGCGCGCAGTCGCAACCCCTTGGTCTCGGCCAAATACAGAGGTTGATTCAACTTCAGGCCCCTGATGCCACGATTGCCGCGGAAATTCGCCGACGGGGGCTCAGCTTCACGCCTGACAGGAGGACGGTCGAAGCGCTGCGAGGTGCCGGCCCCGAGACATTGCAAGCGATCGATGAGTTGCGACCCATGTTGGACGAAGCGAAGCTGGCCATCCCACAAACCCTCACGAAGATCTATCAGGCCCTGGACCAAGGGAACCCGCAAGCTATCGGACCCTTTGTTTCGCCCGAAATAACCAGCCGAACCCAGGCGCTGGACGCTGTATGCCGTCCCTTCACCTACAAGGCCCATTATGTCGAAACGATCATCGAGCGCCCTGGGCGGAAGTTTGAAGCTCGCGTTCGTGTGCTCTTCAAGCCTTTTGATGAAAAGGCGCAGGTGTTTACCTTCCACCCCAATCGCAGCACCTTCGTCTTGATCCAAGTAGGCAATGACCCGCTGACGCTCGAAACCGAGGCTGCCAAGGAGGTGGTACGCCAGTTTGTCTTCGCCGTCAGGGCGGGCAAGTGGGACGTCGCTTCGCGTTATGCGTCACCCCACCTGCCCATCGATAAGATGAAGGCGCCAGAGTGGGCGCAATATTTTGACAAAATCACGGGTGCTCAGGTAGACAGCGTACAAATCATTGCCGACCACGGCATTCTACTGCTAGTCAGGGTTGACGTGAGGAGCTACTCAGCGCATCTCCCTGATTTTCTGGTTGATCCAGCGACTGGCCTCATTGTACGCGCCTTCTTCAGGGCACGCGAGAATATCTTCACGAAGCTGCCGGATCCCACTGGCTTTACTGATCCCGACATCGAAGCGAGCATTCTAAAGCGCTTCGGGCTTGTCGGCCCGAAGGAGCCTTAATTCGCGTCAGAATCGAATACTGGATCATGGCGATACAAGCGTCCATCAATTCTTCCCCGGCCGCCCCCTCGCCACAATCCCCGCGGTCTCGTCGATGGTCAGAAACTGATTCGCGGCTGTCCCCGCCAGCCTCTGCTTCAGGCCGCTGGGCCACTCGATCTCGATCGCCTGCACTTCAGTGTCACTGCCCAGCCCGAAGGTCAGCGCCAAATCGCTTTGCGAGCAGTAACTCGATCCGCTGTGCACCGTGTTCCATTGCTTCCCCGACTTGCTGACGATGCGCACAACTGCGCCGATGCCGTCGCGATTCGACTTGCGCCCCACCAGCCGGATGGAAATCCAGTTGTTCCGGTTGCCGCCATCGTTGCGGAATAAGTAAGCCGGGCCGTCGTTGGTTGTCACCAGAATATCCGGGTCTCCGTCACGGTCGAAGTCGGCGTAAGCCGCCCCGCGCGCCACGATCGGCCGGTTGAAAGCCGCGCCCATCCGCGCCGTCACGTTCTCGAATTGGCCTTTGCCCCGCTCACCGAGATTGTGGAAGAGCAGCGGCGGCTCCTTGTATTGGACCTTCGGCTGCACGCGGCCGATCTGCTCTTCGATATGCCCATTGGCGGCGAAAATATCCGGGTAGCCATCCAGGTCGTAATCGAAAAAGAATGCGCCGAATGTCAGCGTCAGCAGGCTGGCGCGGCCCACCGCCGAAGACGGCGCCTCGTCTACAAACAGGCCCGTGCCTTCGTTGTGATACAGCCCCAGCATTTGGTTCGAGAAGTTTCCCACCAGCAGGGCGGGCCTTCCGGAGCGGTCGTAATCGGCGGCGTCCACACCCATCGCGCCGCGCGCCACGCCATCCTCGCCGAAGGCCACCCCGGCGGCCATGCCTTCCTCGGTGAACGTACCGTTGCGATTATTACGGTACAGTTTGTTCGGCTGGGTATCGTTGGAGACGAACAGATCCGGCCAGCCGTCGCCATTGTAGTCCAGCACCGCGACGCCCAGCGACTTACTGGTCGGATCGGCGACGCCGGCCTTCCGGCTGACATCTTCGAACTTCCCGTTGCCTAAGTTACGATACAGCTTCGACGACGTTCCTTTGTAAGACTCTGGCGTGCAGTACGACTTAGTCGCTCCATCGAGCGAACACCATAAGTCTCCCTTCGCGGTCCACTGCACGTAATTGGCTACGAACAGGTCCAGCTTGCCGTCGCGGTCGTAATCCACCCAAGCCGCGCTGGTGCCGAAGTTGGCGTTATCGATCCCGGACGTCTTAGTCACGTCTCGGAACTTGCCATGGCCTTCGTTATGGAATAGATGGTCGCCTTCGAGGGCCGTGATGTAGACGTCGTCGCGGCCGTCGTTGTCGTAATCGCCTATGGCCACGCCGATGCCGTACATCTCCACATCCAAGCCGCTGCCCGCGGTGATATCGGTGAACGTGCCATCGTGGTTATTGCGATAGAGCGCCGGCAGGGACTTGCGCCCGCGCGGCTGCCAGTCGCGACTGTTAATCAGCAGGATATCGGGCCAACCGTCGCCATCGGCGTCGAACCACGCCGCGCCCGATCCCACCGTCTCCGGCAGAAACTTCTTGCCGGCCCGCCCGCTATTGTGCACGAATTTGATGCCAGCTTGGGCGGTCACATCCGTGAAGGTGACGGATGCGGGAGCCACGATGCCAGTGCCGGCCATCGTAGCCATGGCCCCCAGACAAGCGACCGCGGCAAGGGCTGAGACATACTGTTTCATTGGGAGGCTCCCGCGGCGGCCAACGCCGGTTTGGGCGCCTGCGACGCAACACGTAGCGGTACGCTCTCGTGGTCGTGAATTTGCTGGCGCTCGTTGTTATTCTCCGGACTGAGCAAGCGCGCCTTAGCGGTGATCGACTGCGACGACTCCTCGGCTTTGAAGCGCTGGAACAGCGCCTGTTCGCGTCCCGCGCCCGTGGCGTCGCCCAAGCCGCGCAAGCACAGCATGCGCGTATAGTGCATTTGCAAATCCTCCGGGTCCACGTCGCAAACGCGATCCAGATACTTGATCGCCTCCGCATATTTTCGTTGCAAGAACAGAATTCGCGCCGCCTGATTCAGCGTTACGCGATCGCGCGGATACATACTCAGCGTGGTATCCAGCGACTTCAGCGCGTCGTCATATTTCCCATCGGCTTTTTCGATCATGGCTTTGAAGAAGTAGATCCGGCCCAACTTGGGATTGATCTTCAAGGCCTGCTCGACGAACGGCTTAGCCGCTTCCGTCTCACCCTCCTGAATGAGTGCGCGCGCCACATTCAGCCAGCCGTCGGGGTAGCCCGGCTCGGCCTCGGTCACTTTCTTGAAGGCGTACTCGGCGCCCTTCAAGTCGCCCTGCAGCAGCAGGCCGATGCCCCAATCGTTCCAGCGCTCGCGATCGTCTTTGCGCACCACCGAAATCCAGGCGGCCCGGCCCAGAGGCACGCTGGCCTTGGCGGAAGCCACCACCACAATGGGCGGATCCGGGATGCGGTCCTTGATCTTGCCCGAAACATTTTGCGGGATGTTGTGCGGATCGAAGCTGTACTCCATGCGGTTGAAACTGGCCGACAGCAGCTTGGGATCCTGGTTTGGCTTGGGCTGGCCGGCGTAGGCGAACTGCGTATAGTAGTGTGCGAACTTGCGGTAATTCAACTTGGCCGTGAATTGCAGCGGCCCTCTGGCATCCTTCGGAATGGCCACGCGGAAGTGCGCCACGTCCGCCGCGCCGGGCGGAATCAGCCGCACATACAACACGCTGCGCGCCTGCCACGCGTTGCGTTTGTCGATCATGTTGCCATCGCCATCGAGCTGGAAGGCGCGATAGAAATGCGCGCCGGGCTCCACGGGACCCTTGCCGCCATCCTGCACAGCACCGCTCCAGAAGATCACGCGACCGTCGGCGTCCTTCCCTTGCAGTTCCAGCCAGACATCGAAAGAGTCCACGGTGCCGCCGGGGAAGAAATGGCCGATCTTGCGTGTGCGCACAACCACGTCCACACGGGCGGTGGAGCCCGGCTCAAGCCGAATCCCCGCATGGTCGATCGGCGCCGCAACTTGCCCGATGTCGCGTATCACCGCGTTGCCGCTCTGTTCGGCTTCCTCACCCACAGCGAAGCCTGTCATAGCCTGCGGACCTTCGCCCGTGCGCCGAACCATCGCCGTGCCGCGGTCGTTGACCGGCGACGCAGCAAAGATGTCTACCGAAATAAAGCCCGACGTCAGAAACTTCTCGGTGGCGTCAAGCTGGGCCTGGTCCTGGTTCGCGTAAGGCACGGCCGTATTGGCGCCGGGGAAACGGTGCGAATGGACCTGGCCGCCTATGTTACCCGGATCGTTCGAAGCCACCATCGGCATGTGGCAATCCGCGCAGTTCTGGCTCTTTTTCGGATAGTAGAACGAGCGCGCTCCTTGGCCGGATACGCCGCTGGCCTGCCAGTTGTCATAGTCGTTGAATCCGCGGAACCAGCGATATTGGTTCACTGGCACATCCAGATGTACCTTATGACATGCGGAGCAGAACTCGGGGACGTCCTGGCGCATAAACGGCTTCATAAAGGTGCGCGGTGCGGCTCGGGATTCAGATAAGTCATGAAGTAGTCCGCGTCCTGGATCAACTTGTTCTTACTGCTCAGTAACTCGTGCAGCGGCGGATACTCGACCGTGAAACTGGCGTTTCCCATGGAACTGTTCACGTGCGTGATGGCATGGCAGGAAGTGCACGACAGTCCGGCCTGCGCCTCGGGCGTGTCGATTTGCTCCTTGATCGGCCGGTCAAAACGGCCATTGAAGAAGACCGCATGATCGTGACAGCCCGCGCACCACTTACTCGGCTGCGTGCCCACCACGCTTTGCATGTACTCGACGGACTTACGGTAGAACTGATTGTTGAACGACCCGAAGTGGTGCATGGAGCTCTTCCACTGCTGGTAGATATCCTTGTGACAGCGCCCGCAGGCTTCCGAATCCATGAAGAAGTTCGAGGGGATGATGCCGCCCACGTTCGTCTTCGCGGACGATGGAAAAAATGGCGAACGCGGACCGCCGCCTTCTTCGTTCATCGAGACCGGTACGATCGTCGGGTTCCGGATGCGATCCGCGGAGTCGGGATGCGATCGCCGATATAGCGCCGTCGCGGCGGGGAAGACCAACAGCAGCGCCAAACAGGCCGCGTAGGCGTTACGGAATCCGGCTCCGGTGTGGCGCAGGACGTAGGGAAGCCCCGCCAGCAGAGCCAGCACGGCCATCGCGATGTGCGCCTGGAGCACCCAGCGATGCGGCGTGGTGTTACCGCGGACCGCCAGGAAAACGCCGGCCATAGCCGCCACGAGAAACAGAGTGCCCGCCACCGGCATGCGCCGTATGAACCACGGCAGCATGATCGCCAGGGCCACTCCCAACGCCAGGTGCAGCACCACGTTACCCATGTAAAATATGGTGGGCGAGGCAAATGCCGCGATATATGCACTATTGATCGGGAGCAACACCAGCAAGACGCCGGCGTATCGGCCAAGTCTCTGAACCCTCATTTTTGACACACCCCTGCGATAGGAGTAGCGTACCACCGCGAGGAGGAAAGCATCTATAGCATATTTAGGTTAGTAGTTATACATTAGGCGTGCTTACACTTCCTTGCCCGCATAGAGTTCATCGATACTCTCGCGGAAGTTCTCCATTACCCGCGCGCGCCGCACCTTCATGGTAGCTGTCAGTTCCCCGTCTTCGATGCTGAAATCCCGCCCCAGCACGCGGTACTTGCGGATCTGCTCGAAGGGCGCCAGTTGCTTGTTCACCCGCTCCACCACCTTGCGGATCTCCTTCTGTACCGGCTCGGCGGCGGCCATTTCGGCGGTGTCGTGTCCCTTCAGCGCATCCATCCCCTTCAGCGTTTCGGCCACCGCGGGATTGATGGTGAACAGCGCCGTCAGGTACGGCAACCGGTCGCCCACCAGCATAACCTGGCTGATCAGCGGCTCGAACTTGAACAGACTCTCCACGCGCGAGGGATGGATTTTCTTGCCGGTCGAGGAGACGATCAGCTCCTTCTTGCGGCCGGTAATGAACACGAAACCTTCGTCGTCTATAAACGCGATATCGCCGGTGTGCAGCCAGCCATCGCGCAACACTTCGGCCGTGGCCTCGGGATCGCCAAAGTACTGGGAGAACAGGCACTCGCTCTTGATCAGCAGTTCGCTGTCCTGTTCGGCGATACGCAATTCGACGCCGGGCAGCGCTTTGCCGATGCTGCCGGCCTTGGGCTTGTCGAGCGGGTTCAAGGTCACCACGCCGCCTTCCGTCAACCCGTAGCCTTCCACCAGCGGCATGCCGATCGCCTCGTAGAATTCGGCAAGCTCCTTGCTAAGCGGCGCAGCGCCGGAAGCCGCAATCGCCAGACGTCCGCCGAAGCGTGCCCGCACCTTCTGAAAGAACAGCCGGTCCGCAAGCTTCAGTGGAACCCGGATGCGCATCGGCACGGGTTTTCCCTGGTGTTTGTAGTTGGCCGCCGCCAGCCCCATGCCCAATGCGCCGTAGAAGGCCTTGCGGGCCACGGCCGGTCGCTTCCGCAGTTCGGTGCAGATAGTCGAGTAAATGCGCTCCCACATGCGCGGGGGCGCCAGCAGCACTGTGGGCCGCACGGTCCGGATATCCTGCGGCAGCTTCAGCAGGCTTTCCGCGAAGCTTACCGGCGTGCCCATGCGCAGCGGCAGCAGCTCCACCACGATGCGCTGCGCGATATGCGCCGAGGGCAGGAACGCCACCGTGGCATCCTTAGGTCCAATGGGCCAGGCGGCGGGAGCCATGTCCATGTTCGCCACTACCGCCGCGTGTGTAACCAGCGCCATTTTCGGCTCACCCGTGGCGCCCGATGTGAGATAGAGGATCGCGTAGTCGGCGGGTGTGACTTCGGCCTTCAGGCGCGCCATATACTCCGCATCCTCGGCCAGGGCCAGCCGCCCGCGCGCGCGCAGTTGGTCGAGCGACACGGCGCCCGCCGCCTCGCCCGTAAGCAGGATGCGCGGCATATCCGGCGCTTCGCGCAATGCATGCAGGGTCTTGGCATCCTCCACGAACAGCGCCTTCGCGCCGCAATTTTGAATAGTGCGAATCAGATCTTTGGGCGGGTAACTGGGATACAACGCGGCGGCCACGCTGCCGGCCGTCAGGATGCCCAGGTCCGCCAGGTAGAACTCCAGGCGGGTCTCCGAATCGAGCGCCACCACGTCGCCTTTGCGGATGCCGATCGAGCGCAGGCCGGCGGCAATTTCCTGCGCGGCCGTCTTGTATTGGTTCCACGAGTAGGTCAGATACTCGCGTTTGCCGTCTTTCGCCGTGGTGGGCTGCCGCAAGGCGGGTGCGTCGCCAAACTGCGCCGCGGATTCTTCGAGGACCTGATATATGGTGCGCGGTTGCATTCGGCAATAATGCTATCAGATGGCGGGGTCGTTTGGTAGAATGAAGCGGCAGAATGAGGCGATGAACGACATGCAGTTATTCCTCGCAGTTGGCATGCCCACCCTGGTGGTCTTGATCGGCATCCTGACCAACCGCTGGCAGGTTTCCGCCATCAATGCCAGAGCACGGACAGTAACGCCAGGATCTCCGACCTCCGGCAGGACATGAACATCCGGTTTCAGGAAATGAACCCACGCTTCGACGATCTCAAGGACACTTCGCGCGCCGGGTTGCGCAGGGTGGAAGAAGTCATCCGCCCGCCTGAAGCACATCGAGGAACGATAGCCGTGAACTGCGATCATGTCATTGCCACGCTGCGCGGCCACGAGGCGGAACTTAGGGCGTTCGGCGTGGCGCGTCTGTTTGTGTTCGGGTCGACTGCCCGCGGTGACGGCCACCCCGATTCGGACATCGCCTGTTGGCCGACTTTAATGAATCGAGAGCACTGTCGCTCCTCGATTTGGTAGGCATCGAGTTGAAGCTTGCCGGCTTGCTTGGACAGCCGGTAGACCTGGTAGAGGAGGGGACGCTCAAGCCGCGTGTGCTACGGAGAGTAGAGGCAGAGGCCGTGCGTGCCTTCTAAAGACCCAATTCAGCGGTTCAAAGACGTGCTGGAGAACATTATCAGGATCGAGCAAGTCACCGCGGGCATGGACGAAAGTGCTTTGTTGGGGACCCCAAGACGTACGATGCTGTCGAGCGATGCCTGGAACGGATCAGCGAAGCGGCGAGCAAGCTCGGGCCACACGCGGATGAACCTTGCCCTGGGATACCGTGGTCGCAGGTACGCGGCCTCGGAAACCGCTTGCGGCATGAATACGACAGAATTAATGGACCGCGCATCTGGCTCATGGTCGAGCGTGACTTGCCTCCGTTGAAAGGAGCTGTCCAAACGGCTCTCAGGCATCTCTTGGCACAAGAGCGCGAGGGGTAGTGTTACTCCATCACAATGGGACCCTTATGCGGCCCCACCTTCTTGACGAAAAACATCAGCGGGATCACGGCCAGAAAGATAATCCCCAGCACCCAGAAGCTATCCACAAACGCCAGCATCGCCGACTGCCTCTGCAGCATACCGTAGAGCATGCCTTGCGCCTGCGCCATCGCCTGCGCCGCGCTGGCGCCTTGGGTGGCCAGCATATGCGCGGTCCCCGCCAGCGCCTGCGTATAGGCCGGGCTGAACGGCGTCATGTCTCCTACCAGCCGGGCTTGATGGAACTGCGTGCGGCGCGCCAATATAGTGGTCACGATCGCGATTCCCGAACTGCCGCCGATATTACGCGCCAGGTTGATCAGGCCCGTGGCGCTGCCCATCTTCTCCCTGGCCACCGTCGCGAACGCCATGGTGTTGATGGGCACGAACAGGAACGCCAGTCCGGCGCTTTGCATCACGCGCGCCATCATGGCGGTGCGGTAATCGATGTCCAGATCGAAGTGCGCCATTTCGAACAGCCCGAAAGCCGACACGCACAAGCCGAAAATCACCAGCCAGCGCGCTTCTATCTTCGACAGCAGAAAACCCACAAAGGGCATCGACACCGCAATCACTACTCCTCCCGGCGAAAGCACCAGCCCGCTGCGCAACGCCGTGTACCCCAACAACGTCTGCAGGAACACGGGTAACAGCATGGTGCTGGCATAGAGCACGAAGCCCAACAGAAACATGGTCGCCGTCGAAAGCATGAAGTTGCGGTTCTTCAGCATCCGGAAATCCACCACCGGCTCTTTTTGCCGCAACTCCCACAGCACCACCCCCACCAGTCCGATAACCGCGACAATGCCGATGCCGGCAATGAAGTTCGAAGCGA
>DATNMW010000292.1:0-9542 GCA_035602155.1 Bryobacteraceae bacterium | reverse complement strand
GTTCGATTCTGCAGAGCACCGCGGCGGCCTTCGCCGCCCCAATGATCAACCGGGGCCGCTTTGCGCTCTTCGCCCAGAGTGAAACCGAGTACTCCGCCCGCACCGTGGAACTGGTGCGCGGCTGCACGGTGATCGACATGTTGGGCTTATTAACTCTGGACTACAGGAAGCTGTGCGCCTGGGAAGCCGATCCGGGGCGTTTCGCGCGCGCCGATTTTACGCGCTTGAAAGATTCCGGGATCACCGTGTTCCACCCTGCCGTGGGCTACACCAGGGGCGACATTTACGCCGCATCGTTGCGGGACATTAATGGGTGGAACGCGTTTATCGCGGCGCATCAATCCCAGTTCCTGCGCGTGGAGAGCGCCGGCGATTTCGAACGGGCCAAGGCGCTGGGCGCAATCGGCATCCTGATCGGCCAGCAGAACTCCGAACACTTTCGGACGGTCGAGGATGTGGATCGATTTCACGCTTTAGGCCAGCGGGTCTCGCAGTTGACCTATCGCAACAATCGGATTGGCGGTGGATCGGGCGAATCGGATCGCGGTCTGAGCGAATTCGGCGCGGCGATCGTGGACCGCATGAACGCGGCCGGCGTCGCCGTGGACATCTCGCATTGCGGCGACCGGACTTCTCTGGACGCCATCGAAGCGTCGCGCAGGCCGGTGCTGGTTACGCATTCCAATTGCCGTACGCTGGTTCCACACAGCGCCCGTTGCAAGACGGATGAAGCGATCCGGCGAATGGCGGCAAGGGGCGGCGTAATGGGTGTGACCATGGTGCGCATCTTTGTGCGGGCTGGAGGGCGCGCCACCATCGAAGATGTGCTGGACCATATCGACCATGTGGCCAAATTGGCCGGAGTCGAGCACGTGGGGGTGGGTAGCGACGTGGATCTGGATGGGCGGGATGGGCCGGTTCACTCTGCCAGTTCCGGGAGGAAATTCGACCTGGACGGGATCGACTACGCGAAGAAGATTTTCGATCTCACTGAAGGTTTGGTCCGGCGGAACTACTCCAGCCGGAGTATCGAGCTTATTCTGGGCGGGAACTTCATGCGCGTGCTGTCCGCGGTTTGGACGGCTTAGGCGGGGTGATAGAATCCGTGGTCATGTTTACCACGCGATGGCTGGTTGGATTTCTTCTAGCGGTTGGGCCGCTTTGGGCGCAGGGATTGCAGGTGGGCGCGGGCCGGCGCGACATCACGCCGCGCGAGCCTGTGCCGATGTGGGGCTATGGCGACCGGCACGATGCGCTGTCGGTGGGCGTGCTCGATCCACTGTATGCCGATGCGCTGGTGATTCAAGCCGGCGGGAAAAAGATCGCCATCGTGGGGCTGGACCTGGGACGCGCGCCCGCGGAAGCTTCGCTGCAGCGCATCCGCGCGCGGATCAAGGCGCAGGCGGGGATCGAGAATTCCATCATCGCGGGTTCGCACACGCACCACGGGCCGGTCCTGGAGTTGACCGATCAGGAGGGCAAGGGCAAAGGGCGCTTCGATGCGGCGCTGCGGTATTACGGGCAGATGGAAGATGGCATCGTAGCGGCCATCTTGGAGGCCAATTCGCGGCTGGCGCCGGCGCGCATGGCGGTGGCATCGGCGCAGTTTGAGGGGTTCAATCGCAACCGGCAGTCGAAGATCGAGCCGAAACCCAGCGATCGCGAACTGGCGGTGATGCGGTTCGACGATGCGGCGGGCAAGCCGGTGGCGATCCTGGTGAATTTCGCCGCGCATCCGACCATGCTGCCGGCGGGCATGCTGAAGTTCTCGGCGGATTACGTGGGGGCGCTGAAAGCGGAGGTGACTCGGGAGACAGGCGCGGCGGCCATCTTCATGCAAGGAGCGGCGGGCGACCAGTCGGTGAACGCGGGGGACAAGGGCTACCAGGCGTTCGGGCAGGCGCTGGCGCGCGAGGCGGTGAAGCTGGCGCAGTCACTGAGCCCGGCGGAGGTGGCGCACGCGTCGCTCGACTGCCGGGAGGAGCGGCTGCGATTCGGCGCGCGTACGGATTTCGCGAATCCGATGGTGAAGGCGGCGTATGAGAAGGCGTTTTTTCCGGAGCTGATTCCGAATTACATCGACGAGTATGCGGACGGGATTCGTCCGCGGCTGACGGTGGCGCTGCTGAATGGGGAGATCGCGCTGGTGGGGGTGTCGGGCGAGTTCTTCAGCAATCATGCGATCCGGCTGAAGCAGCGGGCGCGGGTGAAGCAGTTGTTTTTCTTCGGGTATGCGAATGGGTATCACCAATATTTTCCGACGATAGAGGCGGTGGCGGAGGGCGGGTATGGGGCGGATAATGCGGTGTCTCCGGCGGCGGTGGGGGCGGGGGAGGCGGTGATGGATACGGCTTTGGTGCGGGTGTATCAGATGATGGGGCGGATTAAAAACTGATTGGGCCGCCGATGAATGCGGATAGACGCGGATAGCGCGCCGCCACATAATGAAGGGTTATGATGAAGGATTATGGGCGATCAGTTGACCGAGTTCATTCGCAGGAAAGAACAAGCGGCTAAGCCACCTATAGACTGGCAAGCGAAAAGGGATGAATTGGTCCAATCTGTCGAGAATCTTTATTCGCTCGTCAGGAAGATGCTCCGCAAATCCATCGAATCCAAGGCTGTCACGGTGCGCACTTTCGATATGGAGGTCACCGAGGATTACGTAGGCACGTACACGATTCCAGCGCTCGAATTGTCCGTCGGTGCTGAACGCGTGGAATTCCGACCGAAGGGCATAATGGTGCTCGGCGCCCCCAAGAAATCTGTCGGTTTCTCCCTATTGGCTTCGCCCCGTCGCGGCAAGGATCTGGAGTCTGACCAGCACCGACTTACAGCGGCCCGTCAAGTGCTCCAGATCATGCTCCCACAGACGAATGACTCTGATGCCGGAACGATTGAGTAGCCGCCGAACGCGCCTGTCTCGCCGGACATTCTTTGTGAGCTTTTGGCTCCAAAAGTCGCTATTCTGAGATGGCATCGTTGAGCACTTCTCGCACGCATGCCAGAAGCATCCGTCAACAAATAGGGCAATCCCGAGTTCCTCAAAAAAGAAATCGGGCGTGCCTGGGACATCCTTCCGATGCATTTGCCACCCAGAAATCCCCCTGCCGCGCAGCATCGCTGCCATGCGTCGTTCCGTCGAGCGATTCCCGCGGCCTCGGATCTCGGACATCACCTGCGAGCGCTTGCTCTTGGAGAAGACATCCATAAGCCCGGCTACCTCAGGAGGAGCATGCCGGGCCTTGCGGCATGGCTGGCGAAACACACCTGCAAGGTTGCGAATGCTTGGCTTCTGATGCGAAATGCGGCCTTCTTCTTTCGTAGGGTAAGCGCGGAACAGCTACTGACCAACAGGCAGTTGACGAGCAGCCCATAGGCCGAAGCGATGGCGCCGTCGATTGTAAGCCATAGCGGATCGAGTCGCCATATTGATTGGGGCAGGCTGCCCTTTTTCACGCGAGACTGCAGGGTGTCCATGGGCACGAGATATCCGGCGGTAAGCCGCGGAATTATCAAATTGCCTTGCACATGGTCACACGCAGGGCTGGTCTCAACGGCAATCGCTATTACCTTCGATGCGAAATCGGCAACCTGAGCCTTATATTCCTTCTCGGACCAATCCTTGCGTTTAGGCACGAGGGGCCTAACCATCGCGTGCAAGCCCGGAAAGTAGCGGCTCAGCTTCGTCGATCCAAGGCAGTATACGCTCCCGGACTCGGGGGTGCCGAGGTTATCAAACGAACAATGCAGCATCGAATTGATGCGGGCCTTGGCTCCAATGCCGGGATCAGCGCTTGCATCCGTGCTCACTAGGCAGTCAGTGATTCCTTCAAGGCTTGGATCCTCGGCGGCTGCTGGCCCAGTTCGCACACGATGAAGAGCCGGCGCCGCGACTGCGGAACCCCGAAATCGGCCGAACTGAGCACCTGGGGCAGGCAATAGTAACCGAGGGATTCGAGCGACTCGATCAGTTCTTGAAACCGGCCCCACGCTCGCATGTGGACTACGTTCTCTACCGCGATCCACTTGGGCTTGAGGGCCTCCGCGAACCGGAGCACCTGGAACGCGGTGGCCCGGCTGCTCTCGGATCTCTCCGCGGCCCCTTTTGCGCAGGTGTGGCTCGTGCACTCGGGCGATGCCATCAGAAGGTCGATGGTCCCGAGATCCCTCGGAATGTTACGGGGGTCAACCCGTTCACACAGAGAGTTGTAAATCTTAACCGACGGATTGTTGTCGGCGTAGGCTTCACATGCGACGTCCCACGTGTCCACTGCTGCGACGACCCGCACGCCTGCGGACTCCGCCCCACAACTGCTGCCGCCGATGCCCGCGAAGAGGTCGACGGCCTGTACCGTTCTGTCGTTCGTGTTGCTCACTGGCGGCCCAAAAACCGTTCTGTCGGAGCTATGGAATTGGCGGTCTTCCCGCGCTGATCCTGCGCGCGAAAATTCCCAATTCTCGTAACGCAAGCCCGGAACACCCGACGCGCGCGGCCGAGTGGCTGCAAGAACATCATTTCACAGGGGTTAGGTCCAGGTCAAATCCCCAGCATCTGTGGTGGAACTAGAATCCTGCCGTCGCGCCCGGGCTCTAGTGCAGGACGACCTTCGCCAACCCCGCATTATTGGCGCTGTCCAGCACGCGGATCACGACCAAATGCTCCCCCGGCGTGAGCTTGTCGAGTGACAGCACAAACTTCTCCTGCTGGGAGTCAATCACGCCGTCGGCGGCTTCTAGCGGTATCCAGCCCGTAGCGTCGAGCGAATATTCGCAACGGCGCAGGGGCGAGGCGGCGTCGCGCGCTTCAAATTCGACCTCAGCCGTTGTGCCCGTCCGGCGGACCGAGCCGACAGTTACCACGGGCGGCGTGTTATCGATCATCACCGGGGCGCTGGTCAGGTCCGCGTCGCGGGCGGTGGAGGGCGGATTCACTTCGCGGTCCGAGGCCAGCACGCGGAAGTAGTATTTGCCGTCGGCCAGCACGTCGCTGTCGAAGGTGAAGGCGTTGTCGTGCAAGTCGCCCTTCAGCAGCATCCAGCGGCGCTCGTCGTCGGCCCGGAAATATAGGTTGTAGACCAGGCGGTCGCCATCCGGGTCTTCGGCCTGCCAGCTTATCGTGATTTGTTGTGCGGCGGCGCGAGAGAGCGTCTGGGTGGGCGTGCCGGCGGGGGCGGAGGCGCTGGCGTCGCCCGAATCGGTCACAGTCACGGTGTAAGGCGAAATGGGCTGTTGTTGGTTGCCCCTGGCGGCCGAGGCGGATGCCATCTGCAGAGTCACATTGATACTCCGCACGATGGGCGGTGAGTTCTGCGGCAGATAGGCCAGAGTCACGTTGTCCAGGATGGCCGTCACGCCGCCGGCGCCAGAGAATTCAGCCTTCCACTGGATATAGCGGGCATTGGGACTGGAGATCCCGGAGGAGGCCGAGTCATGCAGCGGGTCGGACCAATCGCTCCAGGTTTTGTCGGGTTTGGCGGAGTTGCCCGAGCGCGTGCGGAAAGCGAGGCCGGTGGAGGGCGCTGTCTCGGCGCGCCAGCTCAAGCTGCCCCAGCGGGCGGCGGCGCCGGCGTCATGCACGGGCGATTCGTAATAGCCGGACGCGCCGGGGCCTTCACCCAAGCGGTAGATGCGGCCCATGTCGCCGGTGGCCACCAGCACGGAGCCGGCCGAGGGAAGCAGGCGCGTCGCTTCGCCTTCGTTGGTCTGCAAGACCAGCGTGATCTTGCGGTCGTGCGAGAGACCGTAGATGCGGCCGTTGGAGTCGGTCGAAAACAGAAGCTGGTTGGGGAGCGCCAGTAGGTCGTAAGCGTTCTCTTCCTTGGAGCTCCACAAGGTCTCGACGGTGTTATCCGGGTTGATGCGGTAAATGGCCGAGCGTTCCACGCCGGTCAGATCGGGGGCGGGGGTGAACTGCGTGGTTACCTGCGGCGTGGGAGCGGGCTGCGTCTGCTTGGTTGGATCTGTCTGCGCTTTGATTTCGGCTCCGGGCTGGGTGTTCTGCGCTTCGACGGTTACCGATTGGGGCGCGGCGGGCACGTTGACTGCGCTGCCGATCCCGGACTGCGCGGCCTGCGTGGCGGCCTGTGCGCGCTTGGCCAGAGAGCCGCCTAGCGCGGCCACGTACACCGTGCCATCCGGCTGGGGAATGATGGAGCGGATCTCGGGCAGGCTGGCATCGTATAGCACAAAGGCCTTGTCCTTGGCCGAGACACGATACAGAATGCCATTCGGCTCGGTGCCCGCCAGCAGGCGGCCCTGCGCATCGACTGCCAAACCGGTGACATGGGATTGGCCGGTATCGTAATATAGCTCGCCCGTGCCGGCGGATGTGACCCGGTAGATTTTGCCTTGATCGCCTGTGCCTACATACAGGGCACCATCGGGTCCGGTGGCCAGGGCCCAGATGTATCGGGTCTTGGGCGTGAAGTACTCGGTGGCTTTGCCTTTTTCGATTCGATACACCTTGCCGTCCGGAGAAGTGCCGGCATACAGGACGCCGTTCTTGTCGGTGGCGATGGCGAAGATTTCGGGCTGGTCGGCGGTCCAGAGCAGGGAACTGGCGCCCGAGGGGTCCACTTGATAGATGCGGCCGCGGTGGCCAGTGGCCACATAGAGGACGCCGTTGGCGCCTTCGGCCACGCTCCAGACGACGGCCTGGCCGGAAGAGAAGAGGGTATCGACTTTGGGAGCCAGCGTCAGGCGGCCGTCGCGGCTGAGCGAGACGCCTTGAAACTCGCCGCGAATGAAATCCTGATAGCTGGTCATTTCCCAGGCGGTGGTGGCGGAGGCTAGCGAGGTGCTGGTGAATAGGAGAAGACCGGCAGCGACGCGGAGACGGGGAGACACGGAGACGCCGTGCGGTCTCATTCCTTCACCTCCACTTGAATGGTTTTCGATCCATTGATGACGCTGTCGCCGGCTCCGATTTCCAATTCCGCCACTTTGGAATTGCGCGTCTGGCCGATGCTGCCGAAGGCGGTTTGCGAGCCGGCCAGGATCATGGCCACCGAGGGCGGCGGGTCGGGCAGGTCGGCGCCTTCCAATTGGAACGCGGGCTCCGCACGCCATACGCGGACGTAGGCCTTGGTGTTGGCGCGCAGGTTATTGACCGTCGAGATCAGTTGCGAAATGGATTTGGGCTGCATCCCGATGATCTGCCGAAACTCAGTCAGATTGGTAGTCATGCCGTCGGCCACGGTGAAGTAAAGCGGCCCGGGTGTGATGCCCTGGGGAACCCGGTATTCGATCTTGCGGACCAATTCGGCGCCGTTCTCACCCACCAGCATGGTGGTCAACTCGACTTTCTCGCCAGGGCGGACTTCACGGCGTCCCACGGAAACGCTATCGATTTCGAACTGCTTTTTGGCGTCGAAGGATTCAATATCGAGCGCCACCTTCTTCACTTCCAGCGCGTCGAATCCGCTTTGCAGCACGTAAGCCAGCGGTATGGAGGTGGAAAGCGAGGCGATCATGGCGGAGCCTGTGTCGGCGGCGTACATGTTATTCACCTTGAGCGGCGCGGCGGATCCCTGAAACTCGATCTCGCCGGTGACACGGAAGCTGGATGCGCCCACGGTGCGCTCGGTGGCGTCGATGGTGGAATAGACGGCCATCTGCACCAGCAGCGGCGACAGGAAGCGGTCGTTGACCATTTCCATTTGGTAGTTGTCCAAGCGTTTGCCGCCGCGCGATACCGATATGGAAACGGGCGCCATGGCGGCGACGCGGCCGAGCTCTCCGGCAATGGCGGTGTTGCGATCTTGCAAGATGGCGCCCATGGTTTCTTTCGGCGCGGAGATTTTGAAAGAGGCCGACATCACCGGCAGCAGCGCCAGCACCTCGGAGCGGGTGAAGGGCAGGGCCGTGGAGCCGACCGCCAGAAAGCGATGTCCGAAGGCGTAGATGCGGTTGCCGTCGATGTAGGTGACGGTGCCATCGGCGCCGATGCTGAGGTCGCCGGTCATAAGCTGCACGCTGATCATGGAGCCGGGCTTGAGCACGGAGGGGTCGCCCATATGCGGGCTGGAAGGGCCTCCCGAGGAGACGCCTTGGGTGGGTTCCAGGCCCAAAGCGCGAAGCTGGGGAGCGAAGGCATCCAGGGTGGCGCGAGTGAATCCAGCAAAGGAGACGGGCGTCGAGATGTCCAGTAGTTTGGTATCGCGGATGGCCGGCTCCGAGCGGCTGGGCAGCAGGCGCGTCAGGTCTTTAGAAGCGAACAGGGACGCTAGCGAAGCCTCGCTGCTTGCCGTGTTGCGGGCGACTTGAGTTTGTGGTGGAGTGCGGCCGGCCTCAGTGACGCGCACCATTTCCTCAATAGGACGGATGCCGGTGATGGCTTCTTTGGCGAAGGGGAACGCCAAGGCCACTGCGCCGGCGAGTTTGCCATCGATGTAAACCGGGCTGCCGCTCATACCTTGGAGCACGCCGGTTTCGGCCAACGGGCCGCCGGAGAGGCGCGCCAGGATCAGGTTTTGCTTGGGACCGATATTTTCCAGCACGCCGAGGATTTCGACCTGGAACTCGTCGATGCGGCTGCCCGAAAAAACGGTTTTGCCAATCCCGCGCATACCCGGCTTGACATCCTTCAGGGGGAAGAACGCAGTTTGGGCATGCAGAACGGCGGCCAGCGCGAATACGGCCGGGACAGCGAAACGCGGCACGGTTACTATTCTACCGTGGAACGAGTTGGAACCACAGATGGACACAGATGCACACAGACAGGCGGCCTAACCAAGGGACGCTTGGGGGCGCCGTTGGGTTCCCAGTGACAGGCCGGAGGCCTGTCCTACTTGCGCATGACCTGGCGGATGGGTTCGTTGTCCGCGTAGACGCGCCATTCGGCGACCAGAGACCCGCGCACGACGGCCCGCCAAGCGGCGGGCGTCTGCCATTTGTTCTCCGGCTGCAGCTGGCCGCCGGTCGCGTAGGTGCCTTGCGCAAGTCCGAGCAGTACGACTACGGATCCGTCGGCAAAGGTCTCGTCAATTGTGATCGTGTAATCCGGAACCATGGCGAAGTAGGCTTGCCATCCCTTCGTCATTTGTTCGCGGCCTGTGACGCGCATTCCCAGTGAGTCGACGAAGGCATGATCTTCGGTCATGAGGCTGGCGATTTCCTCGGGGTTGCGGCGGTTGATTGCGTCTACGAAGGCTTGGGCGATGGAGGCTGGCATTCCTCGCGATTTTAGCAGGATGGCGCTCGGCTGGCGTAAGATAGAGCGAGACGAATGCCGATCAAACGCCTGACGCTGAAGAAGATCCTGTCGTTCAACGACACGACCGTCGAATTGGGACCACTGAACGTTTTGATTGGTCCGAACGCCGTTGGGAAAAGCAATCTGATCGAGGCTATCAGCCTGCTGCAGGCGGCGCCAACCGGGATCGAAGGTCAGATTCTGCGGGGTGGTGGCGCGCGCCAATGGCTTTGGCTAGGCCGGGAGCCCGGTCCGTCCGCGGAGGTCGAATGCGTCTTGACGTATCCGAGCCAGCCCCGGTCGGGTCTTCTGCTTTATCGGCTGGCTTTCTGGGACGGGCCGGGTT
>DATNMW010000291.1:0-10085 GCA_035602155.1 Bryobacteraceae bacterium | reverse complement strand
TGGTGGAGTTTCTGGTCGAACGCGGCGCAGTGGTAGATGCGCATTCGGCCTCGCGGCTCGGATGGATGCCAAAGCTGACGGAGCTCGTGGCCGCCGACCCGGGCGTCGTCCACGCACGCGGCGGAGACGGGCAGACGCCTTTGCACTTCGCCTCCACTGTGGAGGTGGCGGAGTTCCTGCTGGCCAATGGCGCTGAGATCGATGCTCGCGATGTGGACCATGAATCGACGCCCGCGCAGTACATGCTCCGTGTGGACCAGAAGCGCCATTACCCGCGGGACCGGCAGGAGGTGGCGCGTTACCTGATCTCACGCGGATGCCGGACGGATATCCTCATGGCCGCCGCACTCGGCGATGCCGCTCTTGTTCGACGGCACCTCGATAGCGACCCTGCGTGCATCCGCATGAGCGTATCGGAGGAGTGGTTTCCGAAGCGGGATCCGCGCGCGGGCGGCACGATCTACATTTGGAAGCTGGGGGCGCACCGCACCGCGCACGCGGTGGCGCGCGAGTTCGGTCACGAGGAGATTTTCCAGTTGCTGATGGAGCGGAGTCCGGAAGACCTGAAGCTGGCGCTGGCGTGCGAGCTGGGCGACGAAGCGGTGTTTCACGAATTTCTGTTGAAGCATTCGGATGCGGCAAAGACGCTATCGGAGGCGGACCAGCGGAAGCTGCCGAGCGCGGCGCAAAGCAACAACACAAAGGCGGTCCGGCTGATGTTGGAGGCGGGTTGGCCGGTGGATACGGCGGGAGAGATGGGCGCGACAGCGCTGCACTGGGCGGGTTTCAACGGCAATGCGGAGATGGCCCGCGAGATTCTGAGGTTCCATCCGGCGCTGGAATTGAAATCGCGAGAGTATGCGGGTACGGCGTTAAGCTGGGCTATATTCGGATCGGGGAACGCTTGGCGCCGGGATACAGGGGATTTCACAGGGACGGTCCAGACGCTGCTGGAGGCGGGCGCGGCAGTGCCGCCGGACGCGGAGCAACTGGAGCCCAGCGATGCCGTTCTGGAACTGCTGCCGTGAACTGCCGGGAGGTGTAACTGCTTGTCGCGGCGGTGAGGCAATTGAAGGACTCTTCGAAGTGGAGCATACGACAACAGTGTACTCGGGGCTTTTGCGCTTCAACGACATGGATCTCCAGACCCAAAAGTTTCGCGCCTTCCGATCGTTTCAAATGACAGCGGACGTGGCCTCTTCTCACGGCGGCTCTTCCGTCCCACTTTCAGGGAGAGTGGCCTCGCCGAACTTACTAGTTTTCTCGAATACGCCAATGTTCTTAACTGGTATACGCGCCTTGCGAGGGAAGGTACGCCCGAACAGACTACGCTCGGACCTTGATTATGAAACGCAGGTTGCAGGGCGCCGACCCAGGCGATATCCGCAGCGACCCCCGGCGCTGGGATCGAGCGCCCGTCCACATGGGAATCTTGGGCAAGCGATCGCCTCCCGCCGCCTTGAAGCCGGGAATCTTCACACTATGCAGCAGATCGTCGAGCAGGTCTATTTCGTCGGGACCAAAGAACGCATCGGGCGGCTCGGTCTCACCCCGCTTGTCGATGAAATTCACAATATAATTGCTATTCTGGCGCACCTGCGGGACCATAAGGAGGCGGTGCGGAAGATCATGGCGCGGCTGGCCTCGTTGTCGCCAAGCGAACGGGCAACCGCGTTGGAACAGTTGTTCATCCTGGCGGGACTGAGGCGGCTGGAAGAAACGGTGGAACAGGAGGCTCGGAAGATGCCAATCTATAGGGGCGTCAGGAAGGCCGTCAGGAGGGTGAATTGGCGATCCTGCGGCGGCTAATCGAAAAGCGCTTCGATTCGGCGCCATCCTGGGCGGAACAGCGCCTGGCGGGCGCATCCACGGAGCAACTCGAGGAATTGGCGACACGTGTGCAGGACGCCGCGAGCCTCGAAGAGCTGCTGAACTCGCCGCCAGTTTGATATGCGCTGTACAGAACCGAGGACGCACCGTACATACGAAACAGGAGCATAAAATGGCAACAGCAACAGCAACGATCTCATTACCGAAAACCCAGGGAGGCGCATTCCTGATCGAAGAGCGCCTGCCAAACGAAATCTTCACGCCGGAGGATCTCACTCCGGAACACCTGGCCATCGCACGCACGGTGGACGAATTCTGGGCCAAGGAAGTCGGCCCGAACGTCGAAGCCATCCAACACCACGAGCCCGGCGTGGCTCGCGCCTGCCTGCTCAAAGCCGCGGAACTGGGCCTCACCGGCATCACCATCCCCGAACAGTATGGCGGCATGGAGCTTGATATGGCGTCCGCCATGGTGGCCGTCGAGCATATGTCCGGGGACGGTTCCTTCGCCGGCTGGTACGGCGCGCACGTGGGCATAGGGTCGTTGCCCATCCTGTATTTCGGCACCGAGGCGCAGAAGAAGCATTACCTGCCCAAGCTGGCCAGTATGGAAATGCTGGGCGCTTACTGCCTTACCGAACCGCACGCCGGCTCCGACGCGCTGGCTGCCAAGACCCGCGCCGACTTGAGTCCGGATGGCAAGCACTACATCCTGAACGGCCAGAAAATGTGGATCACCAACGGCGGCGCAGCCGATCTGTTTACGGTCTTCGCCAAGATCGGCGGCGAGAAATTCACCGCTTTCCTCGTCGAGCGGAAATTTCCCGGCGTCTCTAGTGGCGCCGAGGAAAAGAAGATGGGAATCAAGGGCAGCTCTACGACGGCTGTGTATTTCGATAACGTGCCTGTGCCCGTCGAGAACGTGCTCGGCGAAATCGGCCGCGGCCATATCATCGCTTTCAATATTCTGAACGTCGGCCGGCTGAAGCTCGGTCCCGGCACGGTGGGGGGATCCAAGAACGTGCTGGCGGTCTCGCTCAAGTACGCCAAAGAGCGCAAGGCATTCGGCCAATCCATCGCCGACTTCGGCATGATCCAGCACAAGCTCGCGGAGATGGCGATCCGTACTTATGCGGCTGAGTCCATGACCTATCGCGTGGTGGGGCTGATTGAATCCCAACTGGAAGACTTCTCCTGGTCGCAAGCCAACGCGGCGCAAACCATGCTCAAAGCCGTGGAGGAGTATGCCGCGGAATGCTCCATCATCAAGATATACGCCTCCGAAGTTCTGGACTACGTGGTAGATGAAGGGGTGCAGATTCACGGCGGCTACGGCTACCACATGGACTACCCGGTCGAGCGCGCGTATCGCGATTCGCGCATCAACCGCATCTTCGAAGGGACCAACGAGATTAACCGGCTGCTCACCACGGGTATGCTGCTGAAGCGTGCGGCGCGCGGACAGCTCGGCCTGGTGGCGGCGGCTACGGGCGTGCTCCAGGAAGTTCTGGGCGGCCCGCGCGGCGGCGAGGAAGAGCCTACCGGCCCCTTCGCCGACGAGACCAAGATCCTGCTCAACGCCAAGAAGATCGCCCTCCTGCTGATGGGCGTGGCGTATCAGAAGCACATGTTCGAATTGGAAAAACAGCAGGAAATCCTGGCGAATATCACCGACGTGATCATGGATGTTTTCGCTATGGAATCGGCGCTGCTGCGTGCGCAGAAACTGGCGGAATCGGGCAAGGGCGCCAACGCCGCCGATATGACCGCCGTCCTGGTGCGCGACGCCATGGCGCACATCGACGTGACCGCGCGCATCGTGGTGGCGGCCTGCTCCGATGGCGACACGCTGCGCACGAATCTGGTGGTGCTGCGGCGCTTCGCGAAGTACGAAGCGGTGGATTCCATCGCGCTGCGGCGCAAGATCGCGCACCGCCTGCTGGACGCCGAGCGGTATATCGTTTGAGGCGGCCCGTGGCCCACGCCCATGACTCTCTAGACGAGGTGCGATATGGACGACTCTATCCCTTGGCCGCCTTTGCCGCTCGCAGAGTGGGAAAGCACCCGCGCCACTCTCCACATGTGGACGCAGGTTGTGGGCAAGGTGCGGCTGGCGTTGAGTCCCCCAGTGAACCACTGGTGGCAAGTGCCCCTATACGTCAGTGCGCGCGGGCTGACCACTTCCGCAATCCCCTACGGTAACGATGTGTTCGAACTGGAATTCAATTTCGCCGACGGGAATCTGGAGATTCGGAAGAGCGGCCAGCCAACCACCTTCGTGCGCTTGTATCCCCGCTCCGTAGCGGATTTCTACCGGGAAGTCATGACCGCCCTGCGCGCCACCGGCATTGACGTGACCATATGGCCGACGCCAGTCGAGATCGCAAATCCCATCCCCTTTCCCGACGACCAGGGACATGCGTCGTACGACACAGAGTATGTGAACCGGTTCCATCGGATTCTGCTGCAGGCCGACGCAATTCTGAAGGGATTCCGCGGCAGGTTCATCGGCAAGGCCAGTCCTGTACATTTCTTCTGGGGCAGCTTCGATCTTGCCGCGACCCGTTTCTCCGGGCGTCGCGCGCCCGAACGCGAAGGGGCAGACCCGATCACGCGCGAAGCATATTCGCATGAGTGCTGTAGCGCCGGATTCTGGCCCGGCGGCGGCGAAATCGCGGGTCCGGCATTCTATTCGTATGCCGCCCCAGAGCCGCCAGGCTATGCGGCGTACCGCGTACTTCCGCCGGTGGCGCTTTATCACACCGGCCTGCGGGAGTTCATGCTGATGTATGACGATGTCCGGCGTGCGGCATCGCCCCGCGCCGCCTTGCTCGAATTTTTGCAGACTACGTACGATGCCGCCGCGGATCTGGGCAACTGGGATCGCGCGAACCTGGAACGGCCGCCAATAAGCGGTCCGGAATAACCGCCATGCATCGCCGAACCTTTTTCCGCTCGCTTGCGGCGGCATCCGCAGCCGCCGTGAAGCCCCAACTCACCCTCGCCGCCGTTCTC
This sequence comes from Bryobacteraceae bacterium, assembly GCA_035602155.1. GTDB lineage: Bacteria > Acidobacteriota > Terriglobia > Bryobacterales > Bryobacteraceae > Bog-159. The sequence goes on along the minus strand of DATNMW010000291.1, from coordinate 5,240 downwards.
AAAACCAAAGTCACGCGCGTCCGCGTGTACACACCTCCCGAGCCCAATCCGCTCTTCAACCAAAGCGACCTGGTCGTGGCGGTCGAAACCGACGCCGGCATCACCGGCATCGGCGAAGGCGGCTCCAAGGAAATGCTGGAGCAGTGCGCCGGCCGCCTTATCGGCCAAGATCCGCAATATATCGAGCGCCTCTGGCAGGACATGTCGCGCGCCTTCTTCTATCCGCCCGGCCGCGAGAAGGAGCATGCCCTGGGCGCGCTCGATCTGGCGCTGTGGGATATCCGCGGCAAGGCGCTGGGCGTGCCCGTACACGCGCTGCTGGGCGGCATGGTGCGCGACCATTGCGAGTGCTACAACACCGCGGGCATCATCCCCGGCGTCCAGCCCGGCATGCGCATCAAGGAGCGCGCGCAACTGACCATCGCCGCGGGTTACCGGGCCTTCCGCATGGGCGCTGCCGACGCGCCCGCCAACACCACTTTCAACGCGCGCGAGCGCCTCAACCAGCTCTACGAAGATTGCGTCGAAGCCCGTGAAGGCGTCGGCAAGAATGGCGATTGGTGCGTCGATTTCCACCAGCGCTTCGATCTCGACGAGGCGGTGCGCGGATGCAGCCTCATCGAACCCCTGGCGCCATTCTTCGTCGAGGACCCCGTGCGCACCGAAGCTTTCCAGGAGGATCTGCCCATCCTGCGCCGCATGGCCAAGGTGCCCATCGCAGCCGGCGAGGAGTGGGGCAATCGCTGGGACTTCAACAAGCTGGTGGAGAACCACGACATCGACTTCGTGCGCGCCACGCTCCCCAACGTGGGCGGCATCACCGAGATGATGAAGATCGCCGCCATTTGCGAGACGCACTTCGTGGGCATCGTGCCGCATTTCACCGGGCCTATTTCGACAGCCGCGCTGGTCAATTCGCTGGGCACGTTCTCCGGCCCGGTGCTGATGGAGTACAACTTCCAGGGCCGCACGCTGCCGCATCTGCCCGTCTGCCTCGATTTCAAGGATGGCAAGCTGTATCCCAACGACCGCCCCGGCTTGGGGGTGGAAGTGGACTTCAAGCCATTGCGGCAGATTGCCGAGATCACCGAGCGCGTCACCAATCGCGCCCAGACCTACTTTCGGCCGGACGGCTCGATCACGAATTGGTAGAGTCGCCCGAGAGTCGCGCAGCCTGCGTCAGCAGATAGTTGCGCTCCGGGAGGCTGCCTGTCTTACCTGCCGCCGCCCGGTAATGCTTGACGGCGCCCGCGCCGTCGCCGGCGAGTTCCAGCAGGTGCGCGCGAACGGCGTGCAAGCGGTGATGATCCGCGAGGCGGGCGTCGGTTTTGAGGGCGTCCAGCAGTTCCAATCCCTTCGCTGCGCCGTGCACCATCGCCGTCGCGATCGCGCGATTCAACGCGACCATTGGGTTCTCCGACATGCGTCCGAGCAGGTCGTAGAGCGCCAGAATTTGCGGCCAATCCGTATCCTCGGCTCCGGCAGCTTCGTCGTGAACCGCGGCGATGGCGGCTTGCAATTGGTATGGGCCGACCGAACCTTTAGGCAGCGTGGCTGAGAGGAGCGCCACTCCCTCCGCGATCTCCCGCCGATCCCAAAGCCCCCTGTCTTGCTGCGTGAGCGGGACCAAATCGCCCGCTTTGTTGGTTCGCGCCAGACGGCGAGCATCGGTCAACAACATCAGCGCCAGCAGTCCGGCAACCTCCGTGTCGTCCGGTTGCGCCTTGTGCACGATCCGCGTCAGCCGCATCGCCTCATGCGACAGGTCGCCGCGGCGCAGTTCGGGTCCGGCGCTGCTGGCGTAGCCCTCATTGAAGATCAGGTACAGAACGTGAAGAACGGCCCGCAGGCGCTGCGCGCGCTCCTCGCTGCCCGGCAGTTGGAATGGGATCCCGGAGTCCTTGATGCTTTGCTTGGCCCGGCTGATCCGCTGCGCCATTGTAGGCTCTGGAACAAGAAACGCGTGCGCGATCTCGGCCGTGGTTAAGCCGCCCACCGCGCGCAACGTCAGCGCGATGGCCGAGGCCGGAGTCAACGCCGGATGGCAGCACATGAGGAGAAGGACCAGCGTGTCGTCTTCCTCGGGCGCCGGCGCGATGGCGGCCAGCTCCGGTGTGTGGGCCACCTCGCTTTCGCGCCGGCGGCGGGCGGATTCGCTGCGAATTTGGTCGGCCATCCGCCGGAAGGCGACCTGCGTCAGCCAGGCGCGGGGGCTGTCCGGCAAGCCTTCGCGCGGCCACTGAATCGCCGCGGCCAGCGATGCCTCCTGAACGGCATCCTCCGCCGCCCCGAAGTCGCGAAATCTTCGGACGACCGTCCCGAGCACCTGCGGCGTCAACTCGCGCAATAGGTGCTCGACCGGGACATCCGCAGGCTGCTCCGTCACTGCCATTCTGCCGGTGCACTGCTCATTATCTGCCGCACCTCAATGGGTTGGCTTCCAGGTATCCCGCCGGGCCCGGGCGCGGCCGAAGCTCGCGCGGCGATCTTGTACGCCTGCTCCGCGTTTTCCACGTCGACGATCCAGTATCCCATCAGAAACTCTTTGGCTTCCGGGAAGATTCCGTCCGTAACGGGCAGCCCATCGGCTCCCGCGCGAACGATCTTGGCTTCGCCGGGGAACCCCAAACCTTCGGTTGCGACCAGCGTACCCGCATCCTTAAGTTCCTTGCTGAAGGCGCGCATGAAAGCGACACTCGCCTGCAAATCCTTCTTCGGCCATTGGAACCACGATTCGCAATCGGCCTTCGTGCCCGTCATCATCAGTATGTACTTCATGACTCTCCGCTCCTCTCGATTTTGGCACCGGGTTGGTGCGTTTTCATAGTGTAGTCGGTTCAAATCCGGCTTTCTCTACGTCTCCCAGGATTTTTTCGGCTGCCTGGCCACCATGCCCGTCCGTGCCGATGCGTTATCCTCGTTAAATCGTGCGCAAAATCCTTCTGCTGACCATCCTCGCGTTTTCCACGCTTCCCGCTCAGGATGTCGACCTGCTGTGGGGAGTCAAGATCCCGATGCGCGACGGCGTCCGTCTGAATGCCACTGTCTTCAAGCCAAAGGCGATGCCCGCGCCGCTGCCGGTGATCTTCACGCTGACGCCTTACATCGCCGATAGCTACGAAGATCGAGCCTCCTACTTCGCACGCCATGGCTATGTCTTCGCGCTGGTGGACGTGCGCGGACGCGGCAACTCCGAGGGCGACTTCGAACCGTTCGCCAACGAAGCGCGCGACGGCTACGACATCGTTGAATGGCTCGCGCGGCAGCCCTGGTCGAACGGCAAAATCGCCATGTGGGGCGGCTCGTACGCGGGCTTCGACCAGTGGGCTACGCTCAAGGAGCATCCGCCGCACTTGGCCACCATAGTGCCCGCCGCCGCGGCAGCAGCCGCCGTGGACTTTCCGTTCTACAACGGTATGTTCGGGCCCTATATCATCCAGTGGCTCACCTTCACCAGCGGCAAGACCGGCAACCCGAAACAGTTCGGCGATTCCACGTTCTGGACCGAAAAGTTCCGCGAACGCTACACCCGCAATCTGCCGTTCCGTGAGCTCGACCAAATTGTGGGCAACACCTCCACTGTTTTCCAAAAGTGGCTGGACCATCCGCAGCCCGACGCTTATTGGGACGCCATGTACCCCACGCCGGAGCAGTTCGCCCAAATCGACATTCCCATCCTGACCATCACAGGGCATTACGATGGCGATCAAATCGGCGCCATGCACTACTATCGCGATCACATGCGGTACGGATCGCCCAGCGCGCGCGACCGCCACTACCTGATCGTCGGACCGTGGGACCACGCCGGCACGCGCACGCCGAATCGTGAGGTCGGCGGCCTGAAGTTCGGCGAAGCCAGCATGCTCGACCTGAACAATCTGCACCGGGAGTGGTACGACTGGACCATGAAAAGCGGCCCCAAGCCCGCGTTCCTGAAGCAGCGCGTGGCCTACTATTTGGTCGGTCCGGAAGAGTGGAAATACGCAGCCAGCCTGGAGACCGTCGCCAATAGTACGCGGACGCTATTCCTGAGGTCAACGTGCGGTGCCAGCGACGCGCTGCATTCCGGCTCTCTCGATCCCGAGCGGCCCATGGAGCAGATGGCGTACGACCGCTACGTGTACGATCCCCTAGATCTGCGTCCCGGCGCGCTGGAGACTGGCGGCAATCCGAACTCCCTGACCGATGAGACCGAGCCGCTGCACCTGTTCGGCGACGGCCTGATCTATCACAGCGCACCTTTCGAGGAAGATACCGAAATCAACGGCTATGTGCACCTCGTGGCATCTATCGCCATGGACGTGCCCGATACGGATTTCGAAGCGGCCCTTTACGAGATGCTGCCCAACGGCGGCAGCGTGTTCTTGACCGGCGACTCGCTGCGCGCCCGCTACCGTGAATCGACGCGCAAGCCCAGTCCGGTGGATCCCGGCCAGATCGTGAAATACGATTTCCGGGGCTTCACGTGGTTTTCACGGCGCATCGCCAAAGGCAGCCGGCTGCGCTTGATGCTGCGGTCGCCGAACTCCATCTTCTTGGAGAAGAACTACAACTCCGGCGGCGCGGTGGCGAGCGAGTCCGGCAAGGATGCGCGGATCGCGCACATCTCGCTCTATCACGACGCCGAACACGCCAGTTACCTGGAACTGCCCGTTGCCGGTGGGCGGTAAACCAGAGGCGATATGGGATGCCGCGCAATAGCGATTGCGGCCATGGCATTGCGGTTGTGCTCTGCGCCGAACTGCTGCCGCTCCGGGCGTACACCCCATCCGACGGCCTGGCCGTTGACCGCATCGACGGCGGCGTCGTCGATTCAAGGTGCTTCCCGAGGTTTGTCGCGGTTCGCCGGTTACCGCATCCTCAGTTTTGGCGTTGCGGCGGGACTTAGCCAATTCCAACCGAAGGGTGGCGGAAGTTTCCGGAAATAATCAACACCAGAAAACTGTTCCTCTGATGCAAGACTCCGCGGGTAGAAATCTGGCGCCGCACGAATGGCGGGGCGTTCGAAATGTTGAGTGACCATCGGTTTCGCCGCCAACGCAAGCCGAATGTTTGCAAGTGCTGGGGCGGGTCCAATGGGGCCCGCCCCACGAACTTCAGCCGACGCACGCATACAGCGCGACGGGAATGCCTTGGGATTGGGTGGTCCGCTCGAAGCGCATCCCGAGCTTTCGCATGATGCGGATGGAAGCCGTGTTGGCGGGCTGCGCGATGGCCACGATGCGCCGCAAGCCCGCCCG
>DATNMW010000290.1:0-31455 GCA_035602155.1 Bryobacteraceae bacterium | reverse complement strand
AATCCTGACTCATATGAATGCGGACCACGGCGAAGCCCTGGTGCTGCTGGCGGGCGCGGCGGGGGAAACCGGTGTGGAAACCGCCAGTATGACGGCGGTGGACCGCCTTGGATTCCACCTGCGGCTGCGCAGCGGGGAGCGGGTATACGGCGTGCGGATCGCCTTTCCGCGCGAGGTTCGCAACATGGGGGACGCGCGCGCGGTGTTGGTCGAGATGGTGCGCGCGGCGCGCGATGCGAGATAGCGGATTGTGTCACTTTATTTCTGCGGAAATAGGGCTCGCCGGCTGCACTTGCGGCCTTCGCTTGCATAGCGGCAAATATAAGTTTAAGATAACGATGTGGATAACTCCGAATTGGGGGCAGTTCTAGGATGATCTATTCTCGGTCCGCGGAATACGCCATCAGGGCTTTCGTGCACTTGGCACAGGTGCCGGATGGTAAATATGCGATGGTCAAGAACATCGCGGAGCAGGAGGACATTCCGGCGCACTTCCTGGCGAAGATTTTGCAGCAGCTCGCGCGGAAGGGATTGTTGCGCTCAAGCAAAGGTCCTACCGGCGGCTTCGCCCTACGGGTGGCGCCCGCGGACGTGAAGCTTTGGGACATCGTGGAGGCGCTGGACGGCATGACGCAATACACGGCCTGCGCCAGCGGGCTGGCGGAGTGCTCCGACGAAATGCCCTGTTCCATGCACGATAGCTGGGTGGCTCTCCGCTCGCGTATCATAGATTACTTGGAGCGGAATACCATCGCCGATCTGGTGAAGGCGCTGGAAGTGAAGCGCAAGTCGCTGGCAAAACAGCGCAAACCCAGACGCATGGTTGCGGCCCGCAGATAATCTACTGCATCAAATCGTTAGGGGGTGCCCAATGGGCCAAGCTGTCTTGGTCCCCATGGTGGTCGAGCAGACCTCGCGTGGGGAACGCGCATACGATATTTATTCCCGTTTATTGAAGGAGAACATCATATTTTTGGGCACGCCGATTGACGACAATGTGGCCAATCTGGTGATCGCGCAACTCCTGTTCCTGGAGGCCGAGGACCCGGAGAAGGATGTCTCCATCTATATCAACTCGCCGGGCGGTTCCATCACGGCGGGGCTGGCCATCCTGGATACCATGGATTTCATCCGGCCCGACATCGTGACCATTTGTGTGGGTCAGGCGGCTTCCATGGCGGCCGTGCTGTTGGCCAAAGGCACCAAGGGCAAGCGGTTCAGCCTGCCTAATTCCCGCATTATGATCCATCAGCCATCCATGCAGGGTCTGGCGGGCCAGGCGGCGGACATCGACATTTACGCCAAGGAAATCCTGCGCATGCGGGAGACGCTGAATACCCTGCTGGCGGACGCTACCGGCCAGGCCGTGGACCGCATTGCGCGCGACGTGGATCGCGACTACATCATGAGCCCCGAGCAGGCCGTGGAGTATGGCATGATCGACCGGGTCATCGCCAGCCGGGATCTAGTGCCATTGGCCGTCTCAAAGTAAAGTCCTTTCCCACATCCGCCGATCTTAAGCGCATGAACGTCACAGGTGTCGAGTGGCGGGGTCCGGATCCGCGCGAGGGCAAGTCGCCTTCAAAGCGTCCGCTTCGCCACACACCGGAGCCAGTGGACCCCGAGGACGATATCGTCGAGATCCACGGCCCAGCCGATGAAGAGACAGCCGACGGCCTGGACGAATTCGAGTAGTGGGGCGGTCCCTCCTGGGGGTCCGCCCCATAGATTATGAAACGCCGGTCGCCTTGCGGCTAAGATTTTTTTGCCTTCAGTTTCAATCACTTGCACGAAGCGCCCAGCAGATTACCGGCGGCCAAGTGTCACTGTGAAATCAGAAAGGGCGTTGCGCTGACTTGGCGGCGCCCTTATGAGGAGCGTGTTGGGGCGCTCCTCCTGTCCACAGCCGGTATTCAGCGACCGGCTGGTGGCGATCCACCCCGGAGCCCTTGAGAAAGGTTTGCCGGCCAATCTGCGACGGTTGTCCGGACGGGACCAGTGAGGGAGGCTGGGCGGCCTCCGATCTGACCGGATCACCAGGCTCGGCTTCCTTCGCCACAGGGGGAAGCCGGGCTGTGACGGTTTCTTCTACTGTAGCGCCGTGAGACCGCGCGCGGGATCCGTGAAGAATGCGTCATCCACCTTATCCAGCACTTTCACATTTCCCATGGAGATGGCGGCCTTCTTATCCGGGTTGTGGTGTTCGCCGGCTAATTGGACGCCGCCCGCCGTGGTGTATTTCCAATCCCACAAGCTGGCTTCCGTGCCCACGCTGCAATACTCCATCAGATGCGACTGGCGCGAGACATACGCGCTGTAGCGCATGGCCGGACCCCCGGCGCGCGAGTCGACCGCCACTTCCACCACGTCGAACACCTGCCCGTTGAGGCTCTTCTCTCCGGCGTATTTCAAATGGAATCCCGGGGAGAGCAAATTCCATGGCAGGGCCAGCCAGTCCGAGTCCAGGCTGAGCGTGCGGGCGGCGCCTTTCAAATCGGCCGCGGCATCCTGACCTTCCAGCTTCTTTCCAGTCATGTACGCGGCGCCCTTTGGATCGCGGGAATTAAACAGCACCACGGAGAACTTGCCTTCCGCCGATTTGTCCTCCAGGCGGGCGCGGCCGGTCTGCTTGTCCCACAGATATGCGCGCGCGGTTATCACCCGGCCGCGAAACTGGAACGTGAAATCGAAACGTACGTAACGCGCCTGCTTCCAGGCCGCCTCGCCGCCCATCGCCCGCATCATGTCCTTGGCGATCTCCACGGTCCGATCCTCCGGCGCCGCCATTGTCATCGTCGTTACGATGGCCGGTAACGCAATCCACAAACAGATTCTTCCCTTCATCTCAATTCGATTCATAATTGAAAACCCTTGGAGGGCGGCCAATCCTGGCCGCAGCCGCCTTTTGAGGCAGGATTGCCCGCCCTCCAAACCTAAACACTGATAGACGCTTTGGCTAGAATGCCCCCGTCGCACACCAGGTGCGAACCGGTCACATAAGACGACTGATCGGACAACAGCCAGACCACCGCGCGCGCCGGTTCATCCGGGTTTGCCAGGCGGCCCAGCGGCACCTCTGCGCAAATTTGCCGCCGCATCGCGGGCATCGCCGCCGGCTCCACATTGGCCCACATCAGGCGGGTCTCGGTGGCGCCGGGTACCACCGCATTCACCCGGATGCCATACCGGGCATAGTCCACCGCCATGCATCGCACCAGCGCCGAAATGCCGCCCTTGGAGGCGCTGTAAGCGCCCGCCGCGCCCGCCGCGAAGGCCACCGACGCCGCCGGCGACGAGGTACACACGATGGATCCCGGCGTGCCGGCTTGCAGAATCCGCCGCAGCGCATACTTGCACGTAAGATAGACGCCGGTCAGATTGGTGTCCAGCACGCGTTTCCATGTATCGAAGGCCAGTTCGTGCAGGAAACCGCCGGCATCCATGCCCGCGTTTGCAAAAGCGCCGTAGAGCGGCCCCAGACTGGCGGTCTCCTCAAATGCGCGCGCCAAGCTCTCCTCGCGCGAGACGTCGCATTCCACGGCCAGCGCCGCCTCCGCTCCGGCCGCCAGCGCGGCGGCCGCGGCATCCCGCGCAGCGGGACCGTCGATATCCAACACCGCCACACGATCGCCGCGCGCGGCGCACTGCATCGCGACCGCCCGGCCGATCCCGGCCCCGCCTCCGGTCACCACGACTGTCCTCACCGCACGGATTCCTTTGCCGCTTCCGACGCTGCCGCGGACAGCACTTCGGCGATCTGCCGGTTATGCCGCGCATTATGCAGCGGAATATAGAGCAACCAATGATAGGCATTCAGCATATTGAAGACCGGGAACGGATGTTCGGCCGAGTGCGCCTTGAGCGGCCGGTCTACCTCTTCCGCGAACCGCAGCGTGCGTGCGCGGCCCTCCTTGTATCGGGCTATGGTTTCCTCGCAGGTCCAATGGCCATGCGGCCGCAGCGTCTCCGGCGCCGCGGCCTTGCGGTGGCGATCCGGCAACACGCGCGCGATGAACCCGGACTTGCGCGCGCTGTGTTCTTCCCAATCCGCATTGGGCGGAGCGGCCAGCGCTTGCTCGATCCTGGCGAGCATGGCCGCTTCGCCCAGCACCAGATGTTCGGCGGTGTGCTGCACCGGCCAATGGCCGGGTGCGGCCTGCCAGTTCCACTGCGCATGGGTCAGGCCCGCCGTGAGCGCCACAAACTCGTTTTCGGAATCGTGCAGAAGCCGCACGACGTGGGCGCGCTCTTCGCGGGTTAGGCCGGGATCGGACGGGTGCATGGAGGCTTGCGTTCAGTCTATCAAACCTAGGCAAAGCGGGGGAATGTCACCGTCGAGGTAAGCCCGCCCGCGGATTGCCGGTCAAGGATTCCGCCAAGCTGTCCGGTCAATATATCCACAATCCGCAAGCCCAGCGATTTCGAACCATTCCACGCGGCGGCCGGCGGCAGCCCCACTCCGTTATCCGCCACCGTCATCGTCACGGTCCTGCCCTCCGGGCACCGCAGCGACACCAGGATCTCGCCGGCGCGCTCCCCGGGAAAAGCGTACTTCAGAGAATTGCTGATCAGCTCGTTCAAAATCAGGCCGCAGGGTATCATCTGATCCATTGCCAGCGGCACTGGATCGAGCGCCATACGCAAGCGGATGCGTTCGCCCACGGCTCCGAACGAATCGAACAGTTCACGCGCCAGACGCCGGGCATACTCGCCGAGGTCCACCCCGTCCAGTTCCCTGCCACCGTTCATCTGCTCGTGAATGAGCGCCATCGAATGAATCCGGCGCTGCGCATCGCGCAGGGCTTGGCGCGCGGCGGCATCGGGCAGCAGATCGGCCTGCATGTTCAGCAAACTGGAAATGGTCTGCAGGTTGTTCTTGACGCGATGGTGCACCTCGCTCAGAAGCACGTCCTTGGCGGCCAACGCGCCGGATAAAGCCTTCTCGGTAGCCTGCTGTTCGGTAACGTCCACGCACACTCCTCCCAGGAGGCGGCCCCCTTCCGCGTCGCTGAACAGAAAACGGACGCAAAGCAACTGGCGGACCTCTCCGCCAGCGGTGGTCACCTCTTCAATGGTTCGCGAAGGGTCGCCAGTTTCGAAAACCGATGCGCTTCCGGCGTCCATTTGGGCCACGAAATCAGCCACTTCGCCCGACGCATTGTTGACATACACAACCCCCCGCGACTCGTCTTTGATGAAAACCAAGGTTGGGCTGTGCTGCATGAAGGCCAGAAAGCGCGCGTCACTGGCTTGCCGTCCGTCTTCGGCGCGTCCCTTCAGCCGGCGCAGCTCATTCGCCAGCAGCGCGTGTTTGACCGCCTGCCCCAGGCGCGCGAGGCGATCTTTGAACAAATAGTCGGCGGCGCCCAGCCGCATCATGCCCAGGGCCGCTTCTTCGTCGACCGTCCCGGACAGCACGATGAACGGAACGTTCAGCCCGCGCTCTTCCAACAACTGCAGTGCCCGCCGGGTGTCCGGATGGGACACGCCGGAGTCGGCCAGGATCACATCCGGCGGCGGAGACAGCCGCGCCACATAGTCCGCTTCGTTGTCCACACGCCGCCACTGCGGATCGAAGCCGGCGCGGCGGAGTTCGCGCACCATCAGATCGGCGTCCTCCTGCCGGCCTTCCAATATCAATACTCTAAGTCCAGTCTCCCGATCCAAGTCAAGACGCTTCATGGACCTGCACCGTGGCGAGCACGCTCGTCCAGCGCACTTGTTCCACTCCGCCCGACAGCCCTGCCACCACTGAATTCTTTTGGCGATCCTGGAAAAGTTCGCCCCCGGGTAAGATCGGGATGTGAACGCGACCGATCGTCAGGGTCCCAGCCCGCGACTGCGGCAGATTCCGTTCGTAGTGACTCATAGCGCGTTTGCAATTCGAGGAAAGACGGGATGCCCGTCCCGCCTAAGCTGGCCGCGGGCATTCCATGAGCGCGCGCACCCGGCCTAACAAATCCACCGGCGAAAACGGCTTGGGCAGAACGCCGCGCTCGCGCCCCATAGCTGCGTGGGGCTTGCCGGAGACGAACAGAACCTTGATATCGGGGATATCGGGCCGCATAGCCGCCAGGCGATCCGCCAGTTGCGGCCCGCTGACGCCGGGCATCTCCACGTCGGCGACCAGAACGTGAATGGGTTCGTTGTATTGCGCGGCGATGACCTCGGCTTCGCAGCCATCGCTTGCCTCCAGCAGTTGATATCCCTCCTTTTCGAAAAGCTGGTGCATGACGCCGCGCACGCTTTCTTCGTCCTCGACCAGCATAACGGTGGCCATGACGCCGGCTCCGGAGGCCGCGGCGACGGCGCGCTCGCCCTCCACATCGCGCAACCTCCGGGAAGCGGCCAAACGCGGCAGCAGGATCTCGAATGCCGTGCCCAAGCCCACCTCGCTGCGGGCGGTCACATGGCCGCCGCTTTGCGCCACGATGCTGTACACCATGGATAAGCCCAGCCCGGTGCCGAATCCGGGTTTCTTGGTGGTGAAGAAGGGCTCGAAGATGCGGGCCAGAGTGTCCGGGTCCATGCCCTCCCCGCAATCGGACACCAGCATGCGGACGTACGCTCCGGGCGGAAACAGCAGAGCACGCGGGCTTCCGGCCAGGATGTCGGCGTTCGAGGTTTCGATGCGCAACTCGCCGCCCAAGGGCATGGCATCCCGCGCATTCAGCGACAGGTTCAGCAGGACTTGCTTGAGCTGATTGCGGTCGGCGCGCACCAGCCCCAGATTCGGCCCTAGGTGCGTAGTCAGAACGCGCGTCTTGCCCAGGGCGCTGGAGATGGCCGGCTGCATTTCCACGATCGAGGCGTTGATGTTGAGCGGCTCCGCGCGCGTGGCCTGGTGGCGGCTGAGCGTCAGCAACTGGGTGGTGAGGGCGGTGGCCAGGGAGCCGGCGTGCTTGATTTGGATCGCACTATCCCGGTCGCCGTTGGAAAGACTTTCACTCAGCTCGTCGGCGCATCCCAGAATGACGGTGAGCTGGTTGTTGAAATCGTGCGCCAGTCCGGCCGCCAGGTTGGCGATGGCCTCCATTCTCTGCGATTGCATCACGCGCCGTTCCAGCTCCCTTCGACCGCCGATATCGTGCAGCACCAGGACGGCGCCCAAGAGCTTATCCGCGCGGTTCTCGAAACAGGCAAGCTCGACCGTGGCGGTCGCGCCCGCGCGCGATGTAAGCCTATAAGCGCGATGCGCCCAAGCGGGCGCGCCCTGGCCGGCCAGGAGATCGGTTACGGGGTTTACCACGGCGGACCCGGTGGATTCCTCGCGCAACGCCAGCACTTCCATGAGCCGTCGCCCATGCGCATCCGCGGCGGACCAGCCCGTGAGCTTCTCGCCAACCGGGTTCAAGAACACCACTTCGCCGCGAGTGTTGGTGGCTATGACGCCCTCGCCGATGCTGCGCAATGTGGTAGCCAGCCATGCTTCGCTGGCGCGCAGGCGTCGCTCCATCTCGTGCTTGTGGATGGATATCTGCACCGCGCTGCGCAATTCGAAGTCCCGTACGGGCTTGACGATATAGCCGAACGGCTCCGTGCGGCTAGCCCGGTCGATGGTCTCGCTGTCGGCGTGCGCGGTTATGTATATCACCGACATTCCCATCTCGGTCTTCAGGGTCTGGGCGGTGTCGATGCCGTCCATGTCGCCCTTCAACCGGATGTCCATGAGGACCAAGTCGAACGGCGTGGCGCGGGCAAAGCGGAGCGCTTCTTCGCCGGAGCGCGCGATGGCCGGCACCTTATAGCCCAGCCGCTCCAGCCGGCTTTGGATGTCGGCCGCGATGATGCCTTCGTCTTCAACGATCAGGATTTGCTTGGTTTGTTCAGTGGCGGTCTGCATGGGCCATCCGTCTGTGAATCTAAGTGCCGGGAAGGCCACAATCGTCTCTCAGATTTTGACCCTAGAAAAGACCATCGGCCCTCCCGTTGCAATCCGACCCACACGCGGAGTCTTGGCCTTCGTCTGGATTTCTTATTGAAAACAAAGGATTAAAACTGGCTCATTCCAAAGCTGTCTTAGCGGGTTCCGTGCCGGTGCGGGAGGGCACAGGAGGACGCTTCCTGGTCCGGATGGAGGTCCGGATGGAGGACCTGCCGGGAGGTCTGCCGCGACCGCGCGGGCGACCGCTAGCCAGCCTCTCCAAACTTAGAATAGCTTGGTCGAGGTCGTCGCGCTGACTCCGCAAATCTTCAAGAGCTTTGGCTAAGTCCATGGCCCGCAGTCTCTTCTGAGGAACCGGCAGGCCACCCAGCTCCATCGCACCTAACAGACGCTAACCGATTATAACGCTACTCCAGTACTAATTCCTCTCCGAACGAAACCAAAAAATCCGAAATATGCCCAGGTTTTTCCTGGTTCTGAAACGTCTAGTACCAATTGAGGGGGGGGTGCCGAGCCCCGGCTGGTACAAAATTGGTTGTGTATCGTACATATTGCCTGTTATCCTGCATTCATTGCAACACCCAAACACAACCATATGGAGACAAGACGATGCGAAATTTGATTTCAGGTGAAGTTCGACGGTTATGGCTGGCCTCGGCGCCGGTTCTGGCGCTGGCCCTCGTGGCGATGCAACCGATACAAGCGCAGACGTTCACGGTGCTCTACACCTTTACCGGAGGCGCCGATGGCGGAACCCCCTTGGCCACGCCAACTCTATACAATGGCTACGTTTACGGCACAACGAGTGGCGGCGGCACGCACGCTAACGGCACTGTTTACGCACTGAATTTCGAGAGCCGCGCGGAGACCGTGCTGCACTCCTTCGTGGGCGCTCCGGACGGTGCCGATCCCGTTGCCGGCCTGGTCCTGAACTCGGGCAACTTCTACGGCGTGGCATACAGGGGCGGCGCGGAGAACTTTGGAACGATGTTCGAAGTGAGTCCCGCGGGGGCGTTTGCCCTGCTGTACAGCTTCACCAATCCCGCGACGCAAGGGTGCGGGCCGGCCGGAACGATGGTCATGGACGCTTCCGGAGACTTGTACGGCACAACCTATTTTGGCGGTACCAGCGAGGGCCGGGGAACCGTTTTCGAGTATTCCTCTAAGGGCGTATATACGACGCTGAAGAACTTCGCTCCTGGCGGCGCACTGCCCAGGGCCGGCCTGCATTTGCAGGCAGGCAAGCTCTACGGCGCCACCGCCGGCGACGACAATGAATTAGTTGCGGGGGCGGTCTACGAGGTCGGTCTGGCCGCGCCGCTATACACATTCACCGGCAATGCGGACGGCGGCCAGCCGCTAGGCGCCTTGGTCGGGGATAGCAAAGGCAACCTCTACGGCACGGCGTCGTCTGGCGGCAACGGCTATTTCGGTGTCGGCAATGGCGTGATATTTAAAGTGAACATCGCCAGCGGCCAGGAGACTATCCTGCACACTTTCACGGGAACACCGGATGGAGCTGTTCCGGCGTCCGCGCTAACCTGGGATGCGCAGGGCAACCTGTATGGCACCACGACGCTAGGCGGCGCGTTCGGCTTCGGCACTGTTTTTGAACTGTCTCCGTTGGGTGAGCTGACCATCCTGCACAGCTTCACTGGCGGGGCGGATGGCGCGACACCCTATGCCGGCGTGGTGGTGGACAACGCGGGTAACGTCTGGGGCGCCGCTTCGACCGGCGGCTCCGGCTACGGAACGCTCTTCGTCATTTCTCCCGCCAAGTAGGCTGGGGAAGAACCGCCAAACCTGTCTGGCTGGCGACCGTCCTATGCAATTATGCGGTCGCCACTTGGAATCGTCCTCGCCGCCGCGGCCCTCTTGGGGCTGTCGGACGCGCAGCAACCCGAGCCCCACTGGGTGGCCCTGAATCGCGCGGCGCGGCAGGCGCTCGAGGCCAAAGACTATTCCAAACTGAGAGATGCGTTGGCGGAATTGCGGCCACTGCTGCCGGGCAATCCTACGATTCTGTACAACCTCGCCGCATCCGACGCACGCCTTGGCGAAGCGGAACGCGCCCTCGCGGAATTGAAGGATCTCGCCGGTTCCGGGCTGATCTACGATTTCAACGCGGAGGACGACTTCGCCTCTCTGCACGGTTCCGCGGGTTTCGCTACCGTGCTGCGCGTGGTAGAGCAGAACCGGAAGCCCATCGCCCGCGCCGTGCCGGTGTCGACGCTTCCGGAACGCGACTTATTGCCGGAAGACATCGCTTACGATGCGAAGACCCGGCGCTTTCTGGTCGGCAGCGCCTCCAAGTGCAAGATCGTCACCGCGGATGGCAGCCTCTTTGCAAAATCGGATTGGCCGGTGATGGCCCTGCGCGTGGATCCCGGACGGCGGCTCGTTTGGGCGTCGACCGGTTGGCTCGGGCTCTGCCGGCAGTGCGACCCGGCCGACCGGGATAAAAGCGCGCTGCTGGCATTCAATCTTGATTCCGGCGCGCTGCTGCAACGCGTGGATTGCCCGGTGAAAGGACTGCTGGGCGATATGACCATCAGCCGCGCCGGCGATCTGTACCTGTCGGAAGGCACTTACGGCGCCGTCCTCCGTTTGAAAGCGAACTCCCTGAACCTGGAGCGACTGGATGTGCCCGGTGAGTTCCGCTCACCGCAGACTCCCGCGCTTTCAAACGACGAACGCACGCTTTACGTGCCCGACTACGTGCGCGGCATCGCGGCGATGGATTTGAAGACCCGCGTCGTGCACTGGCTGCAACCGGCGCACGATGTCGCGCTGAGCGGTATCGACGGTTTCTATCGGTACGGCAATGCGTTTCTGGCCGTGCAAAACGGCCTGAAACCCAAGCGCCTGGTGCTCTTTTCCACGGACCTGACGAAGCAGGAGGTTCTGGAGGCGAACACTCCCGGTCTGGGAGTGCCGACGCACGGCACTCTAGTTGGCGGCGCGTTCTACTTCATCGCCAACACCGGTTGGGACGCATACGACGACGACGGAAAGAGAAAGGCGGACGCCGGTTCGGTGGAGTCGCAGATCCGCAAGATCGTGCTGGGCAATCGCTGAAATCCGCAGCGGGCGCGGCAGGCGTGTTACCTTCCCATTGATGGCGAAAATCCAGCGCGTCCTGATCAGTGTCACCGACAAAACCGGCATTGCGGCGTTTGCCCGCGAGTTGCGCGGCCTGGGCGCGGATTTGATCTCCACCGGCGGCACGGCACGGCTGCTGCGCGATGCCGGCGTACCGGTGCGGGATGTCGCGGAAGTGACCGGCTTCCCGGAAATGCTGGACGGACGGGTGAAGACCATGCACCCGCACGTGACCGGCGGAATTCTGGCGATGCGCGGCAATAGCGAACACATGCAGGCACTGGCTACGTATGACATCCAGCCGATCGATATGGTGGTGGTGAACCTGTACGCATTCGAAGAGGCGGCCGCCAAGCCCGGTGTCGGCCTCGCGGAGCTGATCGAGAACATCGACATCGGCGGGCCGACCATGATCCGCTCAGCCGCCAAGAATTATCAGGATGTGGCGGTGGTGGTTTCGCCGGCCGATTACGCCGGTATTGTGGACGAGATGAAGGCGCATCACGGCGCGCTCTCCACCGACACTCAGTGGCGCCTGGCGCAGAAAGCGTTTCGCACTACCGCCGATTACGATCGAGCGATCAGCGCACGCCTGGGGCAAGTGGATGGCGGTGGGCCGCTGCCCACCGTGCTCGATCTGCACGCCGCCAAGATCATGGATCTGCGCTACGGCGAGAACCCGCACCAGTCCGCGGCGCTGTATGGCCGGCGGGGGACTGGAATCGCGGGCGCGGAGCAGCTTCATGGGAAAGAGCTTTCCTATAACAATCTGGTGGATCTGGATGCCGCCTGGCAACTGGTGAACGAATTCGATACGCCGGCCGCCGCCATCCTTAAGCACACCAATCCCTGCGGCTGCGCGGAGAAGGGTACGCTTGCCGAGAGCTACCGCAAGGCGTTTGAATGCGATCCGGTATCGGCCTACGGCGGGGTAGTCGGATTCAATCGCGCGGTCGATGAGGAAACCGCTCGCGAATGCTCCAAGACATTTCTGGAAGCGATCGCCGCGCCGGACTACGCGCCCGAGGCACTGGCGTTGCTGAGCGGCAAGAAGAACCTCCGGCTGATGAAAGTGGCCGCGGGCGGCGACGGGCTGGTGGTGAAATCGATTTCCGGCGGATACCTGGCGCAGACGGCGGATACGGCGCGGCTGGATCGCGGCGCGGCGCAAGTGAAAACGAGGCGCGCACCCAGCGACGCCGAATGGATCGCGCTCGAATTCGCCTGGAAGGTGGC
Source organism: Bryobacteraceae bacterium (assembly GCA_035602155.1). GTDB lineage: Bacteria > Acidobacteriota > Terriglobia > Bryobacterales > Bryobacteraceae > Bog-159. Next base: position 19,232 of record DATNMW010000290.1, on the reverse strand, counting down.
CAAGCACGTGAAGTCGAACGCCATCGTGTTTGCGCGCGCCGGGCAGGCGGTGGGCGTCGGCGCGGGCCAGATGAGCCGCGTGGATTCGGTGAAGCTCGCGGCGATGAAGGCTGTGCTGCCGCTGGCCGGCGCCGTAGTCGGGTCGGATGCGTACTTCCCTTTTCCGGATGGCCTTGAGGAAGCCGCCCGCCACGGCGCCACCGCGGCGATCCAGCCCGGCGGATCGGTGCGCGATGCGGAGGTGATCGAGGCCGCGGACCGGTTGGGCCTGGCGATGGTGTTCACCGGCGTGCGGCACTTCCGGCATTGAGCAGACAGGCCGGGGGGCCTGGCCTACTTAGAACTGCAAGCGCAATTGCACGTCGATACGCCGATTGTCGGTGGGATTTTGTTCTGCCATGAATCCGCCGGCTATGCCCGTGGACTCCAGGAAATTCGACGATCCCATGCTGCCTACCGGCGTCGCATAATTCACATGGTTCAATAAGTTGCGGGCGCTGATCGACAGCGTCACATTGTAGCGATGCTCGGTAATCCCGCCGCCAAAGGGGTTGCCGCGCGGCCCGCCTCCGAAACCGCCAAAGCCGCCGCCGCCGCGCGGGCCACCGGCATTGGCGTGCGCCCCGCCGCTCGATCCCTCGAATTTTGTGCTGCCGAAACCCCATGTCCGGCTCAGCCGTAGATTCAGGCTGATCTGTCCGGGGCCGTTGCCCAGATTGCGCGGGACCGTCGCTTCACCCGGGCATCCCTGGGGACACGAATTCAAATATCCATACGGCGTCGACACAATATTTGGACCGGGTCCGCCGGCGAAAACCGGCCGGGCATTGAAGATCCCATCGGGTATGCCGTCATAGTAGTAAAACCCGCCCGTGGTGATGTCGAAAGGCGCGCCGGTCTGTGCCACAAAGAATGGAGCAAGCTGAATCCTGAACGGCGCACTGATGGTGCTGACCAAGAACATCCTGTTTTGAACGTCCAGCGACGATCTGCTCCACTCCGCGGACAGATCGTACGGGTTCACCGGAGTGGAAGTGCCGCAGCCGGTTGAGAGCGCGCATAAATTGCCGTCCGTGTTACTGTGCGCCGTGCTCCAAATGTAAAAGCCGTTGACCGACACGCGGCTTCCGAGTTGTGTATTTACGCTGGTAGCCACCTGCAACTGTTTCAGCAGACCGTCCGATTGATATTGAAAAAGGTAAGCCGGCCCAGGCGGACTCATGTCGCTGGTCACGAACTGATGCACCCCGCGTGTATCCCTCACATTGACGGCGAGCGTCGTCCGCTTGTTGAGTTGCCGCTCGACGCCTATTGCCGACTGGATCAGATACGGCGCGCGCAGGTTATCGGCGGCGGCAAACTGAACCGGGGGAGTCGCGGTCAGCGTGGGCGGAATACAGCCGGCGAGGGCCGTTGGACAGTAGAAATCGGGATTGTTCACCTCATACGTCTCTTGATTCTTTCCGTTGTATTCCAGCGTGGAGAGGTTGTTAGTATTGGCATATCGGATATAAAACATGCCAACTCCGCCGCGAATCACAAAGGCGGGCGCGCCTTTGGACGAGGAACGGCCCGGCGCCCAGGCGAACGACAGGCGGGGGGCCGCGTCGTGCCAATCGTGAATGTTGGTCTGGCCCTCCCACCGCAAGCCGGCGCTCACCGTCAGACCTTGCGCCACGCGCCAGTCGTCCCCCACGAATGCGCCCACATCGAACATCGTGGAACTCACCAAGGGCTGGCCCTGGCCGAGTGAGAACTGCGTGGGACCCACTCCGCTGGGAAGCGTCCCCGCGGGGCAACCGTTGGCGCATGTTCCCACCGCCATCACCATGGCTTGGTAATCGGCGAAGGACGCAAACGTAAATGTGCCGTTGAAATTCGTGGGTATGTTGTAGTTCAGGAGATCGTTTCTGGTGCGCGCGCCGAATTTAATGGTGTGCTTGCCGTGGGTCACGGTCGTATAATTCTGAAACTCGTAGTTGCTGTCCGTTTGTACGGTGCGGTTTATGCCGGCGCCGCCCATATCGAAGTCACCCGGCACGATCACCTCGGGAGCGTCGGATTGGGCGGTCTGGCTGGTCAGATAATGGTTGAATTGAAAGCGCGTTTCGTTCACCACGCTAGTGGAAAGCACCGCGGTATCGGTGACTTGCCCCAGTTGCTGCAATTGCACGTAGCTATAGCCGTTGCCGGGAAGATTGAAGAGGCCCACCCCCCACAGGTCCCTGTGCAGGTCAAGATACGAATAACGTACGCTGAGCGTGTTATTGCCGCTCAGTGCCCAATCGATGCGCGGGCTGAAGGTCGTCCGCTGCTGCGGAGTCGGAGTAAATCCCCTATCGACGACCTGCGTAAACGTGGTGGGGTCGAGAAGGGTGGCATTCAGAATACCGTTGTCGTCGATTTGACGCCTTTCGAAATCCAGGAAGAAACTGGCATGCTTGCCGAGCGGGCCGCTCACGTTGCCGCCGAATCTTTGATCCTTAAATCCGGGAAACGGCGTGAAGGTGATGAACGGGTTGCGCGCGTTCCAAACCCCGTCGCTGATGTCGTAGAAAGCGGTGCCGTGAAATTTGTCCGTACCCGGCTTGGTGAAAATCTCGATCCGTCCGAAGCCCAGCTTGTCGTATTCGGCCGCAAACGGATTCGAGTTGATGCGAATCTCGCGGATGGATTCCTTGGGCGGCAAGCGACCGCTGGAGAAACCGTCGATGAAGATTTCGCCGCCATTGGGCCCGGCGGATGGTCCCGCCAGCGCTTGCAGATCCTGTTGCAGATCGTCGGGATCGTCCGGCAGAGCTTGCAAGTCGGCCCCCTTGAACACCAGGGCATCCACGTTCTGGGAAGCTTGCACGCTCAACTGGGTGGTATTCTCCTCGGTGACCGTGACTTCCTGTTTCACTTCCGCAAGTTTCATGGCGACGTCGCCGCGCGCTATTTGGCCGGTGCTCACCAGGACCGCTACACCGCCGGTCTGCTCCAGGCCTTTGGAGGCCACCGAGACCGAATAAGTGCCGGGGGCAACCGCGCGAAAAGTATACACGCCATCCGCTCCGGTCTGGGCCTGCTGTATCTTGCCATCGTCGCCCGTCAGCGTAACCGTGGCGCCGGGAATGATCGCACCCGTGGTGTCCTTCACAGTGCCGGTTACAGTGCCGCCGTTCGGGGATGGTTTAGCTGGCTTGGGGGTCTGCGCGAGAGCGGACACTACGGCCAGAATCAAGAAGACAAACGTGTACGTGCGCAGTTTGAGAACCACATTATCTTGGCGAATGTTCGTATCCTACGGTTACACCTCATGCGCCAAAGCCTCGCTAAATCCGGTCCCACGCTACTTGCACATCTTCGCGGGCCATCACCTCCGGGCATAACTCCACACCCAAGCCAGGACCGGGCGGCAGCGCGAATTCGCCGCCGGCTGGCGGCAGGGTGTGCGTAACGATACCGCGATACTCATCCAGATAATGACGCCGGACGCTCTCCAGGATATAAAGGTTGGTCACATTCGCCGCCAGATGCAGCGAAGCTACATGCAACACCGGACCGCCGCAGTTATGAGGCGCCACCGGCAGATAGTGGGTCTCCGCCATGGCGGCGATCTTCTTCGCTTCCGAGATGCCGCCGCACCAACAGATGTCCGGCATAATGATGCGGGCCGCGCGGTTCTCCATCAGCTCGCGGAACCCGAAACGGGTCATCAGCCGCTCGCTCAAACACAGCGGCAGGCGTGTGGCGGCGGCCAGTTCGCTATAAGCCGCCATGTTGTCCTGCGGCAGCATCTCTTCCAGCCACATCGGTGCGTACGGCTCGAGCGCCTGCGCGATGCGGATGGCCGATGGCAGGTTCCAATAGCCGTGAAACTCCATGGCCACATCCATCGAGTCGCCGAACGCTTCGCGAATCAGGCGCAGCGGCTCGATTCCCCGCCGCATCTGGTCGGGCGTGATGTACTGGCCGCCGGTTTCCTTGGCCACCGGATCGAAGGGCCAGATCTTCATGGCATGGATGCCGGATTTCGCCAGTTCGTCCGCCAGCCGCACCGGTTCGGTCAGAAAATCGATGTGGTCGTAACAGGTGTTGTAAGTGCGTATCGACGCGCGCGATGCGCCGCCCAGCAACTGGTAAACCGGCAGATTCGCCACTTTGCCAGCCAGGTCCCAGAGCGCGATATCCACCGCGCCGATGGCGCGCATCTCCGCGCCCGCCCAGCCGCAGTACGACACCGCTTGCAGCATGTCCGCCCACAGCCGGTCGATCTGCGACGGGTCGCGCCCTAGCAGCACCTGCGCCAGTGACCTGTGCACTACGGCCTTCTCGGCTTCCGGATGCGGATACGTTTCGCCCAGGCCCACCAGCCCGCTGTCGGTATGGATGCGGACCCACAACCACTGAATCGGACCCCAGTTCACCGTAATGCCGCGCCGCAGGTGGATCGTTTCGATAGCCGTGATGCGCATACAATAGAAGGTATCAACTTGTTGATCGTTATTGCGGTGGTGGCGGTGCTCGCTTTGCTCATCCTGTGGGCCCTGATCGTACAGCGCCGCTGAATCTCAAATGCACTTAGACTTCGCCGGCGCACTCCTGAACGTTGCACTGCTGTGGCTGCTCACCACGCCGCACGAATTCGCGCACGCCTGGACGGCCACGCGCCTGGGCGACGACACGCCACGGCTGCAAGGCCGGCTGACTTTGAACCCGTTGGCGCACGTGGATTGGCTGGGCACCACCATCCTGCCGGCGCTCACGTCGCTATTCGGCGGCGGACTGCTCGGCTGGGGCAAGCCAGTCTACAGCAATCCATCCAAACTGCGCTGGGGATTGAACGGGCTGGCGCTGGTGGCCATGGCCGGCCCCGCGAGCAACGTGGTCTTCGCCGTGGTCCTGGCCGCGGTGGCGCGCGCGACCGTCGGCTTCGCTCCGGCGCTGGCGCAGTTTGCGGCGCGGGGCGTGAATCTGAGCCTCTACCTGGCCATCTTCAACATGCTGCCCGTGCCGCCGCTGGATGGTTCCAAGCTGCTGCTGGCCGCGCGCATTCCCATGGTGGTTTACAACGAATTGGCGCGAGCCGGATTCCTGCTGCTGATCGTGGCCGTGTCGGTTTCGGACTTGGGACGGTGGATGTCGCAGTGGAGCTATGAAGGCACGGTACACATTTTTGGATTGTTCCGGTAAATCGATATGCGCATCTTCTCACTGACTGGCAAGACCGCGCTGGTGGCGGGAGCGAGCCGCGGCATCGGCCTGGCGATCGCACAAGGGTTGGCCGAGGCCGGCGCGCGCACCACGCTGGCGGCGCGGTCCATCGACAAATTGCGCGAGCATGTGCTGGCGCTCGAAGCCAACGGTTTCGCGGCGAGCGCGTTACGCTTGGATATGGCCGATTCCGAATCGATCCGCGCGGCCATGGACGGTCTTGAGACGCCCGACATCCTGGTGAACGTGGCGGGCACGAATATCCGCAAGAGCTTTTCACAGTACACGCAGGCCGAGTACGAGCACATCATGCGCACGAATCTGCATGGCATCGTGGAGCTGACCCAGCAGGTCGGTGCGCGGATGATCGCGCGCGGCGCGGGCGGCAAGATCGTCATGATCGGCAGCCTGATGTCACTGCTGGGGTTGCCGTACCTTTCGATTTACGCCATGACCAAGGGTGCGCTGGGCCAACTGACCAAAGCGTTGGCCGCCGAATGGGGCCGCTATGACATCCAGGTGAACTGTATTGCGCCAGGCTTTATCGTCACGGATCTGAATCGCCAGATGTGGGAGTCGGCGGAGGCGGTGGGGATGCGCGAATGGCTGAAGGGCGCGCAGGCCAATCCGCGGCTGGGTGCGCCGGACGATATTGCGCCGTTGGCCGTCTTCCTGGCGGGGCGCGGCGCGGACTACATCACCGGGCAGATCGTCGCGGTGGATGGCGGTTACACTACGACGGCGGTTTGGCCGTTCGAGCCGGAAGGCTGAACGTGCGCTGCTTGGTTCGTCGGCTGTTTGCAGCGTTCTTCGTGGCGGCGCTGCTCTGTGCGCAGCAGGCCATCGAATTCACCTGTCCCATGGATCGCGACGTGCGATCCAAGACCCCCGGTAAGTGTCGGCGCTGTGGGATGACCCTGGTGGCCAATCTGCCCGAGCCATTGGAGTATCCCGTGGATCTGCGGGTAGATCCGCCGCGGATTCCCAGCGCACAGCCGATTAGGCTGGAATTCCGCATCGCCGATCCCGAAACCGGCGCGCCGGTGAAGCGCTTCGAAATCGTACACGAGAAGCTGTTTCATCTGTTCATCGTCAGCCAGGATCTGCAGTACTTCGCGCACTTGCATCCGCAGCTTGGCGGCGACTCCGTTTTCCGGCTGGATACGACTCTGCCCAGACCCGGCGCCTACCGCCTCTTGGCGGATTTCTATCCCACCGGCGGCACGCCACAACTCGCGCCCAAGACCATCACTACGGCGGGCTACACCACGCCGCTGGAGTCCGCCATTCCCCGGCTCGCGCCGGATCTCTCCCCCAAGCGCGGCGAAAACCTGGAGGTGGAACTGAAGCTCGATCCGCCGCAGCCCATTGCCGGCAGGAAGACCATGCTCTTCGTGCATCTGACTCCCGCGGACGGTTTGGAACTCTACATCGGCGCGTGGGCCCACTTACTCGCCGTGAGCGACGACTTAGTCGATACCATCCACGACCATCCCTTTATCGCGGACGGCGGGCCGGACATGCAGTTCAATCTCTTCTTTCCGCGCGAAGCCGCTTACCGGGTGTGGATCCAGTTCCAGCGCAAGGGCGTGGTGAATACGGTGGCATTTACGATTCCGGTGACCGCGCTGAGGTAGGAGGGCGGGCAATCCTGCCCGCAGCCGCCTTTTAGGCGGCTAGCCGGCTGAAAGCCGGCTGCGGCCAGGATTGGCCGCCCTCCAACTGAGTGTCATCGAGCCTGGTCTCCCTCCGAGGAAAGCGCTATCATCGGAGCGATGCCGGCGCCGGACCATTTTCGGCTCTATCCGCTGCGATTCTCCTTCGCGGCCAAGGAATCCGTGCACTTTCCACCGGGAAAGTCCGCCAATATCTTGCGCGGCGCGTTCGGCTCCATCTTCCAACGGATCGCGTGCGTGCCCGATTGCCCCGGAGCGCGCGCGTGCGAGATTCGCGGCGCATGCCCCTATGCGCGCATGTTCGAGCCATCGGCATTGGCGAAGGGACCCAGCGGGCTGGCGGATTGGCCGCGCCCGTTTGTCTTTCGGGCAACCCACCTGGACGGCCATACCATCGCACGCGGTGGATCCTTCTCTTTCGACTTGAACCTGTTCGACATGCGCAGTCCGGCGGTCGCATACCTGGTGCTGGCGTTCGCCCAACTGGCGCGGGAAGGCTTGGGCCCCTCGCGCGGGCGCGCCGACTTACTGGAAGTGGCGCAGCTTGATGAGAGAGGCGAGTGCGTGGCGCGGATCTACGACGGCAAGTCATTCGCGCTGCAAGGGGGGCCTGCGCCGATGACGCTGAGCCTGGCGACCGCGGCGGAGCGAGTCAGTCGCGTGGTGGTGCGATTCGTAACTCCCACTGAGTTGAAGAGCGGGCAGCAATTAGTGGAGCGGCCCGAATTCGACGTGCTGGCGGGACGGATTCGGGATCGGCTAAGTACGTTGCGGCAGTTATACGACGATGGGCCGCTCGGGATCGACTTTCGCGGGTTAGGCGAGCGGGCCGCGCGGGTGAAGATGACGCGATGCGAGATCCGGCGGGTGGATGTCGAGCGGCGCAGCAGCCGGACGGGGCAGGTGCATCCGATCGGCGGGTTTGTAGGGGAGGCGGAGTATGAGGGGGAGTTAGGGGAATTTGTGCCGTATTTGCGGGCGGGGAGGTGGGTGGGCGTGGGGCGGCAGACGGTTTGGGGTAAGGGGGAGATTTCCGTGAAGCTATGAGACCGGAAGTCCTTCGGCGATTGGAGGAAGTCGTCTGGGGCGACCCTGACCGGTTGTCCGGGACGCCCTGCTTTAGGGGAACCGGATTCCTGTACAGATGCTCATCGATCATCTGGCGGCCGGCTTCGCGTTGGACGAATTCCTGGAGACCGTGCCATCTTTGGATCGGACGCTAGCCCAGCGTTTTCTGGAAGTCGCCTGGGGGACGCAACGCAGAAAAAGGCATATTGGCCGCCGATGAACGCCGATAAACGCCGATAAGACAACGCGCCTTAGATGGCTTGGAATAGGAGCTTGAATTTTCGGATACGATGAAGGTCAGGCGACAGCGGGGCCCGCGGAAGACGTTTCAACCGTGCCTGAGATCAGCCGGGTCTTTGGTATCGTTATGCAGATGTACTACAGCGACCACGAGCCACCGCATTTTCATGTGCATTATTGAGGCCAGAAGGCGCTGATCGCTATCGAGACACTGGCCCTGCTGAGAGGGAACCTTTCGCCTCGCGCGCTCGGCCTGGTGACGGAGTGGGCGGCATTGCATCGCGCGGATTTGATCGAGGATTGGAAACTGGCGAGGGCGCAAGCACAGCTTAGGCCGATTGCGCCTCTGGAGTAGGGAATGTTGAAGGACATAGTTGCCGCGAAAGCGGTCGGCGATTATCACTTATATCTTCGATTCGAGGATGGCGTTGAGGGAGTAGTCGACCTTGCGCCCCATCTGACTTTCCGCGGAGTCTTCGAGCCGCTACGCGACCCCGAATACTTCGCTCAGGTTCGTGTGGATGCGGACCTGGGCACTGTAGTTTGGCCGAATGGAGCGGATCTTGATCCGGACGTTCTGTACGGATGCGTTACCGGGACGCCGATCTGGCAGGAGTGGGACGTGCAATTGGCGCATTAGGTGGTCACTGCGGTGGCGTGAGTCCGTACTCTGAGCTATAGGTCACGGGCGTGGTGAAACATTTCAGTTCCGCGTCCCATCTTGAATCAAGCCACCCCAAGGCGTATCGACTGACTGGTACTAAATACCTGGAGCGAGCAGTCCAAGACGTTGATTTTCGCGCGAGTTCCAACAAGTTGGAGGGCAAGACCTCCCCGCCGTCAAAGAGTTCCTCCCATGCCTGTTCGAGAGCCGACACCTCCGTCGTATCTCTGGCACCGAATGCGCGAAAAGAGGCGAGCAGTGTGCCCGTTACCTCGCCGCTCCGCCTTACGATTGCGTCTCTCAAGGACGTGGCGAGCTGGGCCGGATAGGATCGGTCGAGCAGCTCCGGTATCCTTCGCTCCGCGATCAGCCTGGACGGATTCTGCTGGCAATACGAGCGCAAGGCGGCCAGCACCTGCTCCAAATGGCCGGCGGCATAGGGCAGCCACCAGCGGGCCTTTCCTTCTTCGCCTCGGGCAAAGACGAAGACGTCGGCTGGCGGCCGAAGGCCATAGCGGTTAACACGCCCAAATCGCTGTAGCAGCGATTCCATTGGGGCGAGTTCTGAAAAGCAGCAATCGAAGTCCAAATCGAGGGAGACCTCAACCGCCTGCGTGCCGATAAGAATCTGGCCCGGTCGTCTCGGGGCTATGGACCGTTCGATTCGCGCGCGATCCATATAGTTGAAGCGGCTGTGGAGAAGGATAGGATCCATTTTCAAATCCTTGAGTCGCCTGTAGAGCAGGATGGCGCGACGCACTTGGTTGACAACGACCAGTACGGACCCGGCGGCTGCCTTCTCCTGGATCTGCTCAGCGGCGACGTCGCCGAGCGCGTCGCATTCGAGAAGTTGCAGTCGTTGACGGGAGGGACGATCAAGGACGTCGCCGTTCGGGTGGATACGCACGCGCGGTCCTAGGGAGTCGCGGATGGCCGCTGACAAGTGGCTCGGGATGGTAGCGCTCATTACCAAGCTTTTTGCGCCGAGCTTTTCCTCGACGAATCGAAGGGCCGCGAGGGTCAGCGCCGTAACGTCAGCCTCATAGGCGTGAATCTCGTCCAGGACGATACGGGCCTGCCAGAATGAGGCGAGCATGGCCTCTGCTCGCTTCGTAACAAAGAGAAGGCGGAGTAATGCATACGGGCTGCAAATCACTAGGGGCGCCGCATTTAGTCGCGCCAACTCCGCCTGAAGGCGGGCCTTCTCGGCTGCTGATTCCTCCTCGATTTCGCCCCTGGCGAGCAACTCAAACATCCTGCGAACTGTGCGACCGTGGACCAAGGCAACGTGCTGGTTCCACTCGTCCGGTTTCCTGATTGAGTCGGGGAATAGGTCCCGGACAAGGCGTTCCTGCATGGCATTCATGGAGGCCTGGTACGGTAGCATGATATAGGTTCTTCCACGGGCGCCCGCTTCGGCTTGGCGCGCCGCCCACAACAGGCTGGCCTCGGTCTTCCCAGTTCCCGTCGGGGCCTCGATCACCGCTGAGCCTTCGGCGTCCCTTGCAGCAGCCTGATGCGATGGCCATTGTTTCGGCGGCTGCCCGCCTCGCGATGCGATGCTTTCGCGAAGTCGGTCTTCCAGTGCGCCGACCTCCGAAGGGGATCGTACGATCTTCTGCGATCCGAAGCTCGCCAAATGGTCAGCGTTGATCAGCCACCCGCGCGTGTGAATCGCCGCGCGGACTCCGCTCCAGTCAACCCCGGGATTCGCCCCAGGGCGCATCCGCGGGCGTGGGGCCAGTGCCAGGCTCAAGCGATCAATTCGCGCTAGGGCCGCGCGCATGCCGGCGATGATGTCCAGGTCCTCAGCGTCCCGGACTTCGTAGGCCGGGAAGCCCGTCCACCCCGTCTCCTGGAAGACCTCGCCCGCTATCTTGAGGATCTGGTGCAGTTTTCGTGCGTCGTTCTTGTCTGCGCCTGCGGCTAGGTCTGCTGCGTAGGTGCCGACGCAGCCGAAGCTGTCTGATGGCCGGAAGCGACCGTTCGGGCCGGTCAGGCCCCACAACTCTCGATGGTGGGTTGCGATAGCCGCCGCTAGCCATGCGATCTCAGTGTCCGGCACAACTAACCATTCGAGGAACGCCAGACTGAGGATCTCGTGTCTGTTGTTGAAGCGGGTCTTATCGTCGCGAAGCATCTCCTGGAATCGAACGTGTGCCTTGCCAAAATCATGCATGAGTGAGCTATAGGCCAGGATACGGGGAAGGCGGGCGCCGTCGGGTAGCGGCCATTCGGGTTGAAAGGCACGGAAGTATTCGTTCGCTTGGCGGCAGACATCCATGGAGTGCGCCAACAATTCTCGCGACGGGCCGGCTTCGCTCTTTGCCCAAAGATGGGCCATTGTTGGAGCGAGGCCCGCGAGCCTGTCGCTCATCTGTTAAGCACAGGATGGAAGTATAGGCCCCGCGGCAGGGACCTGTTGAGGAACAGGTGCCGGTGGGCTTCATCCACGGCGAACTGAGCCGGCAGCTCTTCGCGCCTAATGGTGTCGCGGGTCCCGGCATAGATGCGAAGAGGGGGCCAAGTGACCTGCAGGTATCTTTGTTGCCGTGATTCACGCCCTCGCGCGTAATCGATTACCGCCGGGAGGACGACCGATCTTCCAGGAAACACCCAGGGCCGCCAGTCATACGGCAGCAGTGTGTGAGAGAAAAATGCTTCCGCAGATTCGGCCAATTCAATCATATCGGCGGATACGACGGTGGCCAGGTCCTGGGAGCGGCCAAGGATGTACCCGTACCTGGGGCTTATAAACGCTTCGCGCAAACGGTGAAGCGCACCGTCTTCGCCACGCAGGTACAATGTGAGTTTCGGCCTGAGTAGGAACTCCCGTCGCTGCGGATTGGGGGCGCATTCGACGTTAACCGGGTAGTTCCAGCCACGCCGCTTCAGACCCAGTTTTCCACTTCCCTTTTCGATGGGCTGTCCGGTTTCAACGTCAACCCCTTTTCCATCGTGCTCGAAGACAAAAGCGAATTCCAGCCCTCCCGGATCGAACCACTCGCCAAGGACCCCTGCGAGATGCCCATAAATGGTCGCCGGCGGGGGCATGTCAAACGTTGGCAGCCGCCCCACCTGGATGCGTGGGTACCGGAACGAAGTCGTTATTGCTTCACAGCGTACTCTCAATGAGATCATTCGAGCCATTTTTCGGCGTTTGAGTCGAGATCTTTGATGACGTTTCGGAGGGCTTCAACGGGGTGCCCAACGGTGGGCGAGCCGGGGATCGCTCCGATTTGTTTTTCTAGCGCGTCGCGCTGCTCGTCTAGGTATCCCTGGGCAAGCCCCGCGTAAAAGCCAGACAATAGGTCGTCCTTAAAGACTTTCGCCACTTCCTCGAGCGCTGCGGTCCTGATTAGGGGCCTTGACTCCTTGTCGGCGCCGACGGACGTCCCGAAAAGGTGATTTCCTCCTTTGGCGACTCCCAGGAGCAAAAACCGCGGAGACACATCAGTGTAGTGCACCGCCTGTTTTGCTCCCCCACTGATGCGCGCAAGTCCTTCGAGGAGTTGCGCAAGTCGATTCTTGCGGGTCGGGAGATCGAACTCGAAGGCACGACCGTTGTCATACGGTTTGAGTTTCTTTTTCTCTGCCAGCGCCTTTCTGACAGAATCGAGATGCCGGTAGCCGGTCCGCTCGACGAAATAGAAGCGCCCCAGCATTCGAAGGTCGATTGAGAACAGCCCCATCAGCGTCGAGCGGTAGAACTCGTGAACGTAAGGTACGGGATTCGGATACTCTGAATCCTCGGTGCGCGTCATCGTGCCATAGTCGAAGCCCATCTCGGACGGGCGCAAAGGAGCCAGCGACATCAGCGTGCTGGCTTTGAATGGAGAATTCCGGGTTAGGGCCACAAACTTGTCCTTGCTGCCGGTTTCCTGCCCGGTTAACCCCTTCGCCGACCACTTCTCCTTCAATGCCTTGGCGCCTTCCGATCCGCCCCCAGGGGCGCGCATGTATCCGAATACGTCGTCCTCCGCATACTCGATGGGATTGGCATCGGTATAGGCAATCTTCTCCTCGCGGAACGTCGGCGACGGAGTCCAGTCTGGGACCTCCCGAAGGCTTTCGCGCAGCCAGTAGCGGAAAGCCTGGGCAGAAACGTAGGGAAAAACGCCCTGGCGGGTTGTCACAGTCTTGGTCGCGCTCCAATTATCGTGTTGCCGTTCGCGATTCACCATATCAATCTGTTGTCCGGCGTTGTTCAACGCCGAGGCCGGACAATCGATGAGCATCAAGCCGGATAAATGTGCCATGTTCTCCTCCGCCTCTATGTAGCCACCTGCTCCACTTCAACGTTTGTTGGAATTATCTTCCCGGCACCGAGTTCAAGGATCTTCAGCAGCATCAGATCGCGAACAAAGAAGGAATCCCTTGTGGTCGCATCGTCATCTGAAACGATGTCGAAGGCCAAATAAATGTCCGCTGTTCCGAGCGGGGTATCACAGTCCCGCAATAATCGTGCCTGAATTTCCACCAGTGCGCCAATGACGTTGCGGGCTTCGAACAGCCGGTCCACAGCATCTTGGCACCTCCTGGAATCCTTAATTCGTCCGGCGATCCTCTCCACCGCATCTAGTCTCTCTCTGGTCATTTCCGTCATCCTCTGCAAGAACAGCCGCGCCAGCGCGAATGCTCCCTGCTCCACTGGCTGCCCGATTCGCACAAAATACCTTCGAGCAAGCGCTAGTGCGGCCTTTGGATCCGCTGCTGATCGAAGCATGCCGCCAAGGTCTTCGTAATATGCGTTCCGCCGAGTCCATTCGGGAGCCTGAATCTTGGCGTCGTTGCGTTTAGCTGCTGCCTTCTTCTTCCGTCCCGTTTCCCAGTGCGCCTCGACGATAGCAGAGTAGGCCCGGAAGTTCCGGGCCTCCGCCCAGAACTCCAAGAGGTCTCTCGGTAGGCGCACCTCCTGATAATCCGCGTCCGAACCGTAGTTCGTTGCATGGCAGCCGACTACATCTGCCACACTTAGCTCCTGCCCGGCTTCGACGACGCGATTCAGAACCCGCCATGCAGCGTTCAGCAGTCGCGTCGATGGCCAAGGGACATTGGTAAGCGAATCTCCGCTCACTGCCAGGACTTGCGCCGCCGTGCCTAGGAACTCCTGCGTCAGGTAGAAAAGCCAACCAGTGTCAGCGCTCCACCAGAACAACGGTTTGCCGTTGACCTTTAAAGTGGCGAGCGGGTAGAACTGAATCGCGTATCTGCATCGGGCGCACACTGGTTGGCCGGGAGTCCCGCCGGGGCCTGCAACCATGCTCGCTTCGCTGGTGAGAAGCGGAATTTGGCTGCGATTTGCAAGTGCCTGCGCGGGTCGGCCGCAGTAGGCACATGCGCGGCCGATCGTAGGGCGACTGAATCCCCGCAACGCCTCGTTTCGAAATGCGGCCTTCTTGTCAGCCGACATAGTCGGGTTGCACCAGCCGCTATTGGGGAAGTGAAGGGTCAAATACCCGGACCAGATCTTGCGTGCGTACTCGCTCTCCAACCACGATGCCTGGAGGGACAGGTCTTCTGCGGTGAACTCGGTATGTGGTTTGCCGATGCGGTGTTCGAGCACTGCCACACCGGCGTCCACGAACGGATCGCCGACATATCGAACGCTTGTATCTAAATCCAGGCCGATTTTCATTGGGCCTTCGGGGCTGGCATAACATATTATATAAGGTGGGCTGAGTTGTGGCGAGTTTTTGTCCGAGTTTCTGGTCCCAGCTTCGTGCGTTGCGTCGAATTGACCGTTTGCCCGGCGCGTAAGGAGTTCTAACAATGTCAGCTCTCCCTTCACTTTTGCCGCAGATCCCGCGCAAGCCGCCGGCTTCGCAGCAGTACAACTGGATCACCGGCGCATACGACACCGTCCCCGAGCAGCTCGAACTACCGCTGCCGCCCCTCGAAGAGGCCATCCTCCCGGACGACGGCAGCGCCACCTTGCTCTCCACGGAGAATGGCACGCAACTGCTGGTGGCCGGCTTCGGCCTGTTCCTCGGCAAGAAGAGCGAGCGCGTGGTGGTCAAGAAGGGCAAAGCCGTTTGCGCGCAAGTGCCCCTGATGCGCATCCAGGAAATCGTGGTCGGGTCGCGCGGCATCTCCGTGTCGTCGGATCTGATCGAGGAACTCTGCGGACGGGGCGCGCGCATGGCGTTCCTGAATTCTTCCGGGAAGCCGTACGCGCTGCTCACCTCTCCGCTGCTCACGGCCACGGTGGAGACGCGGCGGGCGCAACTGGAGGCGCTGCACAACGATCGCGGCGCGGATTTCTGTCGCTGGGTGGTGGCCGGGAAGCTGCGAAATCAGGAGAAGCTGCTGCGCTATTTCGCGCGCAGCCGCGAAGGCGATCGGCGCGAGCCGCTGGAGCGCGCGGCGGTCCAGTTGCGCCAGCTTCGCAAGCAGACGCTGGCGTATGAGGGCGGCAGCGCGGATGCCGTGCGGCCGTCGCTGATGGGCTACGAGGGAACGGGCGGGCGCATCTATTGGCGGCAGATCGTCAACCTGCTGCCGGAGGCGTGCGGCTTCGATGGGCGCGACAACCATCCTGGCGCGGATGCGGTGAATGCCGCGCTGAATTACGGTTACGGCCTGCTGTACTCGCACGTGTGGGGCGCGGTGATGAACGCGGGGCTGGAGCCGTTCGCCGGCCTGCTGCATGTGGACCGCAGCGGCAAGCCGTCGCTGGTGCTGGATCTGGTGGAGGAGTTCCGGCAGCCGGTGGTGGATCGCGCCATCTTCACCTGGCTGAACAAGGGCGGCCGGTTGAACGTGGTGAAAGGCCTGTTGGACAACGGCTCGCGCGAGGAGGTGGCGGCGCGCGTGCTGACGCGGTTGACGGCCACCGAGCAGCACAGGGGCAAGCGGCACGAGGTGCGCTCGATTGTCCAGATGCAGGCGCGGCTGGCGGCGGGGGCGTTCCGCGGGCTGCGGAATTACCGGCCGTTCGCGTTTCAGTGGTAATGCGATGCCGCGCAAGAATCGGTATCGCGGGGTGTTGCGGCCGTTGCAGGTGGGGCGCGGGAGTCCGGAGGTGTCGCTGGTGTTGATCTACGACATTGAGGAGGATCGGATACGGACGCGGGTGGCGGACATTTGTTTGGACTATGGGCTGGAGCGCATTCAGTTCAGCGCGTTTTTTGGGCGGTTGAATCGGAACCGGCGGCAGGAGCTGGCGTTGCGGGTGCAGGCGGAGATCGGGAATCGGTCGGGGCGGGTGCGGGTGATTCCGGTTTGCGAGGACGATTTGAAGGATATGTGGGTGTTCGATCAGTACCGGCGGGATGCGGACGAATTGGAGGCGCAGGGTGAGGCGGGGCGCAAGCCGGGGTTGCCGCGTCTGCGGGTGCTGGGGGCGGAGGAGCCGTGAGCCAGATCCCGGTGACGGATTTGAAGCAATGGGCGTATTGTGCGCGGGTGGTGTACTATCATCGGGTATTGCCGGGGGCGGCGCAGCCGACGTGGAAGATGCGGGAGGCGGTGAGCGCGCAGGACATGATCGAGCGGCTGGAGTTGCGGCGGGGGTTGCGGGAGTATGGCTGGGAGGGCGGGGATCGGCGGTTCGGGATTTGGCTGGCGCATGAGGGGTTGGGTTTGAGCGGCAAGTTGGATCTGCTGCTGGAGCGGGAGGGCGAGGGCGCGGTCGTCGATTTCAAGCTGACGTCGGGGGAGATGGGAGACAACCACCGGATGCAATTGACCGGCTACGCGATGCTGGCGGAGGCGTGCTGCGGGCTGCGCGTGGAGACGGCGTTTCTGTATCGCATCCCGGACGACCGGGTATTCGCGTTTGCGGTGACGGCGGCATGGAAGCAGCGGGTGACGGATGCGATTACGGCAATTGGGGAGCTGGAGCGCACGGCGTGGTGCCCGGAACCGACGCCGGTGAGGGCGCGTTGCGCGGAGTGTGAATACGTCAACTACTGCGCCGATATTTGGTGAAAAGTTGGCCGATTGGAGGGTTTTTTGAGCAATTTGCGAATCGTCGCCTTTTTGAGCTTTACAACCGCGGAGAAGGTGCTTAGAATGAAGGGGTTGTGGAGCGGCCGCGCGCGCGGCCCCCTATGAGAAGGGGACTGAAACTGTTGCCGAAAGCGAAGAGTCCAACAGATGTCACGTAGCCGCGCGCGCGGCCCCCTATGAGAAGGGGACTGAAACCGGCTGAATCCCCGCTTACGCATGGCGGAGGGCCAAAGCCGCGCGCGCGGCCCCCTATGAGAAGGGGACTGAAACTGAACTGAGCGCGTTGACCGTGCCTTGCTGGACCGGGGCCGCGCGCGCGGCCCCCTATGAGAAGGGGACTGAAACTCCAAAACGACGCGGATTTCGTGCTCCGCTCCGCACAGCCGCGCGCGCGGCCCCCTATGAGAAGGGGACTGAAACAAAATTTCGGGGGAACGCGTAACGATTGTCGCCGATGCCGCGCGCGCGGCCCCCTATGAGAAGGGGACTGAAACCGCCGGCCAGCGCGCAGAGCTGGCTGTGGCTGACAGTGCCGCGCGCGCGGCCCCCTATGAGAAGGGGACTGAAACTCACGGTCACGTCGATCTTGCCGCGCGCCGTCGTCGCCGCGCGCGCGGCCCCCTATGAGAAGGGGACTGAAACAAACGACGGGACGCACCTCACCTATTCGCTCTCGGGCCGCGCGCGCGGCCCCCTATGAGAAGGGGACTGAAACGCATCTTTCCCAACTCGGGGCAGAACTGGCCGGCCGCCGCGCGCGCGGCCCCCTATGAGAAGGGGACTGAAACCAACGGCCCAGCCCCACCAGGGAACGCCAGATAGGCTGCCGCGCGCGCGGCCCCCTATGAGAAGGGGACTGAAACCAGCCCCTCATGACACTGACGGCGCAAATCATGCCTTGGCCGCGCGCGCGGCCCCCTATGAGAAGGGGACTGAAACAATTGAGGATGATCGGCACTGAGCCGCCGCCCGCGCCGCCGCGCGCGCGGCCCCCTATGAGAAGGGGACTGAAACGCTATCATCCACTCCGGCGCCATGATGTTCTGGTTTGGCCGCGCGCGCGGCCCCCTATGAGAAGGGGACTGAAACGCGCTCTTCGAGTCCCTTGCGCGCGGACTCGCTCTGCCGCGCGCGCGGCCCCCTATGAGAAGGGGACTGAAACCCGGATCTCCCCCAGGTCGTCGCCATGCCGCGCTTCGCCGCGCGCGCGGCCCCCTATGAGAAGGGGACTGAAACTAGGTATAGCCCGCCAGGAATGCCACGGCGGTTTGCTCGCCGCGCGCGCGGCCCCCTATGAGAAGGGGACTGAAACCTGCCGACTTAGGTGGTGGTGGGTGAATCGCATTCGCCGCGCGCGCGGCCCCCTATGAGAAGGGGACTGAAACCATATAACCCTGAAGTACGGACTGCACGACGAAGAGCCGCGCGCGCGGCCCCCTATGAGAAGGGGACTGAAACGCAAGGGCCACGAAGGTAAGGCGGGGCCGGTGCCTCCGCCGCGCGCGCGGCCCCCTATGAGAAGGGGACTGAAACAACCGCACGTACCGATGACCTGATGCGAGGTCTGTCGCCGCGCGCGCGGCCCCCTATGAGAAGGGGACTGAAACTCCGAATTATTGACCCCGCAGAATCAGCAGGTTGCAGCCGCGCGCGCGGCCCCCTATGAGAAGGGGACTGAAACGCTTGCGCTCCGGTAAAGTCCGTGAATCCCACCAAGCCGCGCGCGCGGCCCCCTATGAGAAGGGGACTGAAACTCACAATGAAGATCGCATCACCGCTCTCCTGCACATGGGGCCGCGCGCGCGGCCCCCTATGAGAAGGGGACTGAAACGATGGGAGAATCCAATTATTCCCGGACGGAAATAGTGCCGCGCGCGCGGCCCCCTATGAGAAGGGGACTGAAACCGCCTTTCTCGTAATTGGTCGAGAATCTTCAGGCAAAGCCGCGCGCGCGGCCCCCTATGAGAAGGGGACTGAAACCAGAAAGTGCGTTGTGCTTAGACCTAGCCGCTCGATGTGGCCGCGCGCGCGGCCCCCTATGAGAAGGGGACTGAAACCGCATAATGAACAGGAGGGCATTACTACACTTTGTAATGCCGCGCGCGCGGCCCCCTATGAGAAGGGGACTGAAACGGGGGACCCCCGTGGCACCTCTGGTAGGGTGAGGGGGCCGCGCGCGCGGCCCCCTATGAGAAGGGGACTGAAACAGAGGGTAACGGGGAGTGGGTGTAATGGACCGCGAAATCGCCGCGCGCGCGGCCCCCTATGAGAAGGGGACTGAAACTCTGGTCCTATTGCACCTTGTCCACTTGTAATAGAAGCGCCGCGCGCGCGGCCCCCTATGAGAAGGGGACTGAAACAAAAGAAGAAGACAATTAAGGATTCGGTGAAGGAGAGCCGCGCGCGCGGCCCCCTATGAGAAGGGGACTGAAACG
>DATNMW010000289.1:0-2164 GCA_035602155.1 Bryobacteraceae bacterium | reverse complement strand
ATTCGCCCGACACCGCGTCGGAGACCGTGGCTGCGACGGTGTAGGTACCGCGCGCCAGCTGCTTCATGGTGATGCTCACCGCATCGATCGCTCGGTCGGTCAGCGGGGCGCCGTTCAGATACCAGGTGATCGAATGGTTGGGCAGCAAGCCCGGATCCAGATTCAGGTGCGCGACAATGGGATCGTCGTTGAAAAAAACCTGCTCCGCCGTGGGTGAGGAGAGCACGAACTGCGTGTAGTCGGCGGGCTTGGTTGGAGTCGCCTTCTCGGTCGTCCGGCCCGGAGCCGGCGGCGGTTTTTCGCCGAAGGTGCCGACGCGGGGCGCCGGGCCCACCTCGAGCCTCTCGGCGCCCGGCACCGGCTGATCGGAGAAATGCACCACTCCATCGGCGTCGGTCCACTTGTAGATCACAGCCGCGTTTCCCGCGAAGGCCGCAAGCATTCCGAAGGCGATCCAGAAGCGCAGGTATCGCATGGCTCAAAAGCATAGACCTATCGCCTCCCGACCACAAAACGAGGTGCGGGCGACGTGACTTCCGTCACCCTCAGGCCCAAGCGGCACCCTTTTGGGGATGATTCACAAGCTGTAGTACATCTCCACTTCAATGGGATGGGTGGTCATGCGCAAGCGCGTGACCTCCTTCATCTTCAATTCCATGTACGCGTCGATCAAGTCGTCGCTGAAAACACCGCCCGCCTTGAGGAAGCCGCGGTCTCTATCTAGGTAATCGAGCGCCATGTCGAGGGAGTGACAGACAGTCGGAATCTTCTTGTCCTCCTCGGGCTCGAGATCGTACAAATCCTTGTCCGCGGGGTCGCCGGGATGAATCTTGTTCTGAACGCCGTCCAGACCCGCCAGCAGCATCGCCGCGAAGGCGAAATACGGATTCGCAGTGGCGTCCGGAAAGCGCACCTCGATGCGCCGGCCCTTCGGATTGGAGATCCAGGGAATGCGGATGGAGGCCGAACGATTGCGCGCGGAGTAGGCCAGTTTCACGGGCGCCTCGAAACCCGGGACCAGGCGCTTGTAGCTGTTGGTGCTGGCGTTGGTGAAGGCGTTGATCGCGCGCGCATGCTTGATGATGCCGCCGATGTAGTACAGCGCGATGTCGGACAGGCCGCCGTACTTATCGCCCGCGAACAGCGCCTTGCCGTCCTTTTGCAGGGATTGATGCACATGCATGCCGCTGCCGTTGTCGCCGACCAGCGGTTTCGGCATGAAGGTCAGGGTTTTGCCGTAGCCGTGCGCCACGTTCTGCAGCGCGTACTTGAGAATCTGCACCTCATCGGCCTTCTTGGTCAGCGTATTGGGAGCAACATTGATTTCTCCCTGGCCGGCCGTTCCTACTTCGTGGTGATGCACCTCGAACTTCAGGCCCAGCTCCTCGCAGGCCATCGACATGGCGGTGCGGATATCCTGTTGCGAATCCACCGGCGGCACGGGGAAGTAGCCGCCCTTGATGCCGGGGCGGTGGCCCTTATTGCCGTCCTCGTAGGTCTTGCCGGAATTCCAGGCGCCTTCGTAGGCATCGACTTCGTAGGCGCAGCCGTTCATGCCGGCGTGCACGGTGACGGTGTCGAAGATGAAGAACTCGTTTTCCGGCCCGAACAGCGCGGAGTCCGCGATGCCGGAGGCCTTAAGATGCGCTTCCGCGCGCTTCGCCAGCGAACGCGGGTCGCGCTCGTAACCCTGCATGGTCGTCGGTTCGATGACATCGCATCGAATATCGATGGTGGTTTCCTCGTAGAACGGATCGAGCACGGCGGTTGAGGGGTCCGGCATCAAAATCATGTCGGACTCATTGATGCCCTTCCAGCCGGCAATCGATGAACCGTCGAACATCTTTCCATCCTTGAAAAAGCCCTCATCCACGAGGCGCGTCGGCACGGTTACGTGCTGCTCCTTGCCAATCGTGTCGGTAAACCGAAGATCGGCGAATTTAGCGTCTTTTTCCTTGATCAATTTCAGAACATCTGCCGGAGTCATGTGCGTCCTCGCGGGGGTGGAATAGTTATTGTGCGCCGGCGCCGCGCCGGGAATGCAGACTCTCTGCAGCTTGCGTGCCAGGCGCCACGCTCACCGGATCAAGCACTTGCAGCCAGCGACGCCACGCTCCTGCACCATAATGGTCAAATCAATAAGAACATGTGTACCATAATAGTG
>DATNMW010000288.1:0-3484 GCA_035602155.1 Bryobacteraceae bacterium | reverse complement strand
TCAGGGCTTCCTTGGCCGCGTCGCCCGCCACGAACGCAAGAGCGGCCTGCACTGCCAGGCTGGCGCATGTGAGCGGAGTGCCCAGAAACTGGCTCAGGTCCTGCCCGTCGTAAGCTGCCTGCAGCACGGTGTTGGCCTGCTGCATCATGGGTTGGTCTTCGGAAAGCTGGGTTGCGGACTCGCCCTTACGCTGAATTATTTTATTCAGGGCGGATTGAAACAGCGACAACTTACCACTGTGAAGGCTTAGAGGCAGATTCATTTTTCGTAATTCCTTTCTTTTTCGGCCACGATTCCAATACAGTATACACCCCTCTGCCAAATCCCGTGCGGCATCAGGGGGCAATCGTGCCCAAATGCTGCATGAATTGTGGGCAGCCGCCGGGCAGCGACCATGCGACGAGTCTCACAAGCACGAGGAAACAGCGGCCGGGGCCTTGTACGGCGCAAGACCTATCGCGGAACGTCCAATCTCTATTTATTGGCGTTCGTCTGCGGCCGATTGAGCGGTTTATTCCCAGCGCAGGCAGACAGCCGGATCCACCCGTGTCGCGCGCACCGATGGCACGTACGCCGCCGCGAGGCCCACGGCGATCAGAACCGCGATCACCCCGCACAGCGTCAGCGGATCGTCTCCCGACACGCCCCAAAGCTGGCTCGCAAGAACCCGGCCGACCACCGACGCCAGCACGATGCCGGCCGCCACGCCGATCAGCACGAACCGCAGAGTGCTGCTGAGGACCATCGAGCGGACATCGCCCGAGCTCGCGCCCAGAGCCAGGCGAATGCCGATCTCATGCCGCTGCTGTGTGACCGTCCACGAGACGACGCTGTAAACGCCGATGGTCATCAGCACCAGTCCGATGCCCGCGAACACGGAAAACAGCACCAGGCCGAAGCGCGGGCGGGCGAACTGGCCGATCTCCAGAATGCCGTCCA
Source organism: Bryobacteraceae bacterium (assembly GCA_035602155.1). Classification (GTDB taxonomy): domain Bacteria; phylum Acidobacteriota; class Terriglobia; order Bryobacterales; family Bryobacteraceae; genus Bog-159. The sequence goes on along the minus strand of DATNMW010000288.1, from coordinate 2,545 downwards.
TCGTCATTGTCTGCTGCGGAATAACGCTCCTGTCCAGCCGCAGAATCTCGGCAGTGAGACTGCGGGTCAGCGCCGCCGGGTCGCCCACGGTGTGTACGAGGATCGCGTCCTGGCCATATCCGGCCACCGAATAGGGGATGAACGCCTCGGGTGCCACTCCCTCGCGCATGCCCCGATTCTTCATGTCCGATACCACGCCAATCACCTCGAACAGCGGATTTACGACGGGATCCGGCGCGTTCTTCAGTGCGGAAATCTCGAGCGGCTGCCCTAGGGGGTCCTGCCGCCCGAAGTATTTCCGGGCCATGGTCCGATTGATGACCGCGACTTTGCGTTTGCCGTTATCGTCATCCGCCGTGGGCAGGCGCCCTGCCAGCAGACGTAGACCGATCGTCTGGAAGTATTGGCGGCTGCATGGCACAAAGCTGCCCTTCCAGCGCTCGAAGTGCGTAACGCCCGGCGTCTCGAATTCGGTGGCGTTGCCGCCGTCCAGGGGATAGTCGAAAGCCGCGGCGGCGGAGGTCACGCCACGCAGCGCTTCGAGGCGTGGAAGCAACTCGCGCAGGAAGCGCGCCTGCGAGTCCGTGGTCCGATAGCGGGCCGCGGGAAAAGTCAGGCCGGTGGTCAAAAGATGGCTGGTGCGAATGCCGAGGTCGACTTGCCGTTCGAGGAAGAAGGTGCGCATCAATAGGCCGGAGCCGGTCAGCAGGAGCATCGAAAGCGTCACTTCGCCGGCCACCAAAGCGAGCCGCATTCGGCCCCGGCGAAACCCGGTGTTGCCGCGCGCGCCGGCCCGGAGCGTTTCACTCAGATCGCCCCGGACGGACGCGAGTGCCGGCGCCAGCCCGAAAATGAATGCCGTGGCGATGGCGACACCGGCCGTCGCCAGCAGCACCTCCGGGTTTATAGAGATAACCGCTTCATCGGGAAATGTGTACAGGGGAATGATCGCGATCAGACCCTCCAGCGCTGCCGAGGCGAAGAGACACCCTGCGGCTGCCCCGACAATCGAGAGCAGCATGCTTTCCGTCATGAGTTGGCGGACGATTCGCCACCGTCCCGCGCCCAGCGTCATCCGCAGAGCCAGTTCTTTTTGGCGGACAGTTGCCCTGGCCAGCAGCAGATTTGCCACATTCGCGCAGGCAATCAGCAGCAGCAGGCCGACGGCGGCAAGCAGCGTCAGCAGCGCGCCGCGGAACTGGCCCACGGCGATGTAGCCGAGCCGATCCAGGCGAACGACGAACTGCGTGGGATAGATCCGCGGATAAATCGTCGACAGCCGCTTCGCCAGGCTGCCCAGCTCGGCTTCCGCCGCGCTGACGTCCAGCCCGGGCCTGAGGCGGCCGTAGAGGACGAAGTCGCGCCTCTCGGCGCCAGGTTCGGCGGGATCGACGGTCGCGGGCGTCCAAATGTCCCCGCCCCAGAATGCAAAACGTTTTGGCATGACGCCAACCAGCGTAGTGGGCTTGTCATTCAGAAGGAAGGTTTGGCCTACGATGTTCGGGTCGTGCCCGAATCGGCTGGCCCACACCTTGTAACTTAAAACGAAGACGGGCGGCGCGCCGGCCTTCCCGTCGCCGGGAACAATACCGCGGCCGAGCAAAGGCGCGACTCCGAGAAAATGGAACGCGTTGCCGGTCACCGTGTCGGTGGCGAGGGGCTCCAGCCGATCGCCAGAGCCCAAAAGACTCGTCGTTTCCCACACGCCCATCGTGTCGGTGAAGATCCGGTTCTGCCGCTCATAATCCAGAAACTCCGGAACGGTGAAGTAATTCCGGTCCTGTGCTCCTTTGCCGTTCGTATCGACAATCCGAAACCCGTAGATGCGCTCGCTGTCGGCATAAGGGAAAGGGTGCAGCAGTACGTTATCGATGACGCTGAAGATCGCCGTTGTCGAACCGATTCCCAGCCCGAGAGCGGCCATGCACGCAAGGACAAATCCACGATCTCTGCGGAGGCTCCGCATACCGAAGCGCAGGTCCTGCCAAAGCAAGTTCATATCGGGAGCGTCCAGCAAATAACCGCCCAAAATCGACCGCCGCATTCATGGGAGTAGGACACGGCTCAGGCGAACCGTCCGTACCGATCCTGGGACGGTGGCGTCTCGGAACCGGACAGGAATACCGAGATCTGCATTTGATGCCGGAATCTGGCCCGTATTCCCCGCCAGGTTCGGACTTGGTCCAGAGGGTCTCTTTATGTTCCGTTCGAACCGCCTCGCCGACGGAATGGACGACGTCCGGCTCCGATCATTATGTGAAGTTGCAGCAAAAGAACCGCGGGCAAGGCAGCCTCGACACACTAGCGGCGCATACCGAGGAGGGTATTGACTACATCGCCTTTGGCGCGACAGACAATGCCCGGGTGGCAGAAGGCGTCGGCAAAGTTTAGGTTCTGGGCCAAGGAATGTTGGTTCGCCGATAAATGATAAAAACGTTTTCTTGATACGTTCCATACCCGAACGGCCGGAATAATTAAACGAACCCAAACCGGCGCTTCCTTGCGGTGATTTATGCGAACCGGGTTGTCATCTCCGCGCGGCCTC
>DATNMW010000287.1:0-8868 GCA_035602155.1 Bryobacteraceae bacterium | reverse complement strand
GCCGCGTCACCAGGTCCTTGCCATGCATGAGACTCTTTCCGAATCGCCGGATGGAAAGCAGCGGTCCGTCCACCGCCACCGGCTGAATGGCGGCGTTCACGCGCGATCCGTCCGGCAGGCGCGCGTCCACCAGCGGCGAAGACTCGTCCACGCGCCGCCCCACTCTCGATACCACTTTCTCGATAATCCGCAGCAGGTGCGCGTTATCCTTGAATTCCACCGGCGTACGAAATAGTTTGCCGTTCCGCTCCACGTACACCAGGCGCGGCGTGGTTACCAGGATGTCCGAGATCGAGGGATCCTGCAGCAACGGCTCCAGAGGGCCGAGCCCGAAGACCTCGTCCAGCACCTCCTCCACCACGCGCTCTTTTTCCAGCAGGCTGAGAGGCGTCTTTTCTTCCTCCAGCAGCTTGGCCACGGCGCCGCGCACCTCCGTACGCACGCGCTCGCCGCCCAGTGTCGCCAGCGCTTCCAGATTGATGCGATCGAGCAGCTTGCGGTGCAGCGCGAATTTCAGGTCCTGGTGCTCCAGGGCGGCCCGGTCTTGGGTGAACAGCCGGCTGACCCAACCCGCTTCTTTTTCACCGGTCTTAGACAGCGATCCGTTTATTGTTGTAGCCACGTTTTAGTCTCCAGCCATCTTTTGTGGGGCAGGATGGCAACCTGCCCCACAAGCAAACCGGCCCGCTACCCGAACAACCCGCCGAATTTTTTCTTCGCGGGCTGCTCGTCCACGCCCGCCATACGCATCGCCAGATCCCGGATCTGTTTCCCCAGGAAACTCCGTTCCGGCAACAGCTTGCCGAGCGAATAGCACTCGTGCAATTCCGGATAGCTGCTGGGCAGCACCGCATACACCGGCAATCCCAGGATCTTCTCGATCTCGCCCGGCGCCAGTTCCGAGCGCTTCGGCACGCGGTTCAGGATCAGTTTCAGCCGGTCCTTGCCATACCCCGCGTCCATTAGGATTTGCAGCACTTGCTTGGCCTGGTGGAGGGCCGGAACCTCCAGCGTGCTCACCAGGTAAGCTTCGTCCATTTCTTCCAGGGCAGCCACGCCGACGCGCGTCAGGCTGCGTCCCAAATCGATCAGCGTGAAGTCGTAACACGACCGCAGGAAGCTGAAAAGTTGCCGCAACTGCTCCTGCCGCGGATAGGTTTTATCCGCCGTGGCGCCCGGCGCGGCAATGATCTCCACTCCCGGTATGCCGTTGGACACCAGCGCCTTCCAGTAACTCACATCCATCCGGTGCAGATTGTTTACCGCGTCCAGAATCGAATAGCCGGGCTTTGCTTTGGTCAGAAAACCGATCAGCCCGGCATCCAGATCCAAGTCGGCCAACAGGACCTTCTGTCCGCTGCGCCCCAATTCCACGGCCAGATGACAGACTACCGTGGTGGCGCCGCAGCCGCCTTTGGAGGAGAAGAATCCAATGGTCCGCCCGCCCCAGCGCAGTCCGCTGTGCCGGCGTCCGGCGTCCGACGAGCGGCGCTCCAGGGCTCCGCGCAGCGCCCCCTCGATGGGCGGATAGATGTACTCGTTGACCCCGGCGCGCATCGCGTTCAGGATGGCCCCAGGATCGGCCGTCGTGTGGACCGCTACGATGGTGGCTTCCGGCGTCTTGGCCCGGATCATGGGGACCAAGTCGCTCAGCGGTTCTTTCGCCAGGGCCACGTCCAGTAACACCACCTCCGGGCGCAACCGTTCCAGCCGCTCCAGGAAAGAGCCCAACGTGGACATATCCTGGTGCTCAATGACTGGCCGCAATGGCAAGTTCGGCAGGCAGCCCTGGACTTCATCCCAGAGCTGCTTGGTTTCGATTGCCAAGCCTAGAGTCAACGAATACATGGCTTATTGCCCTGTGCCTGTTCCCGAGCCTGAGCCCGTCGGCGTGCTGGCGCCTCCGCTCGGCCCGGTTCCGGGCAGCGGCGCCGTGGGCGTTGCCGGAGTGGCTTGTCCACCCGCCGGATTCATCATCAAAGGCAGCAGCAGTGTCGGCTGCCCGCTTCCGGGCACCGGGCCTTGCTCCTTCTTTTGCATTTCCTGCAACTCCTCCACCGGGAGCGTCTCGCGCTGCGGTTTCACCGGCACCGGTCCGGTGGACTCGATCCCCGGAGTGCGTGGCGCTTCCTTCAAGGACTCCTTGATGAAAGGTTTGGGCATCGGTATCTCGGGCCGCGCTTGTCCGGCCGGAATGGGACGCACGATTTCCGGCGTCACCATAATCAACAATTCGGAGTTGCTCTTGGTCAGAACCCGGCTCTGGAACAACTTGCCGAGCAGCGGAATATCCCCAATTCCCGGAATCTTGTCCAGGGTTTCGTTAAAGTTCTTGTTTAGCAATCCGGCGATGGCGAAGCTCTGGCCGTTCTCCAACTCGACCTGGGTTTGCACCTTACGCGTGTCCAGCGCCGGGACGGTGAATCCGTTCAGCACCACACCGTTGCTGTAGTCTAGCGAGCTGACCTCCGGCGCCACCTCCAGCCGGATCGTGCCGCGGGGCGTAATGGTGGGCGTGAAATTCAACTTCACGCCGTATTCCCGAAACTGGATGGTCACCGCGCCGATATTGGAGCCGCCTTGCACCACCGGCACCGGAAACTCGCCGCCCGATATGAAACTGGCCTGCTTGCCGTTCATCGCCATGACATTCGGCTCCGCCAGAATCTGCAGCAGGTTCTTGGATTCCAGCGCCGCAATGGTCGCGCCCAGGTTCAGGTCCGGGCGGAACAGAAAAAGATTCAATGCGTTGCTCACCGCGGCGGTGACCGGGCTCCCCGGGGCCGGCACGGCGATGGTGGGCGGCGCAAACTGCCCGGTGGTCGTCCCGCCAATGGTGTTTAAAGCGCCCGTGCTGAACAGATTGATGCCAAGCTGCGAATTGACACTGCGGTCCACGTCGGCGAAGCGCACCTTCAGCAGGATCTGCGGTTCTTCCGCCGGCGTAACCACGTGCAAAAGGTTGACCACCTTCCCCAGCGTGCCGGCGATCGCCGCGGCCCGGTCGGCGCTGGACAGATCCTTCACGGTGCCGTGCAAAAACACGCTCTCGCCCTCCGGGTAGACGCTGACGTCTTGATCGGGCAGTTCCCTGGCAAGCTGTCCGCGGACGTTGTCCAGCTTGCTGTTGCTGGCGCGCACGGTGAGATCGAACAATAGGCGCGGTCCGCCCTGCTGCCAGATAATCAGCGAGGTCTCGCCGGCCGCTCTGCCGTTGATCAGCACCTCGCGCGGATTTACCGCCACGGCTTCGGCCAGATCGCCGTTGGCCAGCGAGATGCGCTGGATATTCATGGCATTGTCGAGCACCAGGGACTTGCCCACGGTCACCACCAGCGGCGCATTCTGGGCTTGCAACTCGGCGGCGCGCAGCGCGGGCGGACCGGCCAGCGCCATCAGTGCGGCGACTGCGGCTGCGGCGGCTGCAGCGGCTGCAGAATGATGGAGTATGCGTTCGGGTGACACGTTATTTAACCTCCGGAGTGGTATCGAATTTGGTTTCGCTCTTCTTGTTGCCGTTGATGACTTCCATGACGAAGGTCTGCCGCACCGGCGGCGCCGGCCTTACCTCCACCGGCGGCGGCGGGGGCGCGGGCTTCGGCGGCATTTTCACGTATACCTTCGCCGGCTCGACGCGCTTCTTGGGCCCGTTCATGGCGAACAGCTCGATCACCGCCGTGCCGGGCGTCTTGGCCACCTGCGTGTCCAAAGGATTGCGCAGCACCAGTTGGATGGTGGTCTGGTTGCTCGCCAGGCTCAGCATCTCGGCCTGCTCCGGCGTCACCAGCAGATTCACTACACCTACCCCTTGCGGCTTGCCTTCGTTGTCTTTCTTGAAATCCTGTCCGGCGGACAGCACCTCGATGTTCTGCAGCAGCGTGCGGGTCAGGCTGCCTTGGCTGTTGGGACCCGGCGGGCTGCCGGAAATCAGCACGTCCACGCGCATGCCGGGGACCACGAACCCGGCCACCCCGACCACATCGTTGACCCGCACTGCCACGGCCCGCATACCCGACGGAATCATGGCCGCCAAACCGCCGCCCGCGCCCTTCGGCGCCAGCCGGTTCTCCACGATCGGCTCGCCGTCGTAGATGGTCGTGGTGACGCCGCGCCCAATGATGTCTTCCCGTTTCAGCACGGCATTGGTGGGCAGCGCTCCCGCCCAAGGGGCGTCTTTTACGTCCGAATCCTTGATGATCGCGCCCAGCTCCAGATTGCGCGCCGCCACCAGCGCTTTAGCCGTCGTAGGCGCCGCCTGGGCGCTCCCATGGCTGACGGTCAGCCTGTAGAGCAGCAGACTGGCGCAGCCGGCTACTACAAACGCGAAGACCAATACCGAGATGAATCGTTGGTTCATTTTCAGTTCCTCAATTCCTGCAATTAGCGACTGATAACCAGTCACTTAGCCACCAGCCACCAACAACTTGCACTGCATATGCCAGGAGCGTCCCTGGTAAGGGCGCGCCCCTGGCGTCCTTTCTTCTAGCTCGAGGCGGAAGCCGCCGCGGCAGCCAACTGACTGTTCGTCGTGCTCCAGATCTTGCTGACACTGGTGCCCGCGCTGATAAAAAGGGCCGCCGATGCCAGGGCCACGAAGGCCATGAGCAGCGTATATTCGATCAGGTCCTGGCCTTGATCGTCGTTCCACAGGTTGCGCAATAACGTCGTCATTGTTCTTTCTTCTCCTAAGTTTTGGTTTTGGTGATCGTCCGATCACTGGGTTGGGTGTTCGTGATCTTCCGATCACGATCTTTCCCGCCGCGGTTGGCGGCGGAAAACTGGGGGCCTTCCGGACGCGCGACCGTCCGGAAAATTATGGCGTCGCCGTCGTCGTAGACCACGTGCCATCGGCTGGATTCCTTGAGCGCGCCGGCCAGCGCCGCGTCGGTGGGCAGCAGCACGGTGTCCACTCCGTACTCATTCAAATACCGCTGCCATTTGTATTTCACCTGCACGATATCCAAATACTTCTCGCAGAAGGGCCGGCCGTAAAAATCGCTGCGCCCATCGATGAATACCTGGTTCTTGGGATACAGCTTGTAAATCAGAAAATCGCCCCACTGGTCGTAAGTGAAGATGCGGCTCTGGGCCGCCAGATCTCCCAGGCTGGCTACCGCTTTCGCCGGAAACTCCTTGCCGTCGAACCGCGCCCGGAAGTTCGCCGGAGGCGAAGGCGCGTAAAGGATGGCCGTCACCAGCGCCACCGCGGCGGCGCTTACCAGATGCGTGCGCCAGTGGCCTTCCATGCCGCCGATCGTTTCGCCCATGCCGCGCAGCCCCTGCGCCAAGCGGCGCAGCCACAACGATACGGGCGCATCCTCCAGCGCCTGGAACCACTCCGCCACGGCCAGCGCCAGCACCGGCGCCGCGACGATCCCGAAAATCGGAATGTTGCGCGAGGCAATCAGGCTCACGTGCGCGAAGAACACCAACAGGAGGCACTCCGTGAAACGCTTGCGCCGCAGGTGCCAGATGCACGCTCCGCCGCCCACCAGCAGCATGGCTTCGTAATAGCGCGCCGCCGGATTCTGGAAGTTGATCGACATCATTTCCTGAATGTGCTCGCGCTGGAACGAGTCCGTCAGATACTCCCAGATATGCACGTGCAAGTGGTAGGCGTAAGGTCCCGCCAGGCTCGCGACCAGGCATAGTGAAGCGATCCCGGCGTACGGCAGGGTGCGTTTCACCGCTGCCGGCCATGCCCCCGGTTCCCCGCCGAACAAGCCGCCCGCCAGCTCCCCGGCTCCATACAAGCCGATCAATACGACGCCGATGAACCATCCGCCATGCAGATTCATCCACAGCACGGTCACCGGGGGAAGCCACCATAGCAGCCGCGCGTCCCGGTTTTCCCGCACGCGCTCCAAAATCGTATAGAAGACCACCGTGAATAGCAGCGTGAACAGGTGCGGCCGCGCCAGGAAATGAATCGAAGAGCTGGCCACCGCCAGGAACGTCAGCGCCATGGCGATCAGCGGATTGCCGCTCTTGCGGAACGCCAGCTTGAACACCAGGGCGGAGGTCAGCGAGATCACCAAGGCGCTCACCACCACCACCGCCGCCATCCCCCAGTGCTGGTGCAGCCACGCGAAGAGGACGTCCCAGAGCCACTCCCACGCAAACCACGTCTGGCCCGTCCGGGTGAACGAGAACAGATCCTTGTCCGGCACCCGGCCGTGGCTCAGGATCCACTCGCCCGTGCGCACATGCCACCCGGTGTCGCCGTCGCCCAATAGAGTATGGGCGCCGTGCATGCCCGCAAAGATGAATATCAACGGCATCAGGAACGCGAAGTCCGTCATCGACGGCAGAATCCGCAGCACCGGGTTGTTTTCTGTGTTGGACATGCTTTGACCTAAAACGCCCGGCTGCCGCGCCCGTTGTTGTAACCGGCGGGCTCGCGATGCGCGGACACCCCTTGCGCCACGCGGAAGTCCATGGCGTGAATTCGTAATCCCACCCAGGTGAACCCGGCGCCCGGCTCCGCATGCACGCGCGCCACGGTGGTCTGGCAGCGTATGCACCGCCGCTCGAAACCTTCCCGCTCGGGCAACTCCACTTCGACGATCAGCATCTGGTCCGCGCACGGCAGACGCCCGCTGGAATCCTCCCAGCGCAACAACATGCCGTCGCGGCTGATATTCTCCGTAAGCATCGCGCTAGGTTCCCCGCCTTCCAGCCAGACTACGTTGCACGCCAGGCGCACAGCCACACGGGTGCTGCCGCGGCGATTCATCCGAGAAATGCTTTCCGGGTACACGAAGCGACTGTAGACCGCCGCGGCGTGGTCGCGCAATACCGTAAATAGGAGATAGCTATCTGCTTCCCGAAGTTAATTGCCTGTAGTTGTCCTAAGAAACTGGCGCCGCGGACCCTGCTGGGCCGGCCTGGGCTGTATTAATTAACTAACGTTAGGGTACGTACGTAATTTTAGGCGGTATTCTAACTTCACCGGCGTTAGAGATTGCGTGCCAGAGGCCGCGCAAGGCCCTGTAATAGGCTTGAAGGACGATTTCGGGGCGTCCCGGCCAGCCGTTCCGAAAAAAAATAACTTTTTTTTCCGATTTCAATTGACAAGCGGCCAATCTAAACGTAACAATTCATAATCAGGTGCCCTAGAACTAAGGACATCCCCCGCCGGAGCCGTACCGGTGGAATTTCTAGAGCGGAGCGGCCGCGAGGCCGAAGAGGCGGTATGACGCGGGTTTACTTATACAGCGACCAACCCATCCTGGCCAAGGGCCTGGAGGCAGTACTGATAGCCACCGGCCGGTTTCAATTGGAGAGTGCATACTCCGGAATACCCGAGTTGGTGGAGCGCCTGCAAGCCGAGGCGCCCGATATTCTGCTGCTCGACGTGACGCCGGAAGTGACGTTCGGCGTTCTCAGCGACATCAAGCGCGTCGTGCAGGAATCCAAGCTGGTGTTGTGGGTCAACGTAATCTCCACCGAGCTCGCGTTTCAGGCCATGGGCCTGGGTGTGCGCGGCATCCTGCGCAAGACCTTGCCGGCCGACCTGCAGGTCAAGTGCCTGCAAAAGGTCAACGAAGGCGAGCTGTGGTTCGAAAAGGCCCTGACCGACAGTTTCCTGGCAGCCAAACGAGTGGTGTTGAGCCAGCGCGAGGGGCAGCTCATCACGCTGCTCTCCCACGGCCTGAAGAACAAGGAGATTGCTTCGACCCTACAGATCTCCGAAGGCACCGTGAAAGTTTACCTGTCTCGTCTGTTTCAAAAGGTGGGCGTCAAGGATCGTTTCGAGTTGGCGCTGTTCGGCCTCAAGAACCTCACCTCCGGACACGCGCAGCCCTCGGACAAGCCTAGCCGTCTCAATAACGCGCCCATCCCCCATTTGCGGTCGCTGGTGCTGGATAGGCCGGTGGACCGGCCGGCCCCTCCGCCGCCGGCGGCCGCATTCCCGCCGGTGCGCCGCACCTATCGCCCCGGTGAAATCTAGCTCCGCAGCCTTCGTAGCGGGTCAATCTGGTTGTGAGGCAGGTTGGCAACCTGCGCGCCGATCGGCGATCGGCGCAAACTGGCGGCTGCCAGGGGCCAGAATTGGCATTTGCCTGTTGGGGCTGGCGCTGTTTGCGGCGGCCCTGGGTCATAAGCCACCCGCCGTCGACGATTTTCCCCCGTTCTACCACGCAGGCCGCTTGGCCGGCTCCGCGGACCTTTTCGCCCAGAGCGCCTTTGACGCCAGGTCGAAGATGTTTCTCCGCACGCCTTTTTACGCTCTGCTGCTGCGGCCTCTGGGAGCCCTCGCCTATCCGCGCGCGCGCCTCGTTTGGTTAGGCCTGATGCTGGCTGCGTTTACACTCGCGGCGTGGCTCTGGCCGGGGCCCCGGTTGAAAATCGCGGTGGCGATGTGTTGGGCGCTTCCGGTCGTGTTTGCCTTGGCGCTGGGTCAGGATATCGCGCTGATGATGCTCTCGGTGGCCGTCGCCGCGCGGCTCTGGATCAGCGGCCGCCCGTTTGCCGCGGGACTCGTGGCTTCGCTGCTGGCCCTGAAGATTACGCTCCTGCTGCCCGTGGCTTTGGTTTTTCTGGTACGTTCCCGCCGCGGGTTCGCCGGCCTGGCGGCTGGCGCCTCGGCGCAGTTCGCCGTGTCGCTGGCGATTCAGGGGCCGGCTTGGTTTCCGGAGTATCTGGCCGCCGTGCAAAGCCCCTTGCTGGACCAGGTTCCCGCGCGCATGCCATCCGTGAGGGCATTGGTGGCTGGCGCGCCCTTCGCGGCCGCGGCCGCCGCGATTTATGGATGGCTTTGGCGGATGGCCCGCCGGGTTACCCCGGCACTGGCCCTGACAGCGGCCCTTCCGCTGGGAATCGTCGCTGCGCCGCATTGCTATGTCTATGACATGGCCGCGGCTG
>DATNMW010000286.1:0-3263 GCA_035602155.1 Bryobacteraceae bacterium | reverse complement strand
GCCGCCCGCGCCCCCGGAAGACCCTGCCTTCAACCAGGGCATCACCGACGACGACGTGCCGTTCTAAGGGATCGGCCGCGCATTGAGCACGGGCAAGAAGCCGGGTATATCTGGGTTTTTCCGGCAGCACACCTTTACCGATCGCGAGGCATTGATGGATGCGTTGTTTCTCGATTCCGGCCGGAAGGCCGCGACATTTCCGTTTCTGAATTCAGACGTTCCGCCGGACATATACGGGTGCTTATTACACCCGAACCGCCTGCTCTTCCGGCACGCCGTCGTGTGGGGGCGGCTGGGGTTGCGGCATCCCGTTGGCATTGGTGGGGTTTGTAAGAAGGTGCCGGCTATACTTGCAGGTCGCGTACGGCTGTTCCTCGATCTTCCACTCGCCAAGGTCTGGGCCTCCAGGCGAATCGTCAACGGCAAGACTTGCTTCACAATTCAGGTTGACGGTGGTGAGTGCTGGTGTACTGCTCTGAGCCAAAGCTGCACGAGGCCTGACTACCGCTGGGGCTGGTGATCGTTATTGTCTTTGTGGTGTGGATGGCCTTGGCGCATGGGTTCGATGGTTCCTCACAGACCGGGACGCTGGCCATGTTCACCTGTAGGGCGCTGGTCGCGTAGTAGTTAGTGCCATCCGTGGATGGGGTTGTGTAAACATCAACCCACTGAGCGGCCGCGATGCTCGCGATTTCCAAAGCTGTTTTGGGCAATTTGCCTGTATGCGATTTGGTGCACAGGGTCGGATTCCCGAGAGGCACAACAAGCGGCTGGGGTTGAATTCTATTTTTACCTGCCCCAGTTCGCGCTCCGGTGTCCGGATCCTGCCTACAGGCGATTCATCCGGGAACTGATTACGAATATGCCCATGGCGGAAATAGAGAAGATGGGCGGGGGCTTGAAACCAAGCGATCTGAAAAGATTCCTTGCTCGATGTTCGGCAAGCCGAAGATGAACGTCGGCGACGCTCGCGGAAACGATAGATCCAATATAGAAATGTCTTAATGCAATTACACACGGGCTATCCGGACCTCAAGCTGCGTTCCGCGCTTCGACGTGCAAACGCTTGCCGAGCGCTGCAAACGCCGCTTCGATCCGATTCAGGCGGGAGTGATGCCGGAGAGAAAATAAGCGTTCGATGTGGGTCTTCGGAATCCCGATCCGACGGGCAAGTTCCGCCTTCTTCAGACCCGACTCCAGAAATGCACCGTACAGATCGACTTTCGCGGCTTGCAAGGCGGGTAACGCCACAGAACGGAACTTCGAGCCGCGGTGGCGACTGGGCGTGGGCAGGGGTCTGGATTCCCTCATGTAATCGCCGATCGTAAGCATCAAAAGATCTTGCGCCATCTCCATAGCTTCCGCATCGGTTTCGCCCTGCGTCACGCCGTAGCCAAAATCAGGGAACGTCACGACGTATCCGCCGGCCTTGTGGTCGGGTTCGAATAATGCCAGGTAGGGTTCCATTTAAGTTCTCACATTTTCAAATCTAGATCTTTCAGAATGCTTTGCAATGTGCCCGTTTTGATTTCCTTCGCTGGATGACGGGGCATGCGCGACAGTTTTGCGCCGAGAGCGATGCGAGTATGTCGAGATTCCTCCACGAACGAGCAGCCCTGTTTCTTCAGCCAGCGTCTAAGCTCGCTCGCCTTCACCATTCAATGGTAACCACTTTTGGTTACTCTGTCAAAGTCATGAATGGGCCATGAATGGTCAGACACACGCCCCTTGACACCCGGTCCGGCATTCTGCACAATTAGAGTACAGGCGAATAAAAGGCGAATATGACCGCCGTTGCGTTGGGCCGGGATTTCGAATTCAAGGTGGACAGATCAGAGGTCTGTCCGACCGGTTTATCTGAAGTGGATACGGCTGTCGGCGGCCTGCCACAAGGGTGTTTGACCGAGGTCTACGGTCCGTCGTCGTCGGGGCGGACCAGCCTGATGCTGGCGGCTATGGCCCAATCCACCAGCGGCGAGAATGTGTGCGCGCTGGTGGATGCGAGCGACGCATTCGATCCCGCATCGGCAGCGGCGGCCGGCGTATTGCTGGAGAGGCTCCTGTGGGTGCGCTGCGGCGGCAATGCCGAGCACGCGTTGAAAGCCGCGGATCTGTTGGTGCAGGGCGGAGGATTCGGCTTGGTGGTGATGGATCTGGCGGATACGCCTGTTATTAGCGCGCGGCGCATTTCGATGACTTCCTGGTTCCGATTGCGCCGCGCCGTGGAGCATACGCCCACGGTGTTGCTGGTGCTGGAGCAGCAGCCGCATGCCAAGACCTGCGCTTCGCTCACGCTGGAGATGCGGCGGGAGTGGGCGGTTTGGTCGGGGGCAAACGCAGGGGATGGCACTGCGGGCGAGCTGCGCTCGCCTGAGCCGGCTGAAAGCCGGCTACGGCCAAGATTGGCCGCCCCCCAAAATCCGAATTTGTTGCGCGGCATCCGGGTGCAGGTGGACCGGCGCAAGCCCGTGCCGGCGATTGCGGCATCTTTTGAATCGCGCTGGTAGGGAGTTATGTTCGCTGCGATCCATGCCATGCCTGGCGATTCAGAAAAGCTGCTGCGGCTGGCACAGGAATTTTCGCCGCTGGTGGAGCGGACCGCGGTGGATACAGTTGCGCTGGATGCCGACGGGCTGGAGCGCATATACGGCTTGCCGCAGCAAATCGCGGCGGCATTGGCGCGCCGCGCCGTGGAAAGGGGCTTGCAGGCCAGCGTGGCGATCGCGGCCAATTTGGATACGGCGGTGCATGCGGCGCGCGGGTTCGCGGGTGTGAGCGTGATCCCGTACGGCGATGAAGCCAAGTATCTGGGCAGCCTGCCGCTGACGCTGTTGGGTCCTACTCCCGAGATGCAGGAGACGTTGGAACGCTGGGGTATCCGGCGGTTCCGCGATCTGGCGGCGCTGCCGGAGTTGGGTCTGGAGCGGCTCGGTCTGGAAGGGTTGCGCTTGCACAAACTGGCGCGCGGCGCGGGCGACCGGCCACTGGCGCCCGTGCGAGAGCCGCCGCTGCATTTTGAAGAAGAGGCGGAACTGGAATATCCTCTGGAACTGCTGGAGCCGCTGATGTTCGTGCTGGCGCAACTGCTGAACGGCCTGCGTGCGCGCCTCGTTTCGCACGGATTGGCCACCAATGAATTGCGCTTGCGGTTGAAGCTGGAAAATCGGGGGGAGCATGCGCGCACATTGCGCTTCCCGGTTCCGATGCTGGACACCAAGGCATTTTTGAAACTGCTGGATCTGGATCTGGGCGCGCATCCGCCG
>DATNMW010000285.1:0-16513 GCA_035602155.1 Bryobacteraceae bacterium | reverse complement strand
AGACTCACGGCCCGCCGCACCGAGGTGTCCACGCAGTACTGCGTCATGCAGCCTGCCACGACGATACGCGTGATGCGCAGCGCCGCCAGATCGGTGTGCAGCGGAGTTTCGAAAAACGCGTCGCAAGCGCGTTTGCGGATCACGGGATCGCCAGGCGGTTCACTACGTCCCCGGCGCCATCGAAAATCTCGTTGAAATAGATCTTCAACCGGGCGTATTCGAAGATCCCCATGGGCTGGTCCGGGGCCAGTTCCACCAGCACGTCGATCATAATCCTCAAGCACGAGTCTACCTCACACCGGCACCTCGATTGTTTTTGTGACGCAAATTCCAGCGCGCCGCCTCGGTCGCGGCTGTCTACATCGGTTCGGCCGATCAGAAACGCAAAGTCGCTCCCACCCCCTTCGCCGAGTATCCTAAGGATTGGGAACTACCAACTCCATGCCCGAAGTCTCCCGCATCCTCGACCAACTGCACCGCGCCTACGAAGGGCCTGCCTGGCACGGCCCCGCGCTGCGCGAAATTCTGACCGGCGTAACCTGGCAGACCGCCGCACAACGCCCCATACCCGGCGCGCATACCATCCGGGAACTGGTGCTGCACATGTGGATTTCGGTCCCCACGCGCCGCATCGAAGGCGCCGAGATGCCCACCCTCCCGCCGGAGCAGGACTGGCCCGCCGCCCCCGAACCCACCGAATCCGCCTGGCAACAGGCGCTTGATCGACTTGCCGAAGCGCAGCGGAACCTGGAATCGCAAGTGGGCCAGCTCACCGACGATCGCCTCCGCGACAAGGTGCTCGGCGAGGTCCCCTATTCGATCTACACCATGCTGCACGGCGTCGTCCAGCACAACCTATATCATGCAGGCCAAATCGCCTTGCTCAAGAAAGCGGCATGATCGACTTTTCCCAATTCGGCGGCGGCCAGCCCCTGGTCCTCCTCGCCGGACCGTGCGTGATCGAAAGCGAAGAACATGTTCACCGCATGGCGCGTGCCATCGGCAAAATCGTTGGCCCGTTCGTCTTCAAGGCTTCTTTCGATAAAGCCAATCGCACCAGTCTGAGCGGCTATCGCGGGCCGGGACTCCAGGAGGGCCTGCGCATCCTGGCCGGCGTCAAGCGCGCAGGGTACTCCATCCTGACCGATATCCACGAGCCCGCCCAAGCCGCACCCGTGGCCGAAGTGGCCGACATTCTGCAAATCCCCGCTTTCCTCTGCCGCCAGACGGACCTGCTGCTGGAAGCCGGCCGCACCGGCCGCATCGTGAACATCAAAAAAGGCCAGTTCGTAGCGCCGCAGGACATCGCGCGCGCCGCCGAAAAAGTGGCGTCCACCGGCAACTCCCAAGTGCTGCTGACCGAGCGTGGCTCGTCGTTCGGCTACAACAACCTGGTGGTGGACATGCGCGGTCTGAAGATCATGCGCGACATGGGTTGGCCGGTGGTGTTCGACGCCACCCACAGCGTGCAGTTGCCGAGCGGCAGCGGCGCGGCTTCGGGTGGCCAGCCGCAGTTCATCGAGCCGTTGGCGCGCGCCGCGGTGGCGGTGGGCATCGACGGCCTGTTCGTGGAAGTGCACGACGCCCCGGAACGGGCCTTGTCGGATGGCGCCAACGCCCTGCGGCTGGATCTGCTGCCGGAACTCTGGCGGCGGCTACGGGCCTTGGACGCGCTGGTGAAGTCCGGATTTTTGCACGCTTAGGCCGCCCCAACCGTCATACAATGGTGGAGACAGGAGATCTCTCTATGCACCGCAATCGCAGGCAAAGAGGCTTTTCGCTCATTGAGTTGCTGATCGTGATCGCGATCATCCTCATCATCGTGACGGTGGCTTTGCCCAAGTTGAACAAAGCCCGCATGTACGCCCAGGAAACGGCCGCGCTCAAGGCGATTCAGACGCTCAACACCGCGCAGGTACAATACAACTCGCAGTTCGGCCGCTTCGCCCAATCGTTGACCGAACTGGGACCGCCCGCCAGTGGCACGGATAATGCTTCCTCGGCGAATCTGATCTCGTCCGATCTGGCTGCCGGCACAAAGCAGGGCTACAACTTCACGCTGGCAGGAACGCCAACGGGCTACACCATTTCGGCTGTGCCCGCGGTGTTCGGTTCCACCGGTTCGCGGACCTTCTTCTCGGATCAATCGCTGGTGATTCGCGAGAATTATGGCCAGGAGCCGGCCACCGCCAATAGCAAAGAAGTCGGGTCGGCGGCGGCCAAGTCGGGTGACACCTCGAAGTAGTCCCGGAGGCGCATCATGAGCCGCCGGTCGGTTGCTCTTCTTGCGGTTGTAGGGGTTCCGACGCTCTTCTATTTGAGCGCCCCACTGGGCGAGCGCACGGCGTACAAATCGCGTAGGTACGCCCAAGAGACAGCCGCTCTCAAGGCCCTTCAATCCTTGAACACCGCGCAGGTGCAATACAACTCGCAGTTCGGAGGATACGCCCGGTCGTTATCCGCGTTGGGGCCGTCGGCCTCCAACCTGATCTCAGCGGACCTGGCCACCGGCGAATCGCGCGGCTACAAGTTCACCATGACGGGAACGCCGCGGGGCTACCGCATTCAAGCCGTACCAGTCGCCTTCGGATCGACGGGATCGCGCACGTTTTACGCCGGTCAATCGCTGATCCTCCGCGAGAACTACGGCCTCCAGCCGGCCACGGCCAATAGCGAGGAGGTTGGGTCGACGGCGGCGAAACAAACGAGGAGTGCGCCATGAGCGGCTGGTCAGTCGCCACACTGGCTGCCGTTGGAATGGGCACGTTCATTTATCTGGTCGCATGAGTGTACGGAGACCGGCGGCCTCAAGGCGATTATGGGCCTTAATACCGCGCAGGTGCAATTACAATTCCCAATTCGGACGATACGCCCGGCCGTTGACCGAACTGGGACCATCAGCCTCGAACCCGAACCTGATCTCGACTGACTTGGCCGCTGGCCTAAAGCATGGCTACGGCCCAGAACCTGCCACCGCCAACACCAAGCCGGTTGGAGGCGAGTCATGAGGGCCCGGTCGGTTAGCATCCTCGCGGTCGGAGGAATCGGAGCGCTCCTACATCTCGCAACCCCCAGATGCGTCCTCTGGGCTCGGATGTACGCTCCGGAGACAGCCGCTCTCAAGGCGGTTCAGACACTCAACGCCGCGCAGGCGCTGTACCATGCGCAATTCGGACGATTCGCTCGGTCGCTCAACGAACTGGGACCGCCAGCCGGCGGCCCCGACAATGCCTCGGCGGCCAACCTGATCTCGGCCGACTTTGCCGCTGGCGAAAAACAAGGCTACAAATTCACGCTGACAAGCACGCCCACAGGCTACACGATTACGGCGGCGCCATCGGCATTCTGCGGCTCACGCACGTATTACTCAGACCAATCGCTGGTCGTCCGCGAGAATGTCGGCCCCCGGCCCGCCCCAACCGAAACCGAAGTAATCGCGCCGACGTAGGATCGCCGCGTCACCGTGTCTCCTCTGCGCCCCGTGGTAACTTGGCTCTTACGAATGCACATCCTTTTCATCGGCGATATCTTCGCTTCGCCGGGGCGGCACATCGTCGCCGATCATCTACGGGACATCAAGGAAACTAACCATATCGACCTGGCCATCGCCAACGCCGAAAACGCAGCCGGTGGTTTCGGCATTACTCCGTCCATCGCCGAAGAACTATTTGCTTTGGGCCTGGACGTGCTCACCTCCGGCAATCATATCTGGGATAAGAAGGAAATCCTGGACTACCTGCCGCGTCAACCGAAACTTCTGCGCCCCGCCAACTACGCGGACGAAACACCCGGACACGGCGTCTTCGTAGCGTGCAGCCGGCAGGGCATTCCGTGCGCGATTATCAATCTGCAGGGCCGCACTTACATGCCCGACACCAATTGTCCCTTCCGCAAAGTCGACCAGATCCTAGGCGCCCTCGACCCTACCGTCAAGGTGCGGTTCGTGGACTTCCATGCCGAAGTGACCAGCGAAAAGATGGCTATGGGCTGGTATCTGGATGGTAGAGTTTCCGCCATGGTCGGCACGCACACGCATATCCCGACCGCCGATACGCGCATTCTGCCAGGCGGCTCCGGCTATCAGACCGACGTCGGCATGACGGGACCTTACGACTCTGTGATCGGCGTGAAAAAGGAGTTGATTATCCAGCGTTTCCTGACCGCTCTACCGGTGCGCATGGAAGCCGCCAAAGCCTCGCCGGAGTTGCACTCAGTCATCCTCGAAGTAGACGAAAGTACCGGCAAGGCAGTCTCAATGCGCCGGCACACGGTCCGTGGAGATTGACTGGGCGCCCGGCGAGTGCGCCCCTTCCGGAATCGGCGCCAGCATCTGCTCCTTGCGCATCACCAGCGTGGCCGTATTGAAGCTGGCCACTTCGAACCCGTGCCCGTGCGTGATGGCGTCGGTGGGACAAGCCTCCACGCAATAGCCGCAGAAAATGCAGCGATTGTAGTCGATGTTGTAGACCTTGGCGTAACGTTCGCCGCCGCTGATACGCACTTTCTCGGTGTTTTCGGCGGCTTCGATGTAGATGCAATTCGAAGGGCACGCCGCCGCGCACAAGAAACACGCCACGCACTTCTCCATGCCGTTCGCATCGCGCTGCAAAATGTGTACGCCCCGATAGCGTTCTTCGAGCTTGGCCGGCCCATCCGGATAGTTCTCCGTCACCGTGGGAGACATCATCTCCTTGAAGGTGACCCCCATCCCTTTGGCGATGCCGGCCGCCGAACCCAGTATCTCGTCGAATGTATTAGCCATGCGTTTTCTTTCGTTGTACCTTTGCTCCCTCCGGGAGCTTAGTTCTTCGACCCTCAACCCGACTTCCACTCCGGCACGTTTTCGCCCGGACGGAATGGATCGACGCCCGCCTGCGCGGCCATTGCCAGGAACTCGTTCTTGACGAATCCCTCCAGGCTCCAGGCGATCGTTCCGTCCGGCTCCACCAGAAACAGCGAAGGCACATGCGAGAGGCCGTAAGCGTTGCTGGCCGGATAGCCGCTTTCCTCGGTGTCCAACAGCACGGGGAAACTGATTCCGAACTCACCCGCGAACTCCTGGGTGGTCTCGGCGTCGTCCTGCGATACGCCGTAAATCTCCAGCGACCCCGGCGCGCGGCCTCGATGAATACGCTCCAGGAAGGGCAGCGTCATCTGGCACACCGGACAAGTGGATTTGAAGAACGCCAGCAGCACAGGCCCGCCCGGCAGCAACTTATCCAGATCGGCGGTGCCCCGCGCGGCCCCGTTCTCCAAGCGTGCCAGGCTGAAATCCGGCGCGCGCCGCCCGGCGCCCAATAGCTCAGTCTGCCTAGCTGCTCCCATGTAATCCAGTTTACCCCAACCCCCTACGTTACAATCGAATTAACTCCGCATGTCCACCGATGTCAAAGCCGCCCCCAGCGTGCACCAATTCTTCTCGCGGCACGGCGCGCTTTCGAAGTGGCACCCGAATTACGAATACCGCCCCGGCCAGTTAGCCATGGCCGAAGCGGTGGAATCCGCGCTGGCCGACCGCAAACATCTGATCGCGGAAGCCGGCACGGGCACCGGCAAAACGCTGGCTTACCTGGTGCCCGCGATCCTTTCCGGCAAACGCATTGTGGTTTCCACCGGCACCAAGAATCTGCAAGAACAGCTCTTCTTCAAGGACATCCCCTTCCTGCAACAGCATTTCACGCGCCCCCTGCGCGTCTGCTATATGAAGGGCCGCAACAACTATGCCTGCCGCCAGAAGATCTACGACGCCGACCGCGAGGCAGTGCTGACCGGCCTGGAGGAAGTCGCCGATTTCCAGGTGATCCAGGCCTGGGAGCAGACCACCGAAATCGGCGACCGCGCGGAGATCAAGAAGCTGCCTGAACAGAGCACTGCCTGGGCCAAGGTCGACGCCCGCAGCGATCTTTGCACCGGCCAAAAGTGCAAGCAGTACGAGCGCTGCTTCCTCACCCTGATGCACCAGCGCGCCCAGGCCAGCGACATCGTGATCGTCAACCATCACCTGTTCTTCGCCGATCTGGCGCTGAAGGAGGTGCTGGAGGATGGTGATACCGAAGGCGGCATCCTGCCCGAATATCACGCGGTGGTGTTCGACGAAGCGCACGAAATCGAGGACGTAGCCGGGCAATATTTCGGCGTCTCCGTGAGCAATTACCGCTTCCAGGAGCTGCGTCGCGACATCTCCGCCGTTGCCCGCGCCAAGGAGTTCGGCTCCGCCGAGCTGGATCGCATTCTGGACCGCTTCGAAGAGCTGTCCAACTATCTGTTTTCCGTGCTGCCCGCGCCAGAGGGCCGCGCCGCCTTCACCGGGCGCGCCGAGTTCGTGGAGCGCAACGAAGAGATCTACCGCAACCTGCACTCCGCGCTGGAATTGGTCGGCTCGCACTTGAAACTGATCAAGAATTCCCCCGTGGAGATCATCCCCTTGCAGCGCCGGACGGTCGAACTGGGACTCGCCCTGCGGTTCGTGCTGGAGAGCGACGATGACTCCTACGTGTATTGGGCGGAGCGCCGCGGCCGCGGCTTCTTCCTGCAAGCTACTCCCATCGATGTCGCGCCACTGTTGGCCGAGCGGCTCTTCGATACCGTGGATACAGTGATCCTGACGTCGGCTACACTCGCCGTAGCGGGCGGCTTCGATTTCGTCAAGAAGCGCCTGGGAATCGAGCAGACCCGCACCCTGATCGTGCCCGGCCACTTCCAATACCAGAAGCAGGCGCTGCTCTATGTGCCGCAGCATCTTCCCGATCCGCGCAGCCCCGCCTTCACCAAGGAAGCTTCGAGCGAAGTGACCCAGTTGCTGAAGCTCAGCCGCGGACGAGCCTTCGTTCTGTTTACCAGCTATCAGCAGATGCGCCTGATTTACGACCGCGTCTCGCTGGATATCGAATACCCCACGCTGCTGCAAGGTACGGGCCCGCGCAGCGCGCTGCTGGAGGAATTCCGCGCCACGCCCAACTGCATCTTGTTCGCTACGGCATCCTTTTGGCAGGGCGTGGACGTTCCGGGCGACCAGTTGAGCTGCGTCATCATCGACAAGCTGCCCTTCGCCGTGCCCAGCGACCCCATCGTGGATGCGCGCATGCGTAAGCTCCGCGACGAGGGCGGCAACCCGTTTTACGATTACCAGGTGCCGCAGGCGGCCATCGCCCTGAAGCAGGGCTTCGGCCGGCTGATCCGCAGCCGGTCGGACCGCGGCGTGCTGGTGCTGCTGGACAACCGGGTGACCAAGCAGCGCTACGGCCAGGTGTTCTTCGACAGCCTGCCGGATTACGGATTTACCACCAAAATCACCGATGTGGAGAGGTTTTTCGATGTTTGAAGTTTCCGTGGAAGAGACTTTTGCCGCCGGGCACGCGTTGCGGAATTATCGCGGCAAATGCGAAAACGTGCATGGCCACAACTACCGCGTGCAGGTGACGTTCAGCGGCCCGGAGTTGGACTCCATCGGCCTGCTGGTGGATTTTGTGGCGGTGAAGAAGCTGATGCACACGGTCGTGGACCGCCTGGATCACCAATTCCTGAACGATTTGGCGCCCTTCGACGCGCTTAACCCGTCGGCCGAAAATATAGCCAAGTATTTCCACGACGAGATCAGCGGCGGGCTCGGGCAGAGCATGCCCGTAAAGCTGGGACAGGTGCGGGTCTGGGAGACCGACACCTCCAGCGCCACTTACCGGCCGTAGTACGCGGCGTTCTTGGCGGTGAAATCCGACCACTTCTCCGGCAGGTCGTCGAGGGCGAAAATCGCCGATACCGGGCAAACCGGCACGCAGGCGCCGCAATCGATGCATTCGACCGGGTCGATGTACAGCAATTCGGCGTCGGCGTAGGCCTCCTCGTCCTTTTTGGGGTGGATGCAGTCCACCGGGCAGGCGTCCACACAGGCGGTGTCTTTGGTTCCGATGCAAGGTTCTGCTATTACGTATGCCATTGGATAAATTTCCCCAGTAAGAGATCGACAATAGCATAGGGCCGAGGGGAAACACAAGGCGGGGTGCTGTACAATCGAAGCGATGGATGTTCTGCGGGCGCTTTACGGCCAGTTCGATCCGGCGCGGCCTCTGGAGGTGTAGGAGACGGATCTGTACGTGAATTGGCAGGAAGACAAGGCGCTGGCGCCGGACGATATCAAAACGGAACTGGCGCGCAACATCGCCCGATCTCAAATGGCCGTTTGCCGCCTGTTTACGGGCCATCGTGGGGTCGGCAAGACGACGGAGTTGAAGCGCGTTAAAAGCATTCTCGAAAACGGCGAGGCGGGACCGCCCGTGTTCGTTTCCATGCTGCGAGCGGAGCAGTGGATGGATCTGCAAGATGTCCAGGCGCCCGATATCATCTTTCACATTGTCCGCCAGCTTGTAGATGACCTGAATGCCGCCGGATTCTCGGCGGGGCATTCGAAGTTCGCACAGTTCTTCAAGGACATCAACGAACAACTGAACCGTGAGGTAGACCTACAGGGCCTCAAGATTTCCGCGGGCATCGTCGAGTTTGCGACAGTGTTGAAGGAGGTGCCGTTCGCGCGGGCGACTTTGCGCAAGCTGATCGAGGGACACCTGCCCACCATTTACGATCTCGTCAATAACCGGGTTCTCACTCCGGCGCGCGAGTGGCTCAAGCGCGAGCAGGGCAAGGAAAACATTTTGGTCATCGTCGATGAATTGGACCGCATCCCCCAGAGAGTATTGAACAATCAAGGTCTGACGAATCAGCGGAACATCTTTGTGGACCATGCGGGAATCCTGCGTGCGCTTGCGTGCCCCGTACTCTACACGGTCCCGGTGGAACTGGCCTATAGCGACGCGCACGTGCCGCTGAAGACGAACTACGGTTGCAACATCCGCTTTCTGCCGCTGATTCCGGTCGCGCGGCGGGACGGCCGGGACAACGCCGAGGGCCTCCGCGCGCTTTGCCGGATCGTTCACCGGCGCATCGCCAAAGCGGGATCGACTCCGCAGCAGTTCTGCGAAGACCCTTCGGTGCTGGAGGATCTCTGCCGCGCATCCGGGGGCCACATTCGCACTCTGTTCGTCTTGCTGGCGTCGGCCATGGACCGCTGCGAGGAACTGCCCGTGACACGCGAAATAGTGAACCGAACGATCCGTCGCCAGGCCATCGATCTCTCCCTCTCTTTGCGGCCGGCCCACTGGGAAGCGTTGCGGAAGATACACGTGTCTAAGACGGAACTTGCCGACGATCCGGATCTGTGGAATGCCCTGCTCCGTAATCTCTTGGCTTTCGCGTACGAGGACGAATCCGGCGTCTGGTACGATTGGAACGCGCTGCTGGCTGCGGTTCCAAATGGGGCGCATTAAATGGCCGCGATCTCTGCGCCTGTCTCATTGTCGGCGGAGAACCAGGTCGAATTCGCCGCGCTTGCTAGAATGCTCCACTTGGCCGAGGGCTTCAGGCTGGCGTTTGTACGCGCCAACCATGCGACTCTGCGCGACCACTTGGTGGGCGAGCTGCGGGCGCGTTTCCCGCAAAAGAAGATACTTTGCGTCACGCTGCAGCCGCCGCTGGACGATGGCACCGTAGTCCATGGCGTGGTGACGCAGCTTCAGGACGCGGTCGGCAGCAGTCACCCGGACGCGATTTTCGTCTTCGGCCTGGATGCGATGTTCGATCCTGCGACGCGGGACTCACCGGCTCTCGACATCTTGAATCTGAATCGGGATTACCTGGTTAAACGCTTTCCATGCCCTCTAGTTTTCTGGATTGCTGAGTTCGGCATGCGGGAGCTGATGTCGCGCGCACCGGATTTCTGGGCGATCCGGTCGGGCACATACCACTTCGTGGGCGAGTCCGAAGATGCACGCTCCACCTTGCGCCAGGTAAAGGATGGCTTCGACTGGGACTTGGGCTTACGCGAGAAGCACGAACGCACCGAGATTTTGCAACATGTGCTGAAGGAGGTGGAAAACGCCGCGCAGCCGGACCTCGCGGTATTGGCCGCAGTCCTGTATCAGCTTGGACACGCGTCCGAATTCGAAGGCACCGCTGATGGCGGCCGCGAGCATTTCGAGCGGGCGTTGGCGCTTTATCAGATGATCGGCGACCGTGGAGGCGAGGCCAACTGTGACCGACGCCTGGGCGATGTGGCGCTCCGCCAGTCACGCCACGCGGACGCCAAGGCGCTCTTTCGGGAGGCATTGACCGTCTATCGCCAAGTCGGCAATCGCTTCGGCGAGGCTAACTGCATACAGAGGCTGGGCGATGTGGCGTCCCGGCAGAACCGCTACGCCGACGCAGAGAAACTCTACCAGCAAGCAGTGGGCTGGTACCGCGAATTCGGGGACCTCCTGGGCGAGGCTACCTGCCTACGCAACCTGGGCGGTGTGGCGCTCGGGCGGGACCGCTACGCGGAGGCTAATGACTTATACCGGAAGGCGCAGCCAATCTTCCGCCAATTCGGCGACCGCTTGGGCGAGGCTAACTGCATACAGAGCCTTGGCGAAGTGGCGCTTCAGCAAGCCCGCCTCACAGATGCCGCGGAGCTTTACCTGCAGGCGCTGCCCATCTACCGCCAAATCGGTGAGCGCTTGGGCGAGGCCAACTGCGTAAAGAAACTGGGCGAGGTGGCGCGCTTGCAGTCCCGCTGTTCGGAGGCCGACAAGTTCTACCGACAGGCGCTAACTATCTATCGCCAAATCGGAGATCGCGTGGGCGAAGCCGGCTGCGCCGCGAGCCTGGGCGATGTGGCGGGCATGCAATCCCGCTACGCGGAGGCCGTCGCGTTCTATGAGCAAGCGCTGTTTGTCTATCGCCAAATCGGCCATCGCTTGGGCGAGGCCAATTGCTTAGGGACCCTTGGCGATGTGGTGCGCGCGCAGGGCCACTACGCGGACGCGGAGATATTCTACCGCCAGGCGCTGCCCGCGTTCCGTCAAATCGGGCAGCGAATGGGTGAGGCCAACTGCCTACGGGGCTTAGGCGATGTGGCGGGCATGCAGTCCCGCTACGCGGAGGCCAGTCAGATCTACGGGCAAGCGCTGCGTATTTATCGCAAAATCAGCGCACGTCTGGGCGAGGCCAACTGCTTACAGCGATTGGCCGATATGGCACTCCATCAAGACCGTTTCTCCGAAGCAGCGGAAAGGTACCAGGAGGTACTGCCCATCTACCGCGAAATCGGCGATCAGTTGGGCGAGGCCAACTGCATGCAGAGGCTGGGCGACGTGGCCCTCCAGCAGGGCCACTATGCAGAAGCTGGGACGCTCTACGCGCAGTCACTGGCTATCTACCGCGAAGTCGGGTCGCGTGTAGGCGAGGCCAACTGCGTGCAGCGGCTGGGTGCTGTTGCACGGAATCGCGCCCACTTTGCAGAGGCGGCGGAGCTCTACGAGCAGGCATTACCTATCTACCGCCAAATCGGGGATCGCTTGGGCGAGGCTGGTTGTCTCTTGTCCATCGCCCGCTTGGCCGCGCTCCAGCGGAACCCCAATCTCGCCCTAGAAGCCGCCGACCTGGCTTCCGACATATACTCCACGATCGGCCTCACCGCCCTAGCCCAGCAAGTTCGCGACGAATTTACTCAGTCACAGCCTTAGAATCAATCAGCCCCCGGATCTCCGCGATAAAATCGGCCACCGGCTTAGCCCCCTGATCCCCATGCTTCCGATGCCGCACCGACGCTTGTCCGCTCTCCGCCTCACGGCCCCCGACGACCAGCATATACGGGATCTTCTGCATCTGCGCATCGCGGATCTTCAGATTCACTTTCTCGCTGCGGTCGTCCACCGTCGCACGGATGCCGGCCGCGTCCAACTGGTCGCGCACCGAACGCGCGTAATCCGACTGGCGGTCGGTGATGGGCAGCACGATGGCTTGCACCGGCGCCAGCCACACCGGAAACGCGCCCGCGTAATGCTCCAGCAGGATTCCGAAGAACCGCTCCACCGAACCGTATAGCGCGCGGTGCACCATGAGCGGCTGATGCGCTTTGCCATCCTCGGCAATGTACTCCAGGCCGAAGCGGCGCGGCAGGGTGAAATCGAATTGCACAGTCGACAACTGCCACAACCGGCCGATGGCGTCCACCAGCTTCACGTCGATCTTTGGTCCGTAGAAGGCGGCCTCGTCGGGCATCGTCTTCACCTTCATATTCAGCCGCGCGGTGGCTTTCGCCAGCGCGTCTTCGGCCAGCTTCCACTGCTCGGGCGAGCCATCGTACTTCCCGCTCGCGCCGTTGTCCCAGGTGGAAAGCTCGGCTTCATATTGGTCGAAGCCATAGGTGTGCAGCGTATCGATGGCGAACTGCAGACAGTCTACAATCTCGTCTTCAATCTGATCCGGCGCGCAGAAGATGTGCGCGTCGTCCTGCGTAAATCCACGCACGCGCAGCAGGCCGTGCATCACGCCGGAACGCTCGTAGCGGTACACGGTGCCCAGTTCGCCCAGCCGCACGGGAAGGTCGCGGTAGCTGTGCGGCTTATCGCGATAGATCAGGATGTGGCCGGGGCAGTTCATGGGCTTGAGCTGGTATTCGGCGTCGTCCAGTTCCATGCGCTTGAACATGTTGTCGCCGTAGAAATTGTAATGGCCGGAAGTCTTCCACAATTCGGCGCGCATCACGTGGGGGGTGTAGACCAGCGAGTAGCCGCGCTTGATGTACTGGTCGCGCATCCAGTCTTCGATCTGGCGGCGCACGATGCCGCCCTTGGGATGGAAGAAGATCAGGCCCGGTCCGGCGAGCTCCTGGATGCTGAAAAGGTCCAGCTCTTTGCCCAGCTTGCGGTGGTCGCGCTTCTTGGCTTCTTCCAGCTTGGCGAGATACTCGTCGAGCTCTTTCTTGCTGAAGAACGCGGTGCCGTAGATGCGCTGCAACTGCTTGTTATGCTCTTCGCCTTTCCAGTAAGCCCCGGCGATGGAGAGCAGCTTGAACGCCTTGATCTTCGAGGTCGACGGCAGGTGCGGACCGCGGCAGAAATCGATGAAATGCGGGCCGAGGGTGTACTGGCTGAAGACGTCGCCGGCGCGCTCTTCGATCAGTTCCTTCTTCATCCAGTCGCCGGCGTATTTGCGCAGGCCTTCGTCTTTGGGAGTCATCACGCGCTCGTAGGGCAGGTCGCGCGCCTGGATCTCCCACATGCGCTTCTCGATCTTTTCCAGGTCCTCGGGGGTGAAAGCGATGGGCCGGTCGAAATCGTAATAGAAGCCGGTGTCGATGGGCGGACCGATTCCCAACTGGGTTTCGGGGAACAGCTCCAGCACGGCTGCGGCCAGCAGGTGCGCGGTGGAATGGCGGTAGACGGGCAACGCGGCGGGATCTTTAGCGGTGAGGATCTCGAGAGTGGCGTCGGATTCCAGGTGGCGGGTCAGATCGCATAACTCGCCATTCACCTTGGCCACGAAAGCGGCGTCGGCCAGGCGCGGGCTGATCGCGCGCGCGATGTCGATGGGCCTGCTGCCCGACTCGACGGACTGCTCACTGCCGTCGGGCAGGGTGATCCGGATGTTACTCATAGGGAAATTACAGGGTAACACGTGGGGCAGTCCCTCGGCCGCTCCTGCCTGAAATCGCGGATCGCGACCATCGGGCATTACCTCGCGTGCCCACAGGACTGGCCAGGAGGCCTATCCCACTTATCGGGAAATGGTGAATCCGGTCTGCAGAATATGCGCGCGAAAGCCCTCGTATTGGTAGAAGATCTCGTCGTAACCGTAGTATCGGTATTCGGATTTCCAAACTAGTCCCTTGTGCAAGGGCAGCGACAGGCGCGCGAGCGGCTGATAGTACGTCGTCGGGCGGCTGCCCGAGGAGATGAACAGCGATCCGCCGAAAGACAAGTGCGGGGCGAGTTTCGCGTAGGCGGGCAGGGCCAGGTCGACTAGCGCGCTGGCGTTGTGGGCGTTGTCGCGGTAGAGCGACGTCTCGGGGCCGAGGGTTTCGGGCTCCAGGTAGCCGATGTCGGAGCGCAGCGTGGAGCGCGTGTATTCGCCCAGAACGCTGACGCGCTTGGAGGGAGTCCAGGAGGCCGATAGGGAATTCTGGCGGCTCAGGAAATCGTAGTCGATGCCGGACGTGGGATTCCGATTGTTCAACAAAGAGAAGCTAGCCTGCAAAGCCAGCTTGGAGGCGAGCTGGTATCGCGCGCGGGCGCGCATCTTCTGGTAGTTGTAAAGGCTGGTGCGGAAGTAAGCGTGGGAGGTATCCGCCGCCTCGAAATCCACGTTGGCCGAAAGCTTCTGGGTGGCGCGAAAGTTGATTCCGGCGATGCCCACCTGCTGGCGCAGCTCGCTGGATTCCTGGCCGGGTCCCGCGATGAGCATGTTACCGGTTTCGGCATCGCCCCACGCATAACGATAGCCGCCGTGCAGCGTGAGCTTATGAGTGATATCCAGCAAGATGTCCGTCTGTTCCTGGTTGTAGTTCATCACCAATAGACTGGTAAGATCCGTCGGCGTGGTCATGGCGGCGGAGAGCGGCTGGAGGATCATATCGGTGACCAGGCCTGCCGCGGCGGTATGCATGCGGTCCGTCATCCATGATTCGAGAATACGCACGCGCTTGAGCGGGCGCAGCTCGAAGCCCAGGCTGCCGGTGGTATGCGGCTGCTTGCCTGCGGCGAAGCCCAAGGCCTGTTCTCCGGTATAAAACAGGATGGCCTCCTGCACTACCAGGCTGCCTGTATCGGACTGGGTATAGTTGACGTTGGTATTGGGAAGGCTGTATAGAAACTGGCCCGAGACATCCAACCAGGAGTAAGGGCTGGCGGTGAACAGTCCCTTGCTGTAAATACTGCTGCCGCGAATGCCATAGGCCTGCGCCAGGTTAGTCAAGTCGAGCGTCTGGCCAAAATACGGCTCATAATTATTGCCGTAGTTGAGAGTGGAATCGTAGGCCTGCTGATCGTCGCGCAGCGTGGTGCCGCCCTGTTCCAGGGTGGCGTGAAAGCGGTTGAACTCCAGGTGGACGCCGCCGCGGTAGTTATCCGTCTTATCGAAAGTGTAGTCGGCGACGGGGTACGTGTTCGCATCGGAAACGAACGTAGTGATGCCGGTCCCTGCGCCGGAATCGCGGCCATAGGCAAGGTAAGGAATGATGCGATGGCCAGGAAAGAGGTCCAACTGGAAATCGCTCATGCGGCGGCGGGCGAAGTAGGAGTCTTCGTCCAGCACCAGGCCGGTCCCAAGGAGGGGATCGGCGAAAGAAGGCAACAGGTTGAAGTAGGCGATATCGCGGTAATCGAAATTGAAATCGTAAATGCCGCGCTTGGAGGCGTCGATGTGCAGGGTGTTGTAAGGATCGCCGCCCCAGTTGTTGGCGCGCACGTCCAGGCGGTCGAAGAGGCGCTTCTTCGGATCGACGATGGTGAGATCCAGGCCCAGCAAGCGGGGGCCTTGGCCCAGATTGACCACGCTGCGATAGACGTCGTTGTCGCCGCCAGTGCTGGTGAAACGGTATCCGAAGTCGACACTGCCGGTAATCCACTGCTCGGTCGAGGGCGTGGGGGAAGCAGCCGGTGTTTCGGAGGGGGAGGCGGCGGGGACGGGTGATGCGGGCGTTGCCGGCGCCGACTGAGCGGCTGGATCCGGCGCCGGCGTTTGTGCCGGCGTCTGCGCCAGAAGCGGAATCGAGACGAGCAATACCAATGCGAGTCTCATTTGAGCAAATCCTGATTCACATAAGACCCGTGGACCTTAATATGGCAGACAGTGCAATTCTGGAATTGCGGGCTAAGCAGGTCGTGAAACGCGGGAGGCACTCCACCCAGGGCCGGAGGATTCTTGATGGCCCCGGGCGCGATGGGCAGATTGGCGTGGCACTCCAAACACATGTACCGGACTTCCGCGCGGACGAGCATACGCGGGTTGGCGGAGCCGTGCGGTTCATGGCAGGCCGCGCAGCCTTCCAGGCGCACGGGGGCGTGCTCAAAGGTAAACGGACCGCGCAGGTTGCCATGGCAGCGGAAGCAACCGGGTTCGTTGGCGGCGTAGGACTGCGCGTTCACCTGGAAGATGCTGCCATGCGGGTTGTGGCAATCCACGCAGGACATCGCGCCTTCCGGCAGGCGGTGTTTGTAGGGACGCTGGAATTCGGCCCAAACCGCCGTGTGACAGCTCGCGCACAGTTCGTTGACTGCCGCAAATTTTCGGGGGACCAGCCCATTGGGACCGTTGGCGTGGATGGAGTGGCAGGCAGTGCAAGCGACTTCGTTCTTCGCGTGGCTGCTTTGTATGCGGCCGACGTGGGTAGGCTGATTCAGATGGCACTTCAGGCAGTCGCGATCGGCTTGCTCCGCAGGCAGGTGGGCCGGGTTGACGATGGCCGCTTTTTCAGCCGATGCGGCGTGCGCTCCGCCGGGACCGTGGCAGGACTCGCAAGCTTTGCCCTCCCAGCCGCGGCGTTTTTGTGTATCGACCAGCTTGTGCGGATTTTTTTGGAAGGCGTTGTAGATGTCTTCGTGGCACGGCTGGCAGGCTTCCGAGCCGACGTATGCCGGTGCAGCAGCCGGTGCCGCTGCCGGCGCAGACGCGGGGGCGGCGGGGGCGGGGGCGGGGGCGGGCG
>DATNMW010000284.1:0-19431 GCA_035602155.1 Bryobacteraceae bacterium | reverse complement strand
CCGCCACGTTGGCCGGAAATGCCGCGGGTGTAGAGAGCCGAGGGCGGGACAACGTTGACAACCTGCCCCACGGGGGCTATTGTAAATGGTTTTGGCGTCGATTGTAGATTAATTAGGCGAGCATGAGCAAACCATCCAACTTGATCCAAGGCACCCTGGACCTGCTAATCCTCCGCACCATCCAACTCGAACCGAAGCATGGCTGGGCCATCGCCAAGCGCATCGAGCAGGTGAGCGAGGATGTGCTTCAAGTCACCCAGGGCGCGCTGTATCCGGCGCTGCATCGTCTGGAGCAGCAGGGTTGGGTCCGGGCCTCATGGCACAAGACCGAAACCGGCCGCGAAGCCAAGTTCTACGCCCTGACCAGAGCCGGTCGCGCGCAGCTCGAGAAAGAACTGGCGCAGTGGGAGCGCCTGTCGCGGGCCGTGGGGTTGGTGATCGTGCAATGAAGTTGCGGCGCGGGTGGGATATCGCGCGTCTGCGGCTGCGCTCACTGGCCCGCCGGCAGCGTGTCGAAGAAGATCTTAACAAGGAATTGCGCTTTCATCTGGACCAGCAACTGGCGGAGAATCTGGCCGCGGGCATGCCGCCCGACGAAGCCCGCCGCGCGGCGTTGCGCAGACTGGGCGGCGTAACACAAATTCAGGAGGAATGCCGCGATATGCGACGCGCCGATCACATCGAAACCTCGTGGCGCGACTTGCGATACGCGCTACGCTCACTGCACAAGAGCCCCGGCTTCACGGCCGTTATCTTATTGACGCTGGCGCTCAGCATCGGCGCGAATAGCGCCATCTTCAGCGTGATAGATGGCGTACTGCTGCGGCCCCTGCCGTACCCCAATGCCGATCGCATCGTGCGCGTCTTCTTCCACAGCGCGACCTACCCCAGGTTCCCGCTGAACCCCTTCGACTTTCGCGATTTTCGCGCGCGCAACCGATCGTTTGAATCGCTGGCCGGTTTCACGCGCGGCGATCTGCAGTTGTCCGGCAGCGGCCAGCCGGAGCGGTTTACAGGCTTCCAGGTGACGGCCGGATTTTTCCAAGTACTGGGCCTGCACCCCGCGCGCGGGCGTGAATTCACGGCCAACAATGAAATCCCCGGCAACCAGCAGCAGGTCGTCCTAAGCGACCGGTTGTGGCGTTACCGGTTTGCATCCGATCCGAACATCGTCGGGCGCAAGATCACGCTGGATTCCCAACCTTTCACCGTCGTCGGCGTCATGCCGCCGGGCACGGAGCATCCCGGCAATGAATATAACGGCGTAGCACACGGCAAGACGGTGGATATCTGGTGGCCCTTTGCGTTCCGAGGCGATCCCGCCCATCGCGGCTCGCATTATCTGGAAGCCATCGGGCGATTGAAGAAAGGCGTTACGTCCAGGCAGGCGCAAGCGGAAATGAACACCTTGATCGCGCAGCTTGCGCGTGAGCATCCCGGCGCACTGGATGGCTGGCAGCCGCTGGTGATTCCCCTTTACCAGGAGATCGTAGGCCCCAGCCGGCGCCTGCTTTTGGTCTTGCTGGGCGCCGTGGGACTGGTGCTGTTGATCGCCTGCGCCAACGCGGCGAACCTGCTGCTGGCGCGCGCCTCGGCCCGCCAGCGCGAGATGGCCGTACGCACCGCATTGGGCGCGGGCAGAGCGCGCCTGGTGCGGCAGATGCTGACCGAAAGCCTGCTGATCGCGCTCCTCGGCGGCGTCTGCGCGGTGGCCATTGCCGTGGCGGGCGTGCGCGCCCTGGTGGCGCTGCTGCCCGCCGGTTTCCCCCGCGCCGATACCATTCACGTGAATGCCGCGGTGTTCGGCTTTACGCTGCTCGTCGCGCTGGCGACCGGAGTCCTCTTCGGCCTGGCGCCGGCGCTGCAGGCCGCCCGCAGCGACGTGCAGAACACGTTGCGGGCCGGCGGACGCGGCGCAGGGAGCAACCGTGGGCATTTGCGGCTGCGCAGCGCCCTCGTGGTTGGCGAAGTGAGTCTCGCCTGCCTGCTCCTGATTGGCGCCGGTCTGATGCTGCGCAGCTTCGTGAACCTGCTGCGCGCCGATCCGGGATTTCGTGCCGAACACCTGCTCACCGCCAGCCTGACGCTGCCGGACGCCGCCTACAAGCCGCTCGATGCGGTGCGCTTTTATGGGCGGCTGACGGCGAACCTGGATTCCGTGGCGGGCATTCGCGCCGCAGGAGTAGGTTCGGACCTGCCCTGGACCGGCTCCGACGACAACATCAGCGGCTGGAACATCGAAGGGCGGAAGCCGGCCGCGAACGAGGAGTTTCACGCACGCTACCATTTGGCCAGTCCGGGCTACTTCCGCGCCATGGGCATTCCGCTGATCGAGGGACGCTTCTTTACGGAGGGCGACGATATGAAGGTGCCCCTGAAGTTGATCGTCAATCGGAGCATGGCGCGGTGTTACTGGCCCCAGGGAGATGCATTGGGCAAGCGCATCACGTTTGAAGACCACCCCAAAGAAACCGACTGGATGACCATCGTGGGCATTGTAGGCGACGTGAAAGACAAGCCGGACAGCCCGGCGGCGGAGATGGCGCTGTGGTGGCCCGTCGCACAATCGCCGGTGGGACTCGGCGCCATGGCGGTCGTGGTGCGAGGCAGATCAGACCCCGCGCTGCTGGCCAACGATCTGCGGCAGGCCGTACGCCAGCTCGACCCCACTTTGGCTGTCGCGAACATACGTCCGATGGACGATATTGCGGATGCCAACGTCTCCACGCCGCGATTCGCGCTATTCCTGGTGGCGCTGTTCGCGGGGCTGGCGCTGGCGCTGGCGGCCATCGGCATCTACGGCGTGATCTCGTATGCGGTGAGCCAGCGCACGCGCGAATTCGGATTGCGCATGGCGCTGGGCGCGCAGGCCGGAGATGTGCGGCGGCTGGTGCTGCGCCAGGGCGTGAAGCTGGCGCTGCTGGGCGTGGCGCTGGGACTGGTGGGCGCACTCGCGCTGGGCCGCGTGTTGTGGAGCCTGCTCTATCAAGTGCGCCCCGCCGATCCGGTGACGTTCACCGCGGTCGCGGCGCTGGCCATCGCGGTGGCTGCCCTCGCTTGCTATCTGCCCGCGCGGCGGGCGACGGCGGTCGATCCAGCCAATGCCTTGCGTGCGGAATGATCGCGAAAGGTACGTTACCGGAAGCGATTACCCAAAAGTCGAGATTGCGAATGTCCGAGCCTGGTGTCGGGGAATTTGAAACTCGAAGGGCGTATTGTGAACCGCCCGACGAAAAGGATTACCCGGCATGGACCCGGAGCCGTTGCGAAAGGTTGGGGCACTGGGGCTAGAGGAATCGCGTGGTGCATCACGAGGCTACCCAAAGCACGTTCTACAACTAGTTGATAATAAACCAATTACTTGCAACGAAAATTAGATCGGCCGCGTTCGATATAATAGAAGTGTGCCGATTGGAACCTTTCTGGCCGGCACATTGGACGTACAGCTATGACTCCCCCGAACAGATTTTGGCCACTTTATGACGACCAGGAGGTTGAGATTTACGACAACCCCTTCTGGGATCTGCCAGGCAGAACCCGGCAGCCTTGCAAGAGTGGGATAGGCCTCCCGGCCTGTCCTTCCGCGGCATTCATTCCTTCGGGAAATTCGGGTTTGCTTTGACCTCGTTCAATTGCGCCGTGTGACGCCGGCTGTGGGCGGAGAGCAGCAGAATCCACTGATAGCCGTCCATGGTTTTCAGCACCGGATGATCGAAGAAGTGCCCGCGTAGATCGTCCTGCGTATCGCGAACGTAGGCGATAGTGGCCTCGCGGCTCTGCTTGAAGTGATCGACAATCTCCTGCGGCGTCGCGAAACGATGCGTGGGCCGCAGCACCTCGGGCGCTTGAAATTTGTGCGAGCGATCCACCACCGCCGTCAGGATGAAATCGTCCGTCACCGCGGATTTCTTGTCCGGCGCGGCTGGACCTTGCGCGATCTTGGTGACACTGCCGAAGATCACGTCTTCACTAACGGCGATGTGCTCGGCGCACTCGGCCACAGACCAGGTGTTCGCATCGGGCTTGAAATTCCATTGCGCCACGGAGAGGCCCGCCACCGAATCCAGGAATTGCTGGCGGCTGGAGGTCAACTCGGCGATGGCGCGGTCGCGTTCGGCTTGCGTCAGAGTCGCCGCGAACAGGGGCGCTCCAACTGCCGAAACTGTGAGAAGAAAGACAAGGCTTTTCATTTTGGCTACCCCTTTACCGGCTTGTTGACCACTTTCTGGTTCTTGTCGTCCCAATACAGTACCCGCCCCTCGCGGTAAGATTGCACCGCCATGGAGATGGTGACCTGCGCGTGGAAACCCGTGTCGACATCCAGCGTGGGTTTCTCGCGCGTGCGCATGCAATCCAGGAAGTTGGTGATGTGGGCCACGATATCGCTCTTCTGCTCGACCGGAATCCTGGTTTCCACTTCGTCGCCGAACTTGGCTTTGTAGGCGTCGTCGGTCACCTTGCGCTCGGGGAGCAGGGTGATGTGGTCCGTCCTGCCTTCAAACATCCCGTGGTCCACCATGACAATGGTGCCCTCGTGGCCGCGGATCAGGCCGGGAATATGGTGGGAGTTGGCCATGCTGGAACTCAATACGAGGGAATGGCCCTGCGGGAATTCCGCCATCAGATGGAAGGTGTCGGGCACCTCGCGCTCATCTTTGAATACGTAAATGCCGCCGCTGGCCGATACCCTGCTGGGGAACTGCGGCTCGGACCAGCAGATGTTCAAGGGCGCCACCACGTGGAAGAAAAGGTCCGTAGCGATGCCTCCCGAATAATCCCAATACTTGCGGAAACGGAAGAAGCGGTCGGCGTCGAAGGGGCGTTTGGGCGCTTTGCCCAGCCACGTCTTCCAGTCGATGTAGTTCTCGTCCTTCCCATCCGGGCCGGCGCCCTGGTCGATGGGCCAGTTCCATTCGCCCTCCTTGGAGTTGCGGTGATAGGAACCCTGGCTCATGATCATCTTGCCGATGGCGCCGTCTGCGATGTACTTCTTGGCCACGTGCCACTGCAAGGCCGAGGTGGTTTGCGACCCGACCTGCAGTACCCGCTTGGTCTCCTTCACGGTCTGGGAAAGGTGACGGGCCTCCTCGACGGTGTGGCACATGGGCTTTTCCAGGTACACGTCCTTGCCATGGTCCAGGGCCTCCAGCGCGATGGGCGCGTGC
The DNA here is from genome assembly GCA_035602155.1 of Bryobacteraceae bacterium. Lineage (GTDB taxonomy): Bacteria > Acidobacteriota > Terriglobia > Bryobacterales > Bryobacteraceae > Bog-159. Next base: position 14,266 of record DATNMW010000284.1, on the reverse strand, counting down.
CAGTGGTCGGGCGTGGCCACCACCACGGCGTCGATATCCGCGCGATTGATGATCTCGCGGTAGTCCAGGTAGCCGTCGCACTTGTGCTTGTCCGCGGCCAATCGCTTGCGCTTTTCGTAGACATCGGCCACGGCCACGATCTTGCAGGCGTTGGTGCGCTCGCCGATGGCGGCAGACTGGCCGGCCAAATATGAGCCGCGTCCGCCGACGCCGATTACGCCCACGTTGATGCGGTCGTTGGCGCCAATAACCTTTCCCGTGGCTGCCGCCGCTTTGGCCGGTTTGGCGAATAGTTCCTTGGCGGCCCCGAGCGCGCCGGCTGCGGCCGCGGTCCGGACCATGAAATCTCTGCGATTGACGGAGTCTTGATTCTCGGGCATGGACACACCTTTCTGGCTTAAGGAACAGTGTAGCGCAGAAGACAGGAGTACACGCACCCCGTGCGTGCGCCGCCTAATCTATTGTCCAGTGCCGCTCAGTGAGACGGTTTGCGTGCCGACGGCGTCGGCGATCGATAGCGAGGCCGTACGGCTTCCGGTTGCCGCCGGTTTGAAAGCCACGGCGATGGTGCAGTTGGCGCCCGCCGGCAGCGTGGCATTGCAGGCAGATTTGTAGGGGAAGTCGCCAGGATCGGCGCCGCCCACCGTAACGCTGCTAATGGCGAGCGGAGTGCTTTGGTTGTTGGTGAGAATCACGGTTTGGGACTTGCTGCTGGCGCCCACCGTCTGCGCCGCATACCTGAGGCTGAGCGGCGAAGCGCCGACCGGCTGCGTGTTGTTGATCAGCATGGTCACGAAAGGCGCGGAGCTGCCGCCAGACCGCTGCAGCACGGCGGCATCCGTCGCGCCATCGTTGTTGAAGTCTCCAGCCACGACTTGCAAAGAGTTCGGCCCCGCCAGGAACGGTCCGGCGGAGTCGTCTACAAAAGTGCCGTCGCCGTTGCCCAGCAGCACAACCATGCCCAGGTTCCCGATTTCGATGCCGCAGTTGCAGGTTGCCCAGTCGTGGGTGTTAGCCAAGGGGATGAGCAGATCGAGATTGCCGTCTGCATTCACATCGACAGCGACTGGGGCAGACGGGTTGGTGGCTGGAGCCCCCAGGCCTACGGAACCCGGGTCCCAACCGTAATTTGCTAAAAAGTTGAAAGTGCCATCTCCGTTGCCTAAAAAAATGGCGACGCCTCCTCCGTTGGCGGCGCCATTCGAAGTGACGGCGAGGTCGAGGTTGCCATCCTTATTGAAGTCACCGACCGTAAGCCCGCCGGGACCCTGAGGAACGTCCGGCACGGAGGCAGGCGGCCTGAAGGCGCCGTTGCCTTTGCCCAGCAATATTTTCACGGTGTTGTTGTCATAGTCGGGTAATGCCAGGTCGAGTTTGCCATCCCCGTTGAAGTCTCCCGAGAGGATGTATTCGCTGGTTCCTGTCACGCCCGAAATCACGGTGGCGGCGCCGAAGACGCCACTGCCTGTGTTCAGCAGCACGCTGAGGCTGCCATCGTTGTTGCTGACCACGATGTCGAGCCTTCGATTGGCCGTCAGGGCGGCTAGCGCGACCACCGCCCCACTGGAGTTGTTGGTGGTATCGTTTCCAATCGAATAATAGACCGGCGTTTGGAACGTTCCATTTCCATTGCCTAGCAAGACGGCGACGGAGTTGTCGCCGACGCCGCAGCCGCTGTTGGCGCCGCCAATGGCGACGATGTCCAGTTTGCCATCGCCGTTCACGTCGCCGGCGGCCACCCACCAGGGCACGCCGCATATGGAGATTGTGCTCGGCGCGCCCAATACCCCGTGCGAGCTGCCTAACATGACGTGCAACTCCCGGTTGTTGGGGTCGGCTTCGACGATATCGAGATTCCCGTCATTTCCAAGGCGGGCGGCGACCATCTGATCGACACCGTAACCCTCGACGAAGCCGTAATTCGTGCCCGCGCGGAAAGTCCCATCGCCGTTGCCCAAGGCCACCGTCACGAAGGGGCCAATATTGCTGCCAACGGCGAAATCCAGCTTGCCGTCCTGGTTGAAGTCGGCCACCGCGATGCCTTGGCCGCCGTTGTCCGTGGCATAGGCCACGCCAGGCTGGAATGTGCCGTCGCCGTTGCCGGGAAGAACCCATGCAGTTGATTCGCCAGCGTCCGTCACAATCAGGTCCGGCTTGCCGCTGAGGTCGGCGATGGCGATGCTGCTGGCGTACGGTACGGAATAGGCGACGGCCGGTTGAAATGTGCCATCGCCGTTGCCCATAAACACGTTTACGGCGCCGACCTGCGCGGCCGCGACCACGTCGAGGTTGCCGTCGCCGTTCAGATCCGCGATGGCCACACCGTTTGCGCCCAGCCCCACGCCCGAGTTGTTGAGCACGTCCGAGTAGAATACCGGCGCCTTGAACTTGCCGTTTCCCTTACCCAGCAGGACGCTGATTCCCTGGCCGGAGTCGGCGGTAACCAAGTCGAGGTAACCGTCCTTGTTGACGTCCGCAATCGCTACCCATTGCGGATAGTTGCCGGCGGGGTAGGCGCCGGTGGTGGAATATGCCACTTGCGGCTGAAATGTCCCGTCGCCATTGCCGAGCAGCACGGAAACTGTGCTGTCGTTGCCATTGGTGACGACCAAATCGAGCTTGCCCCCGCCATGCAGCCTGCCGACAGCGATGTTGTTATACACACCCGGACCTTGTATGCCGACCGTGTAGGAAGCCGTCTCGGTTAGATTGCCGGCGCCGTCGCCTATGAAGATGGCAACCGATCCCGGATTGCCGGCGGCAAGCACGGCAGCATCCAGGTTACCGTCCTGGTTGAAGTCCCCCACCGCGACTGCAATAGCGCCCGGCAAATCATAAACTTGACTCAAGGACTGGAAGGTTCCATCGCCGTTGCCCAGGTTAACGGTAACCGCCGCCCCCCAGCAGGCGGCGATGATGTCCAGCTTCCCGTCGCGATTGAAGTCGCCCACCGCAATGCCATACGGCTCCGTGCCATAATACGAAATTGGGTCCGCGTAGCCGGTGGCAGCTTGGAACATCCTCGCAGTCACAAATGAGGCTGGCGGCGGTGTCTGCGCGAGCAAGCCGATCGCAGCCTGCGCCGCCACTATTGCCCATAAAACCTTCATAGCTATCCTCCTAATTGCGCTCCGGTTGTACTGGTACTGGCACACCACCACCCCGCGTTGTAGAATCGATAAGGCTAGGCCATTCCGCCGCTCCTCTCTCGCTACTCGATCCAGTGTGGGCGATTTGCGGCCGCAAGACCATGCAGCGTGCCGGACAAACTCGGACAAACTCGGACATTGGCCCACACAGGCTGCTGTACGAGTTCGGCGCCTTCCAAGCCGACCCCCACGCGCGGCTTCTTCTGCGGGATGGCCGGCCGGTGGCGCTCACGGGAAAGGCCTTCGACGTTCTTCTGGTACTCCTCCGCAGCCGCGGGGAAGTAGTCACCAAAGACGATCTGATTGCCCAGGTCTGGCCGGACACGGTAGTCGAGGACGGTAATCTCGGCCGTAACATCTCCCGCCTGCGCAAAGCCCTGGACGAAAGTCCTGACGAGCACCGCTATATCGTGACCTTGGCGCGCAGCGGATACCGGTTTGTGGCCGACGTGCGCGAGCGCCGCGAGGAGAACGGAAATGGCGGCCTGACGCGCGCCGCAGACCCGCCGCGTCCGTCCCGTGCTACCCGTTGGCCTTGGGTAGCTGGGTGGGCGACGGCTGGGACCATGCTGCTAGCCGGCCTAGCCGTCCTGAACACACCGAACTGGCGCGCGCTTCTGCCGCGGGGGCATGCCCGGCCCATCCATTCTCTGGCGGTCTTGCCGCTGGCCAACCTGACCGGCGACTCCGGGCAAGATTACCTCGCCGACGGCATTACCGAGGACCTGATCACCGAACTCGCCGAAATCAAGCCGTTGCAGGTTACTTCCCGGACCTCCGTGATGCAATACAAGGGCGCGCGCAAGCCGCTCAAACAAATTGCCCGCGAGCTGAACGTGGAGGCCGTGCTGGAGGGCGCCGCCATGCGCTCCGGTAACCGCATGCACATCACGGCCCAGTTGATCCGGACTGACAGCGACACCCACGTCTGGGCGCGCAGCTACGATGGCGACTTGCGCGATGTGCTCGATTTCGAGAGCCAGGTGTCGCGCGCCATCGCGCGCGAAGTAGCCGTCCAGCTCGATCCAAGAGTGGACGCGCATGCGCGCCCGGTCAGCGCCGAGGCCTACGAGCTCTACCTCAAGGGCCGGTACTTCTGGAACCAGCGAAGCCCGGAAAGCGTGGCCAAGGCGGCGGATTATTTTCGCAAAGCGATCGAAAAAGACCCGGCCTATGCGCCCGCCTATGCGGGCCTGGCGGATTCCTGCGACCTCCGCGCCCTCGATATACCGCACCCGCTGGTTCTGCTAGCCGAGGCGAAAGCGGCTGCCACTCACGCCACCCAGCTTGACGATCGTCTCCCGGAAGCGCACACCTCGCTGGCTGGCGAAAAGGTCCTCGGGGAGTGGGATTGGGCCGGCGCCGACCGGGAATTCCAACGCGCCCTGGCCATCGACCCGCGTTATGCGCCCGCGCATCACTGGTACGCCACTCTCTATCTGGCGCCCCTCGGGCGCGTCGATGAGGCCATCGCGGAAGCCAAAAAGGCGGTGGACCTGGACCCGCTTTCCCTGATTTACAACACCGACCTGGGCTGGATGTATGCGCTGGCGCGCCGGTACGATCCGGCCGAGGAGCGCTTGAAGCAGGTGCTGGAAATGGACCCGCACTTCATACCCGCGCAATACCGTCTGGCCGGGATTTATGAGGCGCGCAGGATTTACGGCGCGAGCGTCGACATGTTGGCGAAGATCGCTATCTCCATGGGCGACCCTGGGGCGGCCGCATCCGTGGAGCGCGATTATGCGGCATCCGGCTACCGCGGGTATGTGCTGCAGAGGCTCCGGCATCATCGCAAGCTCCACGGCGGCGACACGGGATACGGTGTGGCGGTGATGCATCTGGAGTTGGGCGAGAAACGCCCGGCACTGGATGCCCTGCGTATCGCATTCGCGCAGCACGACTCCCCCATGATATTCCTGAAGGTGGATCCGGTCTTCGACCCGCTGCGTGCGGATCCCGGCTTCCAGGCCTTAGAACGCGGCGTCGGGCTTCGGCCGTAGGCGAGCCCGCCGGTTTTGTGTGTTTCCGTCCCGCTTCCCGCCCGAATCTGGGCACATGCGCGGATACCGGAGGTATGATCGTGGTCTGGAAGATTACGAAGGAGTCTTAAGATGCCAACTACTACTCAAGAAAAACTTGGAACCCGCCGCCGGGAAGCCCTGGCGACGCCCAGCACCCTCGGCGCGGAAGCCGTCAAAAACATTACCGGCGCTCTGAATGCGCTGCTGGCCGATGTATTCGCTCTCTACATAAAGACCAAGAACTTTCATTGGCACGTCAGCGGGCCGCACTTTCGCGACTACCATCTCCTGCTGGACGAGCATGCCGATCAGATTTTTGCGATGACGGACGAGATCGCCGAGCGCGTGCGCAAGATCGGCGGGACCACTGTTCGATCCATCGGGCATGTTGCCCGCCTGCAACGCCTGAGCGATAACGACGCCGACTTTGTGGATCCCTTGGACATGCTCGCCGAGTTGCGCGAGGACAATCGGGCGATACTGGCCAGCATGCGCGAAGCGCACGACCTGTGCGACGAGGAGAACGACGTAGCGACTACAAGCCTGTTGGAGGTATGGATCGACCAAACGGAGCGGCGCATCTGGTTTCTGTTTGAAACTGGGCGGAAGGGATAGAGGCGCCGGTTAACATCCGGCGCACGGCGGCGAAGATCCGCTCGACGGCGGGGCGGCGGTACGCCCATCGTTCGTCCGGCTCGGGCGGATTGATCGCCATCGTGGCATTGGCCTCGAAGACCAATAGATCCCCGGTGGCGCTCAAGCCGAAATCGATGCCGGCATAATCCAGGCCAAGTGTGGCTTGCATGCCGGCGAGCGCCTGCATGGCGCGCGGGCCGAGCACTGCCGGCATATGCTCCAGAAACTCGGCGTCCTCTGCGCGATTGCTCGCCTGTTCCGCCATATCGGCGGTGAAATAGTGGATCTTCCAATGGCTGGAAATCGCCAGGTGCAGCGGATAAAGCCGACCGCCGATCGTCATCACGCGATACTTACGCACCTTTCCGTCTGCGCCCCGGGCGTTGAGGAACTCTATGACGGTTAAGTCCTTCCCGGGCAATTCCGCTACCGCGCCAGCCAACCCGTCCGGACTCTCCACCCGCAGAAAATGGCGTCCGGTGTGAAAGCCGGGTGTGCGCACCAGCAGCGGGAAATGGAAGCCGTGGCGCGCCACGGTAACCGCGGCGTCCGGCGAGGAGAGCAGTTCCCGCGGTAGCGTGACTGTGGCTGGCATCACCACGCCCGGAAGGCGTCCCAACCGTGAGTGATCGGCCCGCCCCGTGGCCAATACCGCGGCGGGCGGATTGATCACCCGCGCTGTCGTGAGGGCCACCACGGACTGCGCCGCGACCAGCGACGGCGCGGCTAGATCGGCGTCCCCAATGGCGTTGAACACCACCTGATGCGGCGGCAGCGGCACTTTGGGATCGTAAAACTCGGGCACCACGACGAATGTTTGGAACACGCGGTCGTCCAGCAGATTGCGGGTCGGAATGTTACCACCCACCGGCGAAACCAGCAGCAGCAATGACACCGGGGTGCCTCCGCCGCGATACTGCAGCGCGATCGCCGGACGATCCTCAAAACCTTTCCGCCGATGCCATCGGGCGCCCTCCTCGTCGCCGAATTCGGCCAGCACGTAGGCCAAGCCTTGATGCGCCTCCGCGTGGCCGGGGTCCAGCCGCAGGGCGGTTTCAAAGTGATCCCGGGCAGCCTGGAATTCGCCGCTTTCGTGGAGCACATTGCCCAGATTCACGCGGCTCATGGGATCGCCGGGATGGCGCGCCACGGCTTCGGTGTAGGCTGTACGCGCGGCTGTCCGATATCCGGTCGCATGCAGCAGCGTGCCCAGATTATTCAACGCCAGCCGGTGCGCGGGATCGCGCGCCAGCAGATCCAGATATGCGTTTCGGGCCTCTTGAGTCCGGCCCATTTTGTCCAGCGAACAGGCTCGCTCAAATTGCAAATCTATCGCGGCGGCGCGTCCCAGGGCCAGGGTCTTATGAACCAGCAAGTCGATTTCCCCGCGCCCGGTCCTGTGATTTACAATGGCCGCGCGAATTGCCAGGCGCCCATCGATGACGGTGGTCGACGGCGCCACCAGCCCGGACTCCTGCAGTTCGATGACGATCCTGGCATTAAGGCTCTGGGCATCCGGGGCGCGATAACCGAAGCAGACCACATTCAGTTCCACCGGCGCCAGCAGTTCCAATTCCGGCGTTTCGGCGATGCGGCTTTCCAGATAACGTGCCAGCGCGCAGGTGCGCGAAATGACCGCGCCCAAGGCCGCTGTGCCGTAGACCTTGAGCGTGAACCAGGTCTTCAGTGCGCGAAAGCCGCGCGAAAGGTCCGGCCCGTAATCGCAGGGCCAGGGCGCGCCCGCAGCCAGGCCGCGCAGTTCTTTTCTCAAGTAAGCGGCCTCCGAGGCAAAGGTGCTGCGATGCAGCACGCCGTCGCGCACCAGAATGAACCCGGCGTCATACGGCACCTGGCCCCACTTATGAAAATCGAAAGCCAGCGAATCCGCCCGTGCGATGCCCTTCAGCCGCGGCGCAAGATCCGGCGCCAGAATCGCCAGCGCGCCAAAGGCGCCGTCGACGTGAAACCAGAGCCGCTCGTTCTGGCAGATCCCTGCCAGTTCGTCGAGATTGTCGATGGCGCCTGTGTCGGCGGCGCCCGCCGTGCCCACCACCAGGAACGGCGTAAGACCCGCGCGGCGATCCTCGCCGATGGCCTTCTTCAGAGCATCCGGATCGATGCGATGGCGCGTGTCCACCGGAATCAATCGGAGCGCATCGCTGCCGATGCCAGCCATGTCCATTGCCTTCCCAATGCAGTTGTGGGCCGCCAAAGAAGTGTAGGCCGCCAGCCTCTTCGGGCTCGAGGCGACGCCCGCGCCGCGCACCTCGAAACCCAGCTCGCGATCGCGCGCGATCAGGACTCCGATCAGGTTGGCCATCGAAGTTCCGGTGACAAACAGCCCGGTGGCGCTCTCCGGGAATCCGAAGATCCGTTGCATCCACCGGACAATCTGACGTTCCACCTCGATGGGGACGTGATCGCGTCCGCCGAGGTTGGCGTTCAGCCCGGCCGCGAGCATCTCCGCCAACATGCCTACGGGTGTGCCGCCTCCATGCACCCAGCCCATGAAACCGGGATGCACATTGCCGGCGGCAAAGGGCAGGATATCGCGCATGAACTCACAGTGAACGGCGTCCAGAGCGGACGGCGAGTCGGGAAGATCGCCACGGAATCGGGCGCGCACTTCGTCCGGAATCGGCTGCCAGACGGGACGTTCGCGGATGTGTTCGGTGTAGTCGAGAATGTCGTCGAGCATCCGGTGCGCCTGGGCGCGAAACTCCGGCCAATCGGCCGGGTCTAGGGTGAGGCCGTCGACAGGGGGATCCGCGCTCATATCGGGATAGTGACGGGGGAGCGGGAAGATCTCGTTTAATCGCAGCGGAGGGCGGTCGTTGGGTCCAGCTTCAGTGCGCGGCGGGCCGGTAGATAGCCGGCGAGCAACAAAGCGGCCCCCGCGAAGGCTGCGGAAAGGATTGCGACGGCGCGCTCAGCGACCAGCGCTCGATCACTCGTCTGTTCGATGGTTTTCGTTTCGAGGACATATTCGCGGTCCAGGGAGCGGATCTCGTTGTGCAACGTGCCCGCGAGCGCCGCGGCATGCTTTGCGCGCACCAAGAGATTGCCTTCTTCGCCATATTGCGGGTGCTGCTGCGAGGGCACGTAGACGACGTGCCCGTTGGGGTGGCGCAGATCGACCGGCCGCGCATCACGCACTCCCACGATCCGGAGATCCTGAAACTCCGATTGCACGCCGAAGCGGACGCGCTTGCCGACTGCGCCGCCACAAGGGAAGAACCGGCGGGCCGGCCAGAGCCGGCTAAAGACCGGCTGCGGCCAAGATTGGCAGCCCTCCACCCGGGATTCATCACAGACCCGGAGGTTTATACGGTGACTGGTGTGCCCAGCTTGGCGTACCAGGGCGCGGCGGATTTGATGGCGTCGTTCACAGCGTTGATATTCTTCACGCCTTCCTTCGACAGCCAGTCTTCCAGCGCCTTCACGCCGCTCTTGGCGTATACCGGGATGCCTTCTTTCCAAGTCGCGCGGCCGCAAAGCACGCCGGAGAAATCCGTACCGGCTTCGGTGGCCATGTGCAGCGATTCCACGAATTGCGCGTTGCTCACGCCGGCGCTGAGATAGATAAAGGGCTTCTTGGCGATCTCTGCGGCTTGCCGGAAAAGCGCCAGCGCTTCCTTGCGCGTGTAGGCCGCTTGGCCCTTGTACACGGCGCTGCCCTCGACGAACTCGGCGTTGATGGGTACTTCCACCTTCAGCACGTCCACGAAGTATTGCGGCTTGGAGAATTCCTCCATGCTCTTGTTCACGATCTCGGGCTTGGCCTTGGCGTACTCGAAACCCTTCTCATCGCCGCCCTTGGGGTCGTATCCCACGAATTCCAGGAAAAACGGGATTTCGTAAGTCTCGCACTCCGCGCCGATGCGCTCGATGAAGGCATGCTTGATGTCGTTGACTTTGGAGTCCTCGAACGGCGTGTAATAGATCAGGATCTTGACCGCATCCGCGCCCCAATCCACGATGCGCTTCACCGAGACGTGCGGCAGCAGGTCGGGCAGGCGCCCGGGCTGGGTGTTGTCATAGCCGCTCAGCTCATAGGCCAGCAACAAGCCGGCGTTGCGGCTGCGCGCCAGGCGCGCCTCGATGCCGAACTCGGGGTCGAGCAGGATGGCGCTGGCATGCGGTGTCAGCACTTTGGTGACGGCAGTCTTGAACTCGCCCATCATTTCGTACGTGATCTCTTTCTTATCCACGCCGCGCGCCGACGCCAGGGACTTCTGCAAGCTGCCGCGCTGATCCATGGCCGCCGCCGCGATGATGCCGGCATGATTCGAGAGCGCCTTCAGGTGCTTCAATTTACCTTCGGACATTTTCATTACGCAATCTCCTTCAATCTGGGAATAAAGTGGTAACGCGATGGTTGCCGTACAAGGGCAATAATGAATCGTTACACCATATTATGACATATTGCGGCGGCGAATCAAAATAGATGATCGGATCTTATTGTCCATTTACGCAGGCGCTGGAAGTAGGCCAGGGCTACCCCTGCATCGCGCATGATCTGCCGCTTCAGGGCTGGGGCGTCCGGGAACTGGCGCTCACCGCGGACTCGCCACAGAAATTCCACCCGGATGCGGCGTGGCGTTTCTCCTGCAAGCGGCTCCAACAGAAAGGTCTCGATGGAAAGCTCCTGGCCCTCGCCGAAGGTCGGCCGGTAACCGATGTTCGTCACTGACGGCCACACCCGCACGCCCGCCAAATCGTGCGTATGTGTAACATAAACGCCGGTGGCCGGCAGCACCTCCGTCTGGGTCGCCAGATTGAGCGTGGGTACGGTCTGTTTCGATCCTACGCCGCGGCCGGGCACCACTTCTCCCTCCAGCGCATAAGGCCGCTCCAGCAGACGCGCCGCCTGCGCCACCTTGCCGGCTTCGATCAACTGCCGCAGCGCCGTACTGCTGACCAGGCGGCCGCGCACTGTCACTGGTTTGACTTCTTCGGTCGAAAAGCCGTATTTGCGTCCCAGTTCCTCAAGCACGCGCACATTGCCGGACTTCTTGTAGCCGAAGCAAAAATCGTGGCCCAACACCGCCGCCCGGACGCCCAGCTTGCGCACCAGCACCTGCTCCGCGAACTGCTCGGGAGTGAGATGCGCCACGTGCCGGTCAAACGGCATGATCAGCACCTGTTCAATGCCCTCGTCCCGCATCAGCGCGCAACGCTGTTCGGGGGTGCTCATCAGGCGGGGCGCGCGCGCGGGGGCCACCACTTTGCTGGGATGCGGGTTGAAGGTGAGCGCGGAGGCTTTCAGGCCGCGCTCGAGGGCGACCTCCTTGACGCGCCGCAGGATTCTGCGATGCGCCGCATGTACGCCATCGAAGTTGCCGATGGTCAGCGCCGATGGACCGAAATCCGGAGGCACTTCATCGAGACTGCGGAAGACGCGCATCGAAGTTCTATGCCGGCCCTCCGACTTCGATTTCGAGCCCGTCATAAGCCAGGCGGACGTGCGGCGGCAGGCGCTCCTCGGTGCGTGCGTGCGCCAGATCGTGGCAGATGTGCGTGAAGAATACGCGCCGGGCCGCCACCTGTTCGGCGGTGGCAATGGAGCGGTCTACGGTGGAGTGCGTGGGGTGCGGCTTGTAACGTAGCGCATCCAGGAACAGAACATCGAGGCCGCGCAACCGCTCGAGAGACGCCGCGGGTACCTCGCTGTGGTCGGTGAGATAGGCGGCGTTGCCGAAGCGAAAGCCGTAGATCGTCGAGTCGCCATGCAGGATCGGAATGGGCGTGAACTCCAGGCCGAATAGGTCGAATGACGCGCCGTTCAGCGTGTGGGAGTCCAGTTGCGGAACCACAGTGACCTTCTCCGCGCCATCGAAGATGTAGCGGAACGCACCGTGGATGGCCGCCATGGTGCGCTCCGACGCGTAGATCGGAATGCGGCCGCGCTGCCGGAAATTGAAAGGGCGCACGTCGTCCAGGCCCATGATATGGTCGGCATGCTCGTGCGTGAACAGGATGGCGTCCAGCCGTTCGAACCCGGCGCGCAGCGCCTGTGCGCGAAAATCCGGCGTAGCGTCGATCAGCACGTTGTGCTCGCCGTAACTGACCAGGATGGACGGGCGCAGGCGTTGGTCGCGCGGATCGGCGGAGGTGCACACGGCGCAATGGCAACCGATCATGGGCACACCGGCGCTGGTGCCGGAGCCGAGGACGGTGATCTTTACGCCGCACTCCGCCATTCAGGCTGTCTTCTTCTTGGCTTCGTCGACCGCCTGCACGTAGCGGAACCGCAGCAAAGTGAGCGAGTTTTCCAGCAGCCGTTGTTCCTCCAGCGTGAGGTTGCCGCGCGTCTTCTCCTGGAGCATACCCATGAGATCGATCGTATGGCGGGCGAGGTCCAGATCGGCGGATGGTTCCTCTTCGGCGCCGAAACGCATCAAGCCGAGCTGCATTTCGGCTTGCACGCGCAACGATTCGGCCAGAAATTCGAACGTGGCGGGAGGCACCGGGAAGCGGCGCCCTTCCGGCTTGGCGGGTGTATCGGAATCGATGTCGGGCATCTCTTTGTATAGTTTACACCGGGTGGATCGTCTTTAGCGGCCGCGGCCAGTGGAAACTGGTTCCCAATTAGGGAACTTAGCATGTCAGGGGTTTTTTGGCGAGGCACGCGCCGCGGATTGTCTTCGTCCGCGCGGGTGTAGTATACTCTTCCGCTAAGGAAATGAATTGCAGCCGGATCTGTCGACGGAAGGCACGGCCGCCGTACCCGGAGGCAGACAGCAGCACGCCGACGCGAGGGGGATCTCGAGATGGCCCAGGACGCACAATTCAAGTTCGACCGGAAGGTTGCCTCTTCAGGTTTTAGCCAGGCGCTGTCGCAAAAAGTCGACGGCTACTTCCAAACCCGCCGGATCTCCAAGCGCGCCAACCTGGAAATGATCTTCAAGACAATCCTCGCCTTTCTCTTGTGGATTGGCACGTATCTGTGGCTGATGACCGGCCGTTTTTCGCCTCTCGATGTGGTTGCAATTTACGTATTGCATGGATACGCGCAGTTATACATGGGGCTCAATATAGCCCACGACGCCAACCACGGGGCCTATGCCAGGAGCAAACGGATCAACAGGGCCCTCGGCTGTGTCTTCGACCTGGTCGGATTGAGCTCCTATATGTGGCAATTGATGCACAACGACGCGCATCATGTTTTCGTCAACGTTCGCGGCGCCGATACGGCGCTGGTGTCCGGTAGCATTTTTAGATTCTCGCCGCACGACCGGAGAAGGCCCTTCCATCGCTACCAGCATCTCTATGCCCCTTTCTTCTACTGCCTGTCGACACTCGACTGGGTTTTGACCAAGGATTACAGGTGGCTTTTCTCCGCGCACAGATTCGGTAACCGGAAGGTCGCCGAACACCCGCTGCACGAACTTTTCATATTGTTCGCCGGCAAGGCTTTCTACTACACCTACACGCTTGTGCTTCCGCTACTCTATCTCAAGGCGCCGTGGTACTCGGTCGTCCTGGGGTTCATTGTGATGCACTTTTTCCTCGGCTTTACGCTCGCACTCACCTTTCAGCCCAACCATTTCACCGAGGACTCTTCGTTTCCCGAGCCCGATGAGCGAGGCCACATCTCGAACAACTACATCAAGCATATCTTCGACACGACGGCGGACTATGCGCGCGGGAATCCATTGGCATGCTGGTTTCTGGGGGGCCTCAACCTCCATGTGATTCACCACATGTTTCCCGGAATCTGCCATGTGCATTACCCGGCCCTGACCGAGATCGTCAAATCGACTGCCGCGGAGTACGGACTCACCTACCGGGAGAGCCGGACGGTTACGGGCGCCTTTCTAGCGCATCTCAAATGGATGAAGATCCTCGGTAATACGGATGGAGATCCGACTTCGGCGATAGGCTTAGGCCGCGGTTCCGCCGATGGTTCCGCCGCTGCCGCAAGCTAGATCGTTGCGCCGTTCCGCGACTCCAAACGAAAAACGCTTGCACGAACCAGCATCGCCGCGTTACAATAACGCGAATTGTTTGCGGTTTTGTTCCGATTTTGAAGCGAGAAGCTGGGCAGACTGCTATGGACCAGGAAACAATTGCGCCGAAAAGGCACACCCCGCTCTTGAAGGGATCGCTGAAGAATGTATTTTACCCTCCGGAGAAGGGGGAATACCAATACTTCAGCCGCGCCCGGGAGTGCCCATTCGCAACCAGCGGACCAGTTGTCAAGGCAGCTTGGGCCGCCGACGCTACCATCCTTGCGTATGCCCGTTACGGTACCGAACTCATGACCGACGACGAATTCCGGGGCAACTTGGCCGCCGGCGGGCTGGAGCTCCGCGCGAAAATCGGAGAGAACCCCAGCCAGTGGAACGCGCTCGGAACGCAGGCATATTTCGCAGCCGGGGATGGATTCGCCATCCTTGCGTTTCGCGGAACCGATATCGACGATCCGGATAACCTGGTGCACGACGCGAATTT
>DATNMW010000283.1:0-34577 GCA_035602155.1 Bryobacteraceae bacterium | reverse complement strand
CCAGGTGAGCCGTCCGACGCGCAGCCTTACTGGCGCGATGTCGGCACCATCGACGCTTACTATGACGCCAATATGGACCTGCGCTCCGTGAAGCCGGCGCTCAACCTTTATAACCGGAAATGGCCTCTGCGCACGGCCAGCTATCCCGAGCCGCCGGCCAAGTTTACATTCGACGACCAGAACCGCCGCGGCGAAGCCATCGATTCCATCTGTTCCGGCGGATGCATTCTCTCGGGTGGCGCCGTCAAGAATTCGGTGCTGTTCCGCGGCGTGAAGGTACATGCCGGCGCACTGGTGGAGGACTGCCTGATTCTGGATAACTGCGACATTGGTCGGCGCGCGCGGGTCCGCCGGGCCATCCTCGACAAGAATGTGCGCGTGCCTGCCGACGCTTGCATCGGCTACGATCTGGAGAACGACCGCCGCTATCACCACGTCACCGAATCCGGCATTGTGGTAGTGGAAGGCAACCGCTCCCAGGTGGAAGTATCGATGTTGGTGGTGTAGTGGGGCGGGCCTCCAGGCGTGCGGCCGGCGTCCACGCCGGCCTCTTCTTATGGAACATCAGGTTCTCGACTGGATTTCGCATTATGGGTATCCCGCGATATTCTGCCTGCTGATGCTGGGCATCGTGGGCTTGCCCGTTCCGGACGAGACGCTGCTCACGTTCACCGGCTATTTGATTTTCTCGCATCACTTCAAGCTGGCGCCGGCGTTCGCCACGGTGCTGGCCGGCACCATCTGCGGCATCACGTTGAGCTACACGCTGGGCCGTACCTTCGGGCTGGCGCTGATCCACCGCTTCGGAAAGTACATCCACCTTACCGAGGAGCGGCTCGCCAAGGCTCACCGTTTCTTCGAACGCGTGGGCCACTGGAGCCTTACGTTCGGCTACTTCGTTCCGGGCGTCCGCCATCTGACGGCTTACGCCGCGGGAGTGTCCTACGTGGAGCCGCACATCTTCGCTTTATTCGCATATCTGGGCGCGTTCCTGTGGGCGGCCACATTTGTGTCGCTGGGTTACTTCCTGGGGGACCGCTGGCAAGTGGTGTCGGCGCAAATTCATCACCACATGATGATCGCCTCTTGCGCGATCGGCGCGCTTATCGTGCTGTACCTGGCGTGGCGGAAGCTGCGGGCGAAACGTAGCTGACCGCCATACCGGTCGCGATCACCACCAGGCAGCCGATCACGTTGTACCACAGGAACGAAATCCCCGTGAATAGGAACGCCGCGAAGATGGCAGCCTCTCCGGCCAGCATTCCCGCAAAAGCGCCGGTGCCGCTCACCCGCTTGAAGAAGAAGGCCAGTACGAACACTCCCAGCAGCGATCCGTAAAACAGCGATCCGACGATATTCACGGCTTCGATCAGCGATCCCAGATGCTTTCCGAGTCCCGCGAACGCCACCGCGTAGGCGCCCCAGAATGCCGTGGCCACGCGCGAGGCGGTCAAATAGTGGTGGTCCGTGGCATGCTTCCGGAAGTGGCGCTTGTAAATATCGACGACTGAAACCGTGGCCAGCGAGTTGATCTCCCCGGAGCTGGACGACATGGTGGCGGCCAGGATCACCGCGATCAGCAGGCCTACGATGCCCGTCGGAAGATAGCGCGTCACGAAAGACAGAAAGATGTAATTGGTATCCCTGAAGCCCTTTTCCCCGCCGGTGGTTTCCACCAGGCTGGCACCCTGGCGGCGCGCCGCGTCCACGTCCTGCTGCGCGCGCCGATACCCTTCGACGGCCTCGTTTTCCGCGCGCGTGTCGCCCGCGTGGCGGGCCTGCACGATCGCCAGCGCCTGCGCTTTGCGCCGCTCGAAAGCGTCCTGGTAACGGGCGGCGATGGGGTCATAGCGCGGGCGCAACTCAGGCTGACGGATGCGGTTATACTCGATGCGCTGGAACACCATTGGGGCGGGTTCAAAGATGTAGAACACGAATACCATCGCCCCGATGAAAAGGATGAAGAACTGCATCGGGATCTTGGCCATGGCGGTGAACAGCAGGCTCAGCTTGCTTTGCGCGATGGATTTGCCGGTCAGGTATCGCTGCACCTGGGACTGGTCGCATCCGAAATACGAAAGCGCGAGGAACATCCCTCCGATCAGCCCGCTCCACAGGTTGTAGCGGTCGTTCCAATTGAAATGGAAGGTCACCGCATTGAGCTTGCCGGCGAATCCGGCCAGGTGCACGGCGTCCAGAAACGAAATCTGGCGCGGCAGCAGCACGAAGATCATGACCAGCGCCACCACGAGGCCGAAGAGGATGACGATCATCTGCTGCACATCGGTCCAGGTAACCGTGCGAATGCCGCCAGTCACCGTGTACAGCACTACTGTGATGCCGA
Organism: Bryobacteraceae bacterium; assembly: GCA_035602155.1. GTDB lineage: Bacteria > Acidobacteriota > Terriglobia > Bryobacterales > Bryobacteraceae > Bog-159. The sequence continues at coordinate 32,233 of DATNMW010000283.1, read as the reverse complement.
TGATCAGCGTGGTGAGGCGGTCGGGCCAGCCGAAGATCACGGAAAGCACGATGGCGGGCGCGTAGAAGGTGAGGCCCACGGAGAGGCCGCGCTGCATCAGGAAAATGACGCTGGCAAGGGCGCGGGTCTTGGCGTCGAAGCGGTTCTCCAGGTATTCGTATGCGGTGTACACCTTGGCGCGATGAAAGATGGGCACGGCCGTGGCAGAGAGCGCCACCATAGCCAGCGGCATGCCGAAATAGAATTGCACGAAGCGCATGCCATCCACGTACGATTGGCCGGTGGTGGAAATGAAGGTGATGGCGCTGGCCTGCGTGGCCATGATCGAAAGCGCCATGGCGTACCAAGGCATGGTTTTGCCGGCCAGCAGATAGCGGTCGACGGTGTTGCTGCCGCGGCCGCGATAGAGGCCATAGGCAATGATGGAAGCCAGTGAACCAACCAGGACTATCCAATCGAGAGGTCTCATGAAAACGCGCGGGTGAAAACGTAGCAGAGTGCGATCAGCAATGCGAGGTAGACGATTACCGCCGTGTAGACGCGCGGCCAGGTGCCTAGAAACGGCGGCGGCTCATCGGGCATTTCGCGCGGGGCGGGGGGCATAGGTGGAGTGTAGCATGGGGGGAAGGGGCTTTTGTGCGAAGATGATACACAGAATATGCTCCTGAAGTTTCGATTCTCGAACTTTCGCTCGTTTCGAACGGAACAGGAACTGTCGCTGGTAGCGAGCAAGCTGCCCGGGTCTGGCAACGGCCTTTTCAGCCCGCCTGGATTGAGCGAGCAGGTGCTACCGGTCGCCGCGATTTATGGAGCAAATGCGTCGGGAAAGACCGCCGTAATCCGTGCGCTTGGGTTTATGACTGACGCGGTAAATCTGTCGCACGCGCAATGGCTACCCGATGCGCGCATCCCGGTGGATCCTTTCATCGGCGCAGCGAAGACGGCACCCTCGGAGTTCGCAGTCGATATTCTTCTCGCCGGAGTCCGTCACCAATACGGATTCGCGGTTGACTCCGAAGCCGTCCGCCATGAATGGCTCTACGTTTACCAAAATGGCGCCAGGCAAGTTTGGTTCGAACGTGCTGAGGGCGGCGCAATTTCTTTCGGTTCCGAAATGCCAGGCGAGAATAAGACTATCGAAGCGCTCGTACGCAAGAACAGCCTCTTCCTTTCAGCCGCTGCTCAGAATAATCATCGGGCGCTGTCTCCCGTTTACAGTTGGTTTTCACACCGACTTTCTTTCCGCATTGCGGAGCGCGCAGTTTACGGCGTGAATGCTGCGGAGTTCTGCGAAGACGAGAGGGATAGGGCCGTGATTACCCGGCTGCTTTCGCATGCCGACCTCGGTATCGCCGAAATCCAACTGGAAGACATCCCATGGCCGGAATCAGCAAAGAATTACATGGAACTGGTAGCCACGTGGCCGGTTGCAGCGACGCTTCCGGGCAAGCAAGTGCTCAGAGTCATTCGACTATTACATCGCATCGGCGATCAGAACGTTCCGCTGGAGCCGGGACAAGAATCGAACGGCACCATAGCCTATCTGTCACTCATTGGCCCCATTGTTAGCGCACTCAAGTGGGGGGAGACCCTCTGCATTGATGAACTGGATGCGAGCCTGCATCCTCTCATCGCAATTGAACTCATTCGACTTTTCAGCAACCCGGAGACGAATCCGCTGGACGCTCAGTTAGTCTTCAACACTCATGACACAAACCTGTTGAGCAGCGGAGAGCTTAGGCGCGATCAGATTTGGTTTACGGAAAAAGATTCGGCAGGTGGCAGCCATTTGTATCCGCTGAGTGATTTCAAACCACGCCGTCAAGAGAACCTGGAGAACGGATACCTCCAAGGGCGGTACGGAGCCATTCCGTTCATTCATCCCGACTATCTGACCGGGACCGAAGGTGGCAATGGCGAGAAATCGTAACGACCTCCAACGGCGCAAGCCCCAGCGCCAGCCGAAGCCACGCTTCTTGATTGTCTGCGAGGGAACCGTCACGGAGCCGCGTTACTTCAACGATGTCCGGCATATCGAGCGCAGCCTCATAGATCTCCAAATCGAACCAGGCGGAACACCAAAGACCCTCGTCGAACGGGCTGCCGGCCTACAGAGAGAGGCCATCGGCAAGGCGAGAAAGCTCAGGGACGATAACCAAAAGTACGAAGAGGTATGGTGCGTTTTCGATATCGACGAGCATCCGCTAATTCCCGAAGCCAAGAACCAGGCTAGGGCCAATGGCATCGAACTGGCCATCTCAAATCCGTGCTTCGAATTGTGGGTGCTCCTCCACTTTCAGGATCAGCGCGCCCATATCGGGCGCGGCAAGGTGCAGCATCTGTGCAGGAGCCACGTGCGCAACTATGACAAGGAACTCGACTACGAGACCCTGCGGCCGAAATATCCCGACGCCCTGAAGCGCGCCGAGGACCTCGAGAGATGGCACGACTCGCGCGATACCGTGGGGGCAAATCCGTCAACCACGGTCTACAGATTAGTTGAACGGATCAAAACCTCATCCCACTAACTCGCCGCGCAGCACCGTGACCGCCTGCCCGCCCAGAAACACACGATCACCGTTGCAACGCACCCGCACCACGCCGCCGCGCGGCGAAGTCTGGTCTGCCACGAACTGGGGCACTGTGTCAGTCGGCGGACTCCACCTCGACTAGGTAATCGGACCGTTCGCCCCACGTAGAGCGCGCCAGCGCTCAAAACGGCAGCCGGCAGATCCGGTTGACCCATTCATCGGGTTCAGATGCCAGCCAAACGAGCAGCAGGCTTTCAATGGCCTCGGCCACGCTTGTCTTCTGAGAGATGAGTATGACCCCTGGGCTATCCGCGATCGCCAGGTATTGGGCGAAGTGGAACGGCATCGTTTTGATGTCGTGCGTAACAAGAGACCTACCCTCCCGGCCCGCGATGGCAAGCACCGCCCCATCGGGCACTCCCGTGAGTTGCGCTGCCGGACGCAGTTAGAAAATCGATGGAAGGCTCCGCCCGCATGACGCCGGTGACAATCGCCCGATTAAGGCTCTCATCGGCAAGGAACCTGATCTTCACGGGCGCCTTGCGGACACTTCTTGGCGGGTGCGCTCAAGCTTTTGGCGAAGCTCCTCTGGCAGTGGATGGTCCCGCGCAAACTCATCCCACTCCCTTTCCGCTTCCGTCAAATATGCGTCCACGGTGTGCTGATTTGACAGGTAGAACGTAACAGCCCCATACACCTGCACGAGGCTCAACGACGAAAAATTCTGCCGGATCGACTCCGCCGACTCCCCGCGCCGGTAGGCATAAACAATGGAGTCCAGCGCCACTCGCGTGCCGCTGACATAGTAGCCGCCGTTGCGCTGTTCAACGTATTCGCCGGTCATGCCGTCCTCTCCTTTTCAGTATAGTAAACAGTGGCGATAATCGGCATGCCCAAATTGAATTGCATGGAGCGGCGGTGTGCATAGCCACTACTCCCGTGGCTTATCAAATTCACTATGGCGATTCAGTCGAGCATTGAAAACGGTGCACCTCATCCTATTAACTCGCCGCGCAACACCGTAACCGCCTGCCCGCCCAAAAACACGCGATCGCCGTTGCAACGCACCCGGACCACGCCGCCGCGCGGCGAAGCCTGATACGCCACGAGTTCGGTTTTGCCCAGACGCTTGCTCCAATACGGTCCCAGGCAGGTATGCGCCGAGCCCGTTACGGGGTCCTCGTCTACACCCGAACCCGGGGCGAAGAAGCGCGAGATGAAATCGAATTCAGGCGTATCGGAACGCGCGGTCACGATGATGCCGCGTACCGGCAGTTTCCGCAGTACGCCGTGATCCGGCTGCGCGCCGCGCACCGCCGCGGCGGATTCCACCTCGACCAGATAATCGAACTGGTTGCGCCCCACGTAGACCGGCGTCAATCCGAGAGCCGCGGCAAGATCCGCGGGCGGCTCCGCGGCTTGCTCCACCTTGGCCGGAAAATCCATCTCGATCCAGTCGCCCTGGCGATCGGCAAGCAGCAAGCCGCTGCGGGTGTGGAAGCGCGCCTGCGCTCCCGCGGCCAGATGGCCTTCCTCCCACAGCACATGCGCGCTGGCCAGCGTGGCGTGGCCGCACAGGTCTACCTCGACCGCCGGCGTGAACCAGCGCAGGTTGTAGCCTCCGTCTTGCGCGACCAGGAAAGCGGTTTCGGAGAGGTTCATCTCGCGCGCTATGTCCCGCATCCAGCGCTCTTCGGGCGCCTTGGAAAGGATGCACACGGCCGCCGGATTTCCGGCGAACGGCCTGCTGGTGAAAGCGTCCACTTGAGTGATGACGATGCCCATATTCTCTTAGTGCGGCGGGACACGCTGAGCCATCCTGCCACACAGGCAAATGGCTTTAAGGTTTGCGTTGCTGGTGTTCGAGTTTCTCAAAGAGCGCGTTCTGTATTCGAGTGTACTCCTCGGCGTGCTCTTTGAACCAGGGCGGGTTCTGCGCCTGGATATGCCCAATGACGTAATAAGTGGTGGCGATCATCGCCGCAAATCCGGCTCCTTCGGCTAAGGGGACCTCAAACCGTTCCGAACCGAAGTCCTCGTTAGGCGTGCCGACGCTGATGAACAACTCCTTGTCCCACGGGACCACTGTTTTGGCATGCAGGGTCTGGTCCACGGTGTAGCATCGTCCGGTTAACCGACCGCCGAAGAGCTCATCGAACTTCGTGACGAACATGGGGAGCGCAAGCTCGAATTCGGGCCGCACCATGATGTAGAAAGCCCGATACTTCGTGAAGTCCGGTATCAGGGGAGCTACCTTGCTCAGAATGTGCTGCTTGATTTGCGCGGAATCCTCGCGAGTCTTTGCCAGAACCATTCCCAAATAGGTCGAAGTGTTATAGGTGATCGGCTCCGGCAGGCTACGCGTAACAAATACGCGCTCGCGCGAAAGCAACGCCGCGGCAGGCGACTCCGGCGAGCATGTTATGAGGTAAGGCGAAAGACTGCGATGGATCAGCTCGGAAACTATGATCGGGGCATGTTTCTTGCCGGACGCCGATATCACCACTACCGAGTCGATATCGGATTGGCGGTCGAGGGTGGCGGTATATTGCCCCTCGTCGCAGTAGACGGCGTCCTCATCGGCGAAAATGATGCGCCCGGTCGGCAGCGCATTTCCACTGGCAACTACCAGCCGCCGGCGGGCCTTCTCCAGCCGAAGCTCCGGGATTGGATAAGACGCGTGAAGATCGAGAGCGTTCAGTACGACTTGGTACAAGTCTGGGATTCCAGCTTCATTCATGGGTAGCATCATTCTACCATCGTGCGCTAGCGGCGTCGAGACAGCTAGGACCCGCGCAATAATCGAAGCATGATAGAACCAAAAGCCGTCGCCACTCTCTTGCGCAGTTTTGACCCGGCCGACGATGGCGAAGCCGCCAAAAGCAAAGAGCTCGTGTTCGCGCTGCTGGCTTCTGTACCCGAGCCGTTCTCCCGGCGGCAATTCAATCCGGGGCACATCACCTGCACCGGCTTGGTGCTCAGCCCCGCCCAGGACCGCATCCTGCTGGTGCTGCATCGCCGCTTGCAATGCTGGCTGCTTCCCGGCGGCCACGTCGAGCCGGACGATCCGCTTATCGGGGACGCGGGACGCCGCGAGGTGGTCGAAGAGACCGGCGCAATCCTGCGCGCCGAGACCGCGCCACTGCTGGTGGGAGTGGATGTACACGGCATCCCGCCGCGGCGCGACGAACCGTTCCATCTGCACCACGATTTGATTTTCCGATTCCAAGCCGCGTCGGAGGCATTCCGCGCGTCGGAGGAGGTGCGCGACGTCGCCTGGTGCGATGTGACGGCATTCGACCGCTACCAACTGCCGCACAGTATCCGCCGCAGTTATGCGCGGGCTTTAGGAAGCCCGTAGACCCAGCTTCACCCCGGCCCCGGATGCGCTGCCAGCGCCTTGCGCGAGATCAGGCCAAACCCTTTTGCGCCGGCATCGTTTCCAAGCTCTAGGAGCCTTGCGCGTCCTTCCGCCAGGTTGCCGGACCGCACCTCCAGTTCGGCCAGCGCCAGACGCAACTCGTACTCGAGACCCACAAAGCCATGCTGCACGGCCTGGGCCAGCGCGGATTCGAGCAGCTTGCGGCTATCCGCCTCGGCTGCAGGCGCGGCGCCGGCTTCCGCGCGCGCCTGGGCCATGTCGACTGCGAAGCGAACCGGAAAGGAAGTGCCGGCCGATAGCAGCGCCCTGGCACGTTGGACGGCCGCCCTCGCGTCGGGCCCTTTGCCCCGCGCCGCCAACGACTGCGCCAGCGCGGCATACGCCGCGGCTTCGTCCTCGTCCGATTTTGCCTTATGGAAAACCTCGACGGCCTTGCGCAAGGGTGCCTCGGCATCCGCGGGCCGCCCTTCCTCCATCGCTGCCACCGCGAGATCCACGCGGCTGACAGCGGTATTGAACTCATCGCCCATCTCGCTGCGGATGGCCAGCGCCTCCTCCATCCTGCGGCGCGCTTCGGCGATGTCGCCCCGGGACAGCGCGATCCGTCCGAGTCCCTCCAGCGCGTAGCCTCGTCCCCTTCGGTGGCCCGTCTCCAGGCAAATCTTGAGCCCCTGTTCGTAGAAGGATCGCGCCCCCGCCAGATCGCCCTGTTCCAGCAGCAGTCCTCCGAGATTGGAGAGCGTCGATGCCGTGCCTCTTTTGTCGGCCACCTCGCTGAAGTTCCGCAGAGCTTCTTCGTGCATCTTTCTGGCTCCGGCCAGATCGCCTTCCCCATCCAGAACGTTGGCGATATTACCCAGAGTCCCGGCGACTTCGTCCTTGGTTCCGATCTCGCGCTGAATCGACAGCGCCTCCTCGTAACCTTTCCTGGCCGCCCCCAGATTGCCCTGTTCGTAAAGAATGTTCGCGCCGGCGTTAAGATTGGAGGCCACGTGGCGGCGGTCGCCGCTCTTGCGGAAGACGCTCAACGACTCTTCGTAGAGCTTGCGCGCGCCCGTCAGATCGCCCTGGTCGTAAAGCGCTCCCGCCATCGAGTGCAGCGTTTGCGCCGCGCCTGCATTGTCGCCCGCGCGCGCGAACACTTTTTCCGCCTGCCCCAGGACGGCTTCCGCCTGCTGCAATTGTCCCAGACGCTCCAATGCCCAGCCCTGCTGTTTCCGCGCGCGCGCCGCCAGAAGCCCGGCTCCTTCCCCTTCACCTTTTTCCGCCGCCGAAGCGGCCAATTGCTCGGCGCGACGGAAGTCTCCCAACGACTCGGCGGCCGCGGATTCCTCCATATCGATGCGCGGATCTTCGCGCGCCGGCGCCGGCAGCTTGCGGACTGCCATGATCGTGTTCAGCGCGTCCTTGCCCTTTCCCGCCTCCGTTTGGACGGAGGCCAGGCGCAGTCCGTAATCCAAACTGTCCGGGAAGAATTTGAATAACGTGTCGTAAATCTCCACCGCGCGGTCCCACTCTCCGGTGATTTCGCGATAGCGGCCCTCGATCAGCAGCTTCCTCTCCCGCGAAAGACCGGTGGAGAGATCCACTGCTTTCGCGGCCTCCTGCTTGGCTTTTTCGTCATAGCCGAGAACGTCCCAGGCCTGCGCCAGCGCGGCGTGGACCAGCGCGTTTGACGGTTCGGCGCCGGCCGCCTTAGCCAGCAGATTGCGGGACGCCTGAGCGTCGTATACGTGCAGGCGAGCCAAGCCCTCCGCATACAACCGGTTTGCTTCCGGATTGGAGGGCAATTCGGCGCGCACGGCAGTCGCCTGGGCCGGAGTAACGTCCTCTACCCCCAACTTTTCCCGCAGCCGAGTGCCGGCCCGCGAGACCAGATCCAGAAGCTGGACGTCGGTGCCCGTCTGGGAGACGGTGGCGACCGTATCGCCGGCCCTCGCGTCTTGCAGACGCAGATCCAGCCGCACCTGCCCTCCGGAGTCTTTCCCGGAGTAATAATACGAGCCTAGCACTACCAGATCCGCTCCGATATTTTTTCGGATTCTGGCCAGCGTGTCGCGTCCATAGCCGTCCGCATCCGGCAGCGAAAGGTCGATTTTGGCCCGGGCCACGTCCTCCCCGGCGATCGTGCGCAGCTTCTCGCCGGCCGCCAGTTCGCTGGCAAACATCTCCGCGAGGGCTGGCGAGAGCCACGCCGCATCCGGCCTTCCGGCCAGGTTCTTGAAGCCCAGCACCGCCACCGAACGTCGCATGGGGACGGAAGTCGAGACGCCGATGGGATCGGCGGCGCGGGGCACGTGGCGCGCCCGCGCCAACCACAGTCCGGTGGCGCCGACTGCTGCTATCAGAATCGGGACCGCGATCCAGCGCGCCGATTTGCGCCCCGGCACGGAACTTCGCGCCGAACCACCCTTACGCCCGATCCCCTCGAGCGCGAACTTCATTTCCGCCGCGCTTGCCCACCGGTCCTCGCGATTTTTCTCGAGCGCGCGGTGGATTGTCGGTTGCAAGGCTCCCCGTACAGGCGGGGGTGTCTCTGTAAGAATGGCGGCAAAGACGGCCGCCGGAGTTTTGCCGGTGAAAGCCCTGTGTCCGGTGGCCATTTCGTAGAGCACCGCCCCGAAGCTGAAAAGGTCCGCGCGGGCGTCCAATTCTTCGCCGCGGGCCTGCTCCGGCGACATGTACGCCAGCGTGCCGATAGTCGCCCCGGCGCCAGTCAGCAATGTTTCCGTGGTTTGCACGACAGGATCGGGTGCGGATCCAGGCACTTCCCGCGTTATTTTGGCCACGCCGAAATCCAGAATCTTAGCCTGCCCTCGCGGCGTTACGAAAATGTTGGAGGGTTTCACGTCCCGGTGGACGATGCCTTTGGCGTGCGCCGCGTCGAGTGCATCGGCGATTTGAATCGCCAGTTCCAGCAGATCGTCCGCCGCCATGGGTTGGCTCCCGATGCGCTCCGCCAGCGTCCGGCCCTCCAGCAGTTCCATGGCGATGAAGGGTCTGCCCTCGTGCTCACCAATATCGTAAACCGTGCAGATGTTGGGGTGGGTCAGGGCCGAAGCCGCGCGCGCTTCCCGCCGAAACCGATCACGGGCCTCCTGTTCCCGCGGCAGTTCCTCGGACAGGAACTTCAGGGCCACCAGGCGCCCGAGTCGGGTGTCCTCCGCCTTGTAAACGATCCCCATACCGCCGCTGCCAAGTTTCTCGAGAATCCGGTAATGAGAGACGCTGCCCGCGGTCATTCCGGCTAATTATGGCCGATGTGGAGCGGATTGGTCAATCGGGCGTCTTGGGGACGACTAGCCTTTTTACCGGTGCCGCGCCCGGCGGCCTCGTGCGAAACTGTACTTAGGTGCCGCCCCCAGACCCAACCAAGCCACCCAAGTCCGAACGCCTCCGCGCGCTACTGCCCGACATCATGGAACTGGTGCGGCCGCGCCGCGGCCTGCTGGCCCTCGGCATGGTGCTGATGGCCATCAACCGGGTCTCGGGACTGGTGCTGCCCGCTTCCACCAAATATTTGGTGGACGACATCATCGGCAAGCGCCACTACTACCTGTTGCGGCCTTTGATCCTGGCGGTGGTGGGCGCCACCGCCATACAAGGCGTCACTTCCTTTGGCCTAACGCAACTGCTCTCCAAAGCCGCGCAGCGCCTGATCGCCGAATTGCGCCGCAAGGTGCAAGGGCACGTCGGCCGCCTGCCGGTCTCCTACTATGATTCGAACAAGAGCGGGATGTTGGTCTCGCGCATCATGAGCGATGTGGAGGGCGTGCGCAACCTGATCGGCACCGGCCTGGTGGAATTCGTGGGAGGGCTGTTGACCGCGGTGCTGGCGTTGGCGGTCCTGTTGCGGCTCAGCCCCTCGATGACCGGCGTGGCGCTGGGCGCGATTGTGGCGTTCGCGTTGGCGCTGGGCAAGGCCTTCGGCGTGATGCGTCCCATCTTCCGCGAGCGCGGCAAAATCAACGCCGAGGTCACCGGACGCCTTACCGAATCGCTGGGCGGCGTGCGCGTGGTGAAGGGCTATCACGCCGAGGCCGCGGAAGCGGAGGTGTTCTCCGGCGGCGTGCAACGCCTGCTGGACAACGTGATGAAGAGCCTCACTTCCACCTCGATGATGAGCTTCGGCGCAACGCTGATGATGGGCATCCTGGGCGCGCTGGTGATGTATCTGGGCGCACGCCAGATGATGGCGCATACCCTGACGCTGGGCCAGTACTTCACGTTTATCATGTTCCTGGCTTTTTTGATTGGACCGGTTGCCCAAATCGTGGGCATCGGCACGCAGATCAGCGAAGCGCTGGCCGGCCTGGAACGTACGCGAGAACTGCTGCGCGAGCGCCCCGAGGATGAAGACCCGCGTCGCCAGCGGCGTGCCGGCCGCATCCAAGGCGAGGTGGTCTTCGATCACGTGACTTTCTCCTACGACGCGGGCAAGACCGTACTGCACGACGTTTCCTTCCGCGCGGCGCCGGACACGGTGACCGCCCTAGTGGGCCCCTCCGGCTCCGGCAAGTCCACCATTATCGGACTCATCGCCGCTTTCTACACGCCGGTTGAGGGCGCCATCTTCGTCGATGGCATGGATCTTTCGACCGTCCGGCTGGATTCGTACCGCACGCAGCTTGGCGTGGTGCTGCAGGATACATTTCTGTTCGACGGCACCATCCGCGAGAACGTGGCCTTCTCGCGTCCGAACGCCACAGAGGCGCAGATCCACGAAGCGTGCCGCATTGCGCGCGTCGACGAATTCGCCGAGACGTTCGAGAAGAGTTACGACACCGTGGTCGGCGAGCGCGGCGTCAAGCTGTCGGGTGGCCAGAGGCAGCGAGTCTCGATCGCGCGCGCTATCCTGGCCGATCCAGCCATCCTAATTCTGGACGAAGCCACTTCCAGCCTCGATTCCGAATCGGAAGCCCTGATTCAGGAGGGACTGTCCTATCTGATGAAGGGCCGCACCACGTTCGTGATCGCGCACCGGCTGTCTACCATCCGGCGTGCGGACCAGATCCTGGTGGTGGAGGGCGGGCGCATCGTGGAGCGCGGGCAGCACCAATCGCTGTACGCGTTGCAAGGCAGGTATTACGATCTGTACACTCGTCAGCACGGCGTGCAGACCAATCTGTTTCTGGCGCCGGGCGAAGGCCAGGACCAACCGGTGGCGGACGAGGAACCCGCGGCCGCCGGGGCGCGGGCCGCCGCGGGAAATCCTCTGTCGAACGCCGTCCGCCTGATTCGCGGGTAGCATTGTGGGGCGGACTTCCAGGTCTGCGCGGGTCCTCCAGGACCCGCTGCTTGCGATGCAACGTAATGTTCGGTCTGGAAATTGCACTGTGCTTTTGCAGGGGGTGAATGAAGTATATGTGGATCGCCGGCGGACTAGCGATTTTGGTGCTACTTAGCTTACTGCTGTCGATGATATCCACCCCTCCGACCATTGGGCGCTGAGACACGCCCTGTACAAATCCGACACACACCGCCGGTCACACCGACTCAAAGTACCGCGCCAGTTCCCAGTCCGTCACCGCTTTCTCGTACTGCCGCACTTCCCATTCGCGGGTGCTCGCGTAGTGCTCCACAAACTGTTCGCCCAGCCACTCGCGCGCCACGCGGCTCTCGCGGAACAGGCGGGTCGCATCGGCTAGCGTACGAGGCAGCGCCGACGCGTCTGCCGAATAGGCATTCACCGTGGGCGGCGGAAGCTCCAGCTTGCGTTCTATTCCATCCAGACCTGCAGCTAAAGCAGCCGCCATCGCCAGGTAAGGGTTGATGTCCGCCCCGGTAAGCCGCAGTTCCACGCGCGCGGATTTGCCGCGGCTGGAAATCGCCCGCACCGCCGTTGTACGATTATCCACACCCCAGGTTGCATTCACCGGAGCCCAGGCCCCCGGGACGGTCCGCTTGTAAGAATTGATGGTCGGGCAGAAAATGGCGGTCAATTCCTGCATATTCGTCGCGAGGCCTGCCACGTATTGCCGCATCGGTTCCGGCATCCCACCGTCCGCAGCCTCACCGGAAAAAAGGTTCTCGTTATTTCCCGTGCGCCTAAGGCTCTGATGCAAATGCCCGCTCGACCCCGGTAGGCCGGCGCTCCACTTGGCCATGAACGTCGGAGTCAAGTTGTGCCGCCCGGCGATCTCTTTTATCGCAACCTTGAATAGCGCCGCGCGATCGGCGGCCGCGAGGTCCGCCTTCACTGCAATGGCTGCCTCGTAAACGCCCGGTCCGGTTTCCGTGTGGAGAGCTTCCAACGGCACGTCGAACGCCGCCAGTAATTCCATGATCTCCAGCACCAGTTCCGCATTGGCCGACGCCCGCACCACGCTGTAGCCGAACATGCCCGGGGTCAGCGGCGTCATCCCCGCAAAGTGTTTGTCGCGCAGGCTCTGCGCCGTCTCGCGAAAGATGAAGAATTCGTACTCCGCCGCAAAATGCGCCGTGTACCCCCGCTCGGCCGCGCGTTCCAGCACCCGCTGAAACACCTGCCGCGGCGCGATCTCCAGCGGCCCGCCCGCCGCATCGCAGAAATCCAGCAGGAAGAACGCCGTGCCCGGCTCCCACGGCACCAGCCGGTAACTGGACATGTCGATGCGGCAGTGCGCATCGGGATACCCGGTGTGCCAGCCCGTGAACTTCGCATTGTCGTACAGCACATCGCCGATATCCCAGCCGAAGATCACGTCGCAAAATCCCAAGCCGGATTCGGCCGCCGTCCAAAACTTCTCCACGCTGATATATTTCCCGCGCAGCGTGGCGTCCGTATCGAATGCGCCCAGCTTGACCCGCCGGATGTGGTTGTCCTCGAACCGCCGCCGGATCGATTCGCGGTCCATCAAAGCGCCACCCAAACCGACTTGACGTTGGTGTATTGCTCCAGCGCGTAGGATCCCAGATCGCGCCCGAAGCCGCTCTGCTTATAGCCGCCGAAAGGCGACGCGGTGTCGAACCCGTTGTACGTATTGATCCACACCGATCCCGCCTTAATATCCGCCGCCATGCGGTGCGCCAGCTTGATGTCGCGCGTCCACACCGCCGAAACCAGGCCGTAGATGGTGCAGTTGGCAATCTCCACGGCTTCATCGGCGTCGCGAAACTTCAGCGCGCATAGCACCGGGCCGAAAATCTCCTCCTGCGCGATCTTCATGTCCGGCTTCACTTCGGAGAATATGGTTGGTTTGACGAAGAAGCCCTTGGCCTTGGCGCCTTCGGTGTCGCGCTCGCCACCGCACTCCAGCTTCGCGCCTTCGTCCTTGCCCGCCTGGATGTAATCCAGTATACGTTCCATTTGCCGCCCCGAAACCTGGGATCCCATCTGGGTTCCCTTGTCGAGCGGATCGCCTACCTTCAGCTTGCGCGCGCGGGCCACGAGTTCGCCAACGAAGCGGTCGTGGATATCCGCATGCACCAGCAGCCGCGACGCCGCGCTGCAGATCTCTCCCTTGTTCGCGAAGATGCCCCAGAACGCCGACTTCAGCGCCGCCTCCATGTCGCAATCCGGGAAAATGATGTTTGGCGATTTGCCGCCCAATTCCAGGCTGAGCCGCTTCAGATTCGATTCGCCCGAGGCTTGCAGCAGCCGCCGCGCAGTGCGGATGCTGCCCGTGAAGCTGATCTTGTCCACATCCATGTGCAGCGCCAGCGCGTCGCCGGCGGTCTGGCCATAGCCGGTGACTACGTTCAGGACGCCGTCGGGCAAGCCCGCTTCCGCGCAATACTCGGCCAGCTTCAGCGCGGTGAGCGGCGTCCATTCCGAAGGCTTCAGCACCACCGAACAGCCGCAAGCCAGCGCGGGCGCCACTTTCCACGCGGCGATCTGCAGCGGATAATTCCACGGCACGATGCCCCCCACCACCCCCACCGGCTCGCGCAGCGTATAGTTCAGGAAGGGGCCATCCACCGGAATGGTTTCACCATAGATCTTGCGCACCCAGCCGGCATAATAGCGAAACGCGTCGATGGCGGGATCGACATCAGCGCCGCCAGCCTCGCGCACGGTCTTGCCGTTCTCCATGGATTCCAGCACGGCCAATTCAGCGCGGTGCTTCAACAGGATCTCGGAAATATCCCACAGGATTTTTTCCTTCTTGGAAGGGTCCATGCCGCGCCAGCTCTTGCGCTCGAAACTGGCGCGCGCGGCGGCCACGGCGCGATCTACGTCGCAGGACTGGCCGTCGGGGACGTTGGTGAGCAACTCTCCGGTGGCGGGGTTCACGATGTCGATTGTGCCGCCCTGCTGCGCCTCTTCCCAGCGGCCATCGATGAATAGCTTGCCTGGGTGCAGTTGTGGTTTGATCTCTTCGGATGCGGTCATTGATTTATTCTCTCAGGAAAACTCAAGGTCGGCTTCTAGCCAGGAGGCGCGCGAAGAAGTCGCCACGTTCTGGCCCGCGATCAAGCCGCCGCCGAACTACAAACGGGGCGCCCATTCCGAAGAGTGATTGCGGGAACGGCGCACGGTCGGTTTGTGGTCTTCAACCTCTCGCAACTCCTGGTAATGCAACTTCAACGATTGTGGGCTGACGGCGTCCGTCGCGATCCGTATGTGCGCGACTCTCTTGGGGATTTGTTCCGGCTCCGGGCACAGGAGCACCTGTCCCGGCCTTGATTTGGTGTAGGATGGGCATTCCCGCCTCAAAGCGCGGATGAGCTGATTCCATGCAGGCGGGCGCAGATCCGAGAAGTATCGTTGACAGCGTGAGGGCCGAGATTGAAGCTGCTCGGGGAACGCGCATTTGGACTGATTATGTCAACGCGCTCAAGCTGATCTCGCAGGTTGTTTTTACGCGATCGTCGGCTTTCATCCTCGAACTCTTGCAGAATGCCGAGGATTCCGGCCTTGGATTGAACTCGACGGGAACTTTCGATATCGCGCTCAACCGCCGGCGAATCAAGGTGTCGCACAACGGCTCCCCCTTTGCTCCGGCGGACGTTCGCGCGCTGTGCGGCATTCAATCGTCGAAGAAACCAGAGCGGGGGACGCTCGGGTATCTGGGCATTGGTTTCAAGTCGGTTTTTACCGCCACGGATTCACCCGAGATATACTCGCGCGGATTCGCCTTCAAGTTTGACCGGGGTGCATGGGACGATCCGGGCGCTGTGCCGTGGCACATCATACCGCTCTGGATCGACCAGCCATCCGAGGAGATCGATTCAGAGAAGACAACCATCGTCATTCCCTTCCGGGACGAGGGCCACTATGACCGGATTTCGGCGGAGGTACAAAAGCTAAAAACCGACCTCTACCTGTTCCTGCGCTGGCTCAAGCGGATAACGTTCAAAGACGAGGTATCCGGCCAGGCCGCCGTCATCGAGAATCTCGGCGAGATCGATGGAATTACGCGCCTGCGCCATAACGATAAGGAGCAGCGATTTCTGTTTTTCAGGCGCACGATCAAAGCCGTTCCGGATTCCGTGAAGCTCGACCGTTTGACCCAGGAATACCGAGCTAATGTGAACCAGCGGGAGATCTCGGTCGGCTTCGCTCTGAACGATCAGGGCGACATCGCGCCCATGGAAGCTGGCGCCATGTACGGCGGCGTCTACTCTTTCATGCCGTTGGGCGAGGCGAAGAGCGGGGCGAAATTCCCCATTCAGGCCGATTTTCTGGTGCAGCCCGGACGCGATGCAATCAACTACGAAGCGCCGTGGAACCGGTGGCTCCTCGGCGAGATCATGGAGTTGTGCAAGTCGGCGATCCGCCATTTTGCGGCGCACGAGCGCTGGAAATTCCAGTTTCTTCCGGCGTTCGAGTTCGCCAGGAGCCCGGGGCTCGAATCGTACGCAAAGATGTTCCGCCCCGGACTGATCGATCCGCTGGAACAATTCCTCCGGCAAGAGCCCCTGATCCCGGCCGCTCAGGGGGACGCGGCGACTTTGGACAGATTGGTCAGAATCACCGAGAGCGATGAGGCGATTGCCGCCTTTAACCTGCTTGGCGTCCTGCCGCGCGCCGAAATCGCCGCGGTCTTCTCAGGCGAGCCGGACAAGGTGGCTGTGCATCCCCAGGTTCGCGAGGGTCCCATCAAACGCATCAGGAACGTCGACCGGTGGGACTTTCTGAAGAACCGTCCGTTCCTTGAGAGCAGAGCCGGAGCGCCGGGAGGGCCGGCGTGGTACGGCGCACTTTACCGGTGGCTCAGGGCGCAGCCTTTTCGGGAGGCGTACTTTTATTACACGACGAAGTGGCGCACAAAGGGATATCACGACCATGAGATCGTCCTAGCGTCGGATCTGACGCTTCGGAAGGGCGGCGACGTTTCTGTTCTGGAACTGCCGACCGATGACGGCGCTATGGCCGAGTTCGCGGTCGAGCTTCAAGGGAGTCGGCTGATGCTGCACCCCGATGTCCTGGCGGCAGAACCGCCGGGCGATAACAGTCTGAGGAATTTTCTTAAGGGACTTCTCGGTGTGCAGGCGCTGGATGCACGGGCTGTCGGCCGCGATGCGATTTTGCCAAGGATTAGAGTCCAGTCGCTGCCGCCCGGCGTGGACGACTTGATCAGATTGACCCGCTACGCGAAACAGCTTCTCGGGCAGGAACTGGGATCGGGCACAAATATCTGGGTGCTTACGAAGAGCGGGGAGATCCGCCGCGCTTCGGAGGTGTTGCCTTCCCGCGCACTCCATCCCGTCCAGGACTGGGAGACGAATCAGCACTACGTGACGGGGTTGAATTTCGTCGCGGACGCATACTTCGATAATACGGACGACGAAACGATCATCCGGCCATGGCGGGAATTCTTCAAGGCCGCCGGCGTCAAGGATACCCCTGACAAAGGCGTTGAAGAGTTCGCGATGCATTACGCCGAGCAGGAGATCGGAATGCGGTGGACTAATGTGACTCCGGTGGAGAACAGAAATCTCGGGTACGATCTGGAAGCCGATGACGACGCGGGACGTCACGTGCAGATCGAGGTGAAAGGCCTCTCCCAAGATGGCGACGTAAACCTGTCGCCAAACGAAACCTTGGCCGCCGACACATACCGGGAGTCGCTGTATGTGTGTGTCGTCACGGGCATACCTGAGCAGCCCGCGATGTTCCTGGTTCGAGACCCCGCGCTGAACGGACGCAAGGAACGGATCACGGTCCCGGCTGACGTTTGGAGGTCGCACCGGTGGTAACCGGCAGGCTGAATCGGCGCCAAGCGGCGGCCCCGATTCTCTCCTCCGCTCATGCCGCCGGAGGTACGTCGATTTCCCTGGCTAGGCTCACCGGATCGGGCACCGGCTCGCCAAATTCTCTTAAGGTCCGAATGTGTCCGCCGATGGCCTCTTGGATGTTGTTCTCGGTCTCCTCCAGCGTTTTCCCGGTTGTGATGCATCCGGGCAGGTCCGGCACGTAGGCCGCCCAATTGTTTTCTGCGCGCTCGAAAATCACGGCGTATTTCATACTCATTTCTTCGCCTCCAGCTCCGCAGCCTTCAGAACCGACTTCAAGGTGCCCATGGGCACATCGTCGCCGGGATGGCCCGGCACGGTGACGACATTTGGCTTCGTTGCGTGTTTGAAGTGCCGGTGGCTTCCCGTTGTTCGAACGTGCCGCCAGCCATCCGATTCGATCTGCCGGATCAGATCCCGAACCTTCACCAGCTTCCATTGTAGTCGCAATACCTCAGAGCTCGAAGCAAGCCGGTTCCTTGGCTGCGCGGCACCAGCAGATCACGAGGACTCGTACGCCCACATCTCCCAACTCGTTGTTCGAAGAAGCAAGTGCGGAGGACGGGGCGCCACCTTCCACGCGGCGATCTAGCAGCGGACAGTTCCACGGCACGATGCCGCCCGCCACGTCCACCGGTTCGCGTAGCGTGTAGTTCAGGAAAGGGCCGTCCACCGGAATGGTTTCACCGTAGATCTTGCGCACCCAGACGGCATAATAGCGAAACGCGTCGATGGCGGGGTCGACATCAGCGCCGCCAGCTTCGCGCACGGTCTTGCCGTTCTCCATGGACTCCAGAACCGCCAACTCCTCGCGGTGCTTCAGCAGGATTTCGGAGATGTCCCACAGGATTTTTTTCTTCCTGGAAGGGTCCATCCCGCGCCAGCTCTTGCGCTCGAGACTGGTGTTGCGCGGGGGCCACGGCTCGGTCGATGTCACAGCCCTGGACGATGGTCGGCGGTTTCCGGTCAGGTTGACGATGTCGATCGTATCGCGCCGCTGCGCGTCCTCCCACCCCCCATTGATGAACAGCTTGCCTGGGTGCAGCTGTAGCAAGAAAGCGCCTGCCGATGGTACTGTAACGCACATTTGGCCGGATTTTGGCTTGAGACATCCGGTGGTGTCGATGCACCATATTCGACAGCGAGTGCAAGGAGGTTGGCCTTATGATATGGACGACGGCAGAAAATACAGACCGAAGGCCAGACATAAGGCCGGCGGGCCGCAGCCTCAGGATTGGCTTATCCGGTGATGGCTAGGGGGGCGGTTCGAAGCTACAATAGGGGAACTTCCGCCTGGGTTCCAGTAACACGGCCACAAGTTGGCGAAGCCAGGAGCCGAAATGGACGTCCTGGGCAAGAGAGGTGAATCTTTATGGCAGATACTCCTAAAGCAAGCCGAGCACTGGCAAACAGCGAGAGGAAGCCGGCCCCCGGCGCCAGCAGAATTGGGGATGCGGACCCCAAAGAGAAGCTTTCGGTTAGCGTACGTGTGCGGCGGCGTACCGATGCGCCGCTGGCCGACCTAAACAAGTTGGCGGCAACACCTTATCGCGAGCGTAAGAGTCTATCGCGGCGGGAATATGCAGACAGTTACGGCGCGGCGCAATCGGACCTGGACCAAGTCGCCGCGTTCGGGCGTAGCCAGGGCCTGGCAGTGGTTGAGAGCAGTATCTCGCGGCGTACCGTGGTCTTGTCGGGAACGGCAGAGCAGGTGAACCGCGCCTTCGCGGTGCAGTTGAAGCGCTATCAGACCTCGGGCGAAACCTACCGTGGCTATGAAGGCACAGTGAACGTTCCGGAGAGCCTGGCCGATATCGTGGAAAGCGTACATGGACTGGACAATCGCCAGATATCCCAGCCGTTGTTCCGAGCCGCGGCCACAGGGCAGGCCACGACGCCATTGACCCCGCCCCAAGTCGCCAAGCTCTACGATTTTCCGGCCAACCACGCCGCCGGTCAAACCATAGCCATCCTGGAGTTCGGCGGCGGCTATCAACCCGCCGATATCACGAATTATTTCAGCAACATCGTACACATGCCTGCACCCGCTGTTACGTGGGTGGGCGTCGACGGTGCGACGAACAGCCCGGGCGGGAGCGCGGATATCGAGGTGATCCTGGATATCGACGTGGCCGGTTCGGTTGCGCCCGGAGCGAAAATCGTAGTGTACTTCGCGCCGAATACAACACAGGGTTGGATTGACGCCTTCACTACCGCGATTCACGACAGTACCAATAAACCATCGGTGATTTCCGTCAGTTGGGCAGGCGCTGAGAGCGGATGGGGATCTACTATCAATAGCGTCAGCGCGGCGATTCAGGAAGCGACGGCAGTCGGGGTTACGATTTTCGTCTCTTCGGGAGATGGAGGTTCGGGCAATCCGGCGGAGGTTAATTATCCGCCGTCCGATCCGTACGTTTCGGGCTGCGGCGGCGTGACCATCGAGAATGTTTCCGGATCGTCGTTCAGCGAGGTTACGTGGGCCGGCAGCGGCGGCGGGATCAGCAATGCGTTCGGGCTGCCCGCGTGGCAGAGCTGGGTCAACGTACCAGTATCGGTCAACCCGAAGGGGCACATCGGCCGAGGAGTTCCCGACGTTTCGGGCAATGCCGACCCGTCCAGCGGCTACATGCTGATTCTCAACGGATCGCAAACCGGTCCCTGGGGCGGCACGAGCGCGGTTGCGCCGTTTTATGCTGGGCTGGTGGCGGTGCTGAACGCGGATTTGGACGAGCCGGTAGGCTATCTAAACCCGAGTGTATACGCCTTCAACGGGACCAACGCCTTCCTGGACGTAACGGTGGGCAACAACGGACTCTACAATGCCGGTCCGGGTTGGGATGCATGCACGGGCGTGGGCAGCATCGTGGGAACCGCGCTGGCCACGGCGCTGGAAGGCGTCGGGCTGCGGGCCGCTGTAGCTGTGGTTTCGAACGCAGACGGACGCCTGGAGGCTTTCGCTACCGGCACGGACAACGCCCTGTGGCACATCTGGCAAGCGACCCCGGGCGGCGCGTGGTCCGCCTGGGCTTCGCTGGGTGGAGTTCTTACCAGCGACCGGGCTGTAGGCCGGAATGCCGACGGGCGCTTGGAGGTATTTGTGCGCGGCACGGACGATGCCCTATGGCACATCTGGCAAGTGACCCCTGGCGGTGCGTGGTCCGCTTGGGCTTCGCTGGGCGGAGTGATCGCCAGCGATCCGTTTGTGAGCCAGAACCAGGACGGACGGCTGGAGGTCCTCGCCCGCGGTACGGACCATGCCCTATGGCACATCTGGCAGACAGCGCCCAACAACGGATGGTCCGCCTGGGCTTCGCTGGGCGGAGTGATCACCACCGATCCGGTGGTGGCCCAGAACAACGACGGCAGGCTGGAAACTTTCGCCCGCGGTACGGACGAGGCTCTTTGGCACATCTGGCAAGTGACGGCAGGCGGCAGTTGGTCCGGTTGGGCTTCGCTGGGCGGGTCCATCGCCAGCATCCCGTCGCTAAGCCGAAATTCGGATGGCAGACTGGAAGCCTTCGCGCGCGGCGCCGACAACGCGCTTTGGCACATCTGGCAGGTCACGGCCGGGGGCGGTTGGTCTGGTTGGGTTTCGCTGGCCGGAGTCATTACCAGCGATCCGTTCGTGGCCCAGAACCGGGACGGCAGGGTGGAGGCGTTCGCCAGGGGTACGGACAACGCGCTGTGGCACATCTGGCAAGTGACGGCCGGGGGCGGTTGGTCCGGTTGGGGTTCGCTGGCAGGCGTCCTCACCAGCGACACGGCTGTAGGCCGGAACGCCGACGGCAGGCTTGAGGCTTTCGTGCGCGGCACGGACAATGCCTTATGGCACATCTGGCAGGTCACGGCTGGCGGCGGCTGGTCGGCATGGGCCTCGTTAGGCGGCGTAATGGTCGCCGACCAGGTTTCGGCCGCGGGCGCCTAGCGGAGGGCCAAGCTGCGGAAGAGGCGCCGGGCCGCCCGGTGCACTTCTTCCGCGGCCTTGCAGGACCGCACCCGATACCTACGCCGGATCGGGGTAGTCTTGGTCTGCCCGCTCGCCGCGTTCCCGGAGATCCTGAGCAAACATTATGTAGCTCGCGCCGTTCCAAACCACATCGATCAAGCGATCGCCTTCCCGGTGGGCTTCAGAGATTGAGAGTATCTCACCCGCAGGCACCGTGACCCAAGTGCGCTCTCCGCCTGAAGAAAGAATGGCCATCGTTGGCGACTTAATTCGGTACTTTCGGCTCTTGTTCATAGACTGCGCCTCCTTGGGTTGCTGTTGTGGTCCCGGCGGCCGGCGCACAGGCGCACTCCGGCAGACCGATACTGCTGGTCTCTTATCGCACAGGGAGAGATGGAACTTCAGCCTCGCCAGGCGAAGCATCAGCGCTTGGTGCGCTGCGAAGGGCCGGTTCTCAATGCGTTCGAAAAGCTCTGGTTGGCGGTCCTAAGACAACTATTGATCTCATCGATGTCCCGGAGTTTGGATCCATCGATCTGATCCAACGACGCCTGGACGGACTGAATCTTCAACATGCTATCGGTAATCACTTCACGTTCTAGGTTTGTCAACATCGGCGTTCGAGCAGCCGTGGTCCTCCACATGCCGAAGATAGGCATATTTGGCCAGTTGTTTTCTTTCGTTGGTCATGTGGATCAAAAGATCGAATCGGTGACACTCCCCGTCACCTTCCACGATCGCCAGAAACTGCTGCTCGTGCAGGTCTATCAGCTCCCGAACGGCCATCCCGAACTGATCCAAGAGACGGTTGTGCTCTTCACAGCCGGACTTGCGGGATACTATTTCGGGCCCTGCCGGCGAATCGTTGTTATGCATCGCTCGGCTCCTCGCCTCCCCCCGCTCAACTGCAATTCGGGGACCAGTGTGGATTGCAGCGGGCCCCGATGCATCAGTTTCGGGTTTTTTCCTATTCGAATCAGCTGGTTGGCCGATTCCAGGGCGTTCCATCGCCGCACGGGGGCAAAAGCACAAAGTCAATCCAGAAGGCCTCCACAGCCTGAACCAATTTCACGGAGCGTTCCAGATTTGTGGGCTTTTGCACATAACAATTGGCATGCGCTTGATAGCTCTTGCGCACGTCGCTCGCCGCATTGGAGGTTGAAAGCACGATGACGGGGATGGCGCAAAGCTCGGGGTCGCTCTTGATGGCGGACAAGGTTTCCAAACCGCCGAGGCGCGGCATGTGCATGTCGAGCAGAACAAGGTTCGGGCGGGGTGCATTCAGGTAGGCTCCTCGGCAATGGAGGAAGTCAAGCGCTTCCACGCCGTCCCAAACGAAGTGCAACTCATGCCGCCTTTGTAGATTTTTCATCACTTCCTGGAGCAGGCGCGCGCCTGCGCGATCGTCATCGACGATCAGGATCCGAAACGTACCGCTGCCTTTAGCGCCGGGAGAGGTCTCATCCATTACGAAATTCTCGAATAGAGCGGCTGGCTTTAAAGTCCGCCGAGCCGTTGTGGTGGGATAAGCAAGCAGACATCCAAACCCGCGATAAAAGCCGTCCGCCAATACCAGCTCTATCTGACCCAGGAGCGTAAACTCTCCCCGTAGAGCGTCAACACGCTCGTTTCCGCCGTGCAGTTCCTCTATCTGGGCACCCTGGAGATATAATGCTGGCGCTCATCGCCGGCAATCCGCGGCTATGTCCCAGGTGCGGCGTCGGCATCCCGATCTCCATCCAGACCCCGTGGCCCCGCCATGGTCCGGGCTCCTCTCCGCCTGGACGGTTCATGATGCCCGCGCGCCGAAACTCGCAACCACCCAACTCTGCTATCCCGGCTACCCGTCTGTCCAGCTTACTCCCCAAGCAACTCCAGCACCCACAGCCAGGCCCAGTCTCTCTCGTTCCCTGGTGCTGCGGTGCGCCGCCAGGGATCATCGCCTGCCGCCGTTCCATTGGCTACACACTAAAACCGCAGCCCATCTCTTCGCCAACACCGCTACTGCAGGCGCCACTCCGGAACAAAAACCCATTAAAGAACCGGCATCACCCTGCGGTTTAGTTCACTGCACGGTTTCCTCACTTTCGCGGTGATCCCGACCTTGTTTTCTCAGCCCTTGCCGCCGCGAAACTGAGGAGACCTTTTTCAGTCACAACTTTTCAAGCCCGGATTTCTCTATCGCATCCCATTGCAAACGGAGTACTTGCCAGATTCTGGCCCCGTCGCGTGGGCCTTTCGTTAGCATCCGCGTTCTATGATCGTATTAGGAGCGGGATCCGTTTCCTGGCCGCCCGCCCCGCCGTGCGATACTAAAAATAAAGGATGCCAGCTACCAGCCAGATCCCGGACGAAACCGCAGTCGTCCTCCAGGCTCGCGAGGGCGACGCCAAGGCCTTTTCGGAACTGGTGCGCCGCTACGAGGGCAAGATATTCCGCTTGGCCATGCACATCACCCAGAACCGCGAAGACGCCGAAGACGTGCTGCAGGAGACTTTTCTCAAAGCCTATGAGCACCTCGATCAGTTCCAGGGCAACTCGAAGTTCTATACCTGGATCGTGCGCATCGCGGTCAACCAGGCGCTGATGAAATTGCGCAAACGCAAGACCGACAAAACGGTGTCCATGGACGAAACCATCGATACCGGCGAGGACACCGTCGCGCGCGAAATCGCGGCGTGGGACGAAAACCCGGAACAGCGCTACTCGCGCGAGGAGGTGAACCAGATTCTCAGTTCCGCCGTAGATAGCCTGGCGCCGCCCTACCGCGCGGTTTTCGTGCTGCGGGATATCGAGGAGCTTTCCACTGAAGAAACCGCGGAGGCGCTGGATTTGTCCATTCCGGCGGTTAAGAGCCGGCTGCTGCGCGCGCGCCTGCAGCTTCGCGACAAGTTAACCCGTTTCTTCAAGCATAAGGAGGATGACGCCTTTGCTTACATGTAAGGAGTTTCTGCAAGAACTCAGCGATTACCTGGACGAGAACGTCGACGCGGAGATCCGGGCAAAGTTGGAGCAGCACATTACCGAATGCCCCAACTGTTGGGTGGTATGCGACACCACCAAAAAGACCATTCGGATCTATAAGGGCATGGAGGCGCATCCGATATCGCCGGAAGTCGAATCGCGCTTATTAGCCGCGCTCGAACGGAAGATGGCCGCGCATCCCAAGTAGCGGGGAGGCCTCCATCATTCGTATCGCAAAGAATGCATCGGATCCGCCTTCGCCGCCCGGCGCGCCGGGATGTAACATGCCAGCAGGGCCATTCCCATCAGAATCAGCGAGACCGCGGCGAGTGTGAGCGGATCGGCCGGATTCACGCCATAGAGCAAGCTCGACAGGATGCGCGTTAACCTGAGGGCGCCGGCAATGCCGATCGCGAGGCCAGCCAGAGCGGGTGCCAGCCCTTTCCCAATGACCGTCCGGAGAATTTCGCCCTTCTGCGCGCCCAGCGCCATGCGAATGCCGATCTCGTGTGTCCGTTGGACGGCTATGTAAGAGATCACACCGTATATCCCCACCGAGGCCAGCAGCAAAGCCAAACCCGCAAAACCACTGAGCAGCAGAGTGACGAAACGCGGCGCCGCCACCGACTGCGCGAAGTATTGGTCGAGAGTCTCCACATGATAAATGGGCGTGTTCTTATCCAAGGAAGCGACCTGGCGGCGAGCTGCAGCGACAATGCTTTCCGGATCGTTTGCAGTATGAGCCACGACAAACATGGGACTGAAGGGGCACTGGGCCAAAGGGACATACAACTCGGGAGCGGCTTCCGCGCCGGGATCGCCTTGCTTGACGTCGGCGACGACTCCCACGATTTCGCGCATGGGCGGCTCGCCTGGGCCATAGCCGTTGGCGATGCCGGGCCGAATGTGCCTCCCGATCGCATTCTGGTTGGGGTAGAAGCGGTGCGCCAAGGTGCGGTTAACGATCGCCACCGGAGTCGACTTCAAACCGTCGTGTTCGGTAAAGTCTCGTCCCGCAACCAGTGTGATATGCAGCGTTCGCGGGTAGTTCGGTTCGACCACGTTGAAATCGGCCGATGGCCGCGATGCCATCGGAGTGGGCTGCCCCTCGATCTCCATGCTGCTTCGGATGTTTTCTCCGGTCAGAGGCAGAGACGCGACCGCACTGGCCGAGTGGACGCCAGGGAGCGCGCCGATTTGCGCCACAACGTCGCGAAAGAATGCTGAAACCTGTGAGTCCTGCTTTCCAGGAGGCGAGTCAAGCTGGAACGTCAAGACTTGACGGCGGTTGAATCCGGGATCGACTTGAGTGAGGTGCAAGAAGCTCTGAATCAACAGGCCGCTCGCGAGCAGCAACACCACGGCCAAGGCGACCTCGCCGACCACCAGAGCTTCGCGCAGGCGGCCGCGCTCATTGCCTCCGCTTCCGGACCCTCGTCCACTCTCCTTCAGGGATTCGGTAAGACTAATCCTTGAGACCCGCAGGGCCGGAGCGAGGCCGAACAGGATTCCCGACGCGAGCGAAATCAGGAAAGCAAAACCGAGCAGGCTGCCGTCCAGTCCGATGGCGCTCAGGCGGGGGACCTCGGCCGGCATGAGCCGCACGAGAAACCTGAGCGACCCAAGCGCCAGCGCGAGACCGAGGCCGCCCCCTAGCAGCGCCAGCGAGACACTCTCGGTGAACAGTTGGCGGACCGCCCGGCCGCGGCCGGCGCCTAGCGCAGCCCGAACAGCCATTTCCTTGCGCCGCCCGGTGGCGCGCGCCAGCAGGAGGTTCGCCACGTTGACGCACACGATCAGCAGTACGCAGCCCACCGCCCCCAGGAGCACGAGCAGCGGCTCACGGAGTGGGCCGACGAGACTCCGAATTTCCGGCAGAATCCGCACCGTGCGCGCCTTGTTCTCGGGATTTTCCTTGTTTAGCGCGCTGGCGATCGCGGCTAACTCGGCTTGCGCCTGCTGAATCTCGATGCCGGGCTTCAGCAGGCCGGCAACGTCCAGATAGTGCGCACCCCGTTGCGCAGCTATGGCGTTCGCGCCGCCTCGGGAGTCAACGGCGATGGTGGTCCATAACTCTACGGGCTCCGCCTGAATCGGGTATTGGAACTCTCGCGGCATGACCCCCACCACCGTGAAAGGCTGGTCCCCGAGCTGAATAGGGCGGCCCAGCACCGATATGTCGGAACCGAACTCCCGCTGCCAAAGACCGTAGCCGAGGATGACCGGATCGGTTCCGCTTGCCGCGGCGGGCTGGTCTTCGGCCGCGAGGAAACTGCGCCCAAGTGCCGGAGTTACGCCGAGCATGGAAAACAGGTGCGCCGACACCACTGCGCCCTGCAAATGCAGCGGCTGCCGCGGGCCGAGGAAGTTAAAGTCGTTCGTTCGGAAGACAGCCATGCCATCGAAAGCGCGACTCCGTGCACGCCAATCCAGAAAGTCCGGGTAGGACGCTACACCGCTGCCTTGCGGGGAAGCGGCGATCAGCGACTGAATTCGTACCAGGCGGCCGGCATTGCGAAAAGGCAGCGGCTTGAACACTACGGTATCCACCACGCTGAAGATCGCCGTGGTCGCGCCGATTCCCAGCGCGAGAGTCAAAATAGCCGTGGCTGCGAAGCCGGGATTCCTCCTCAGCACCCGCAGGCCGTAGCGAACGTCCTGAAGCAAGTTATCCATGGAAACTCCGTCTTTCACGTCCCGCACGTTTTCCTTGATCTGTTCCATTCCGCCTAGCTCTCGGCGCGCCTGTTGCAGCGCCTCATGCCGGTCCATTCCGGATCGCGTCTTGTCTTCCGCCAGGAGATCGAGGTAGCTGCGGACTTCCTGGTCGAGGTCCTGGTCCAGGCGCCGCTTGCAGAGAATGTTCCGACAGAAATTGTAGAAGCGGCGAAATGGCACTTGGTTCCTATGTCGCCCGTAAAGCGCCCGCAACGGCGAGCGAAATCCGTTCCCACTGTTCGGTTTCGTCATCCCACCCCGCCTCCTCCATTCGATGCAGGGCCGGAAACAGCGAGCCGGGCTTGACCTCAAAGGTTCCATTGGCGATCTGGGCTATCAGTGCCTTCAGAATCGGCAAATCGAGCGGCCATGACGTTGTTATAGAATTTCTATAGGAAGAATAGCAAGCCTCTTATAGACTGTCAATAGGAGATCGCGCGTTAGCCCGTGCGCTCCAGCCATTTCAGCAGCTCATCGCGCAATGTGTTCAAGCTGTTGGTCAACCGGTCCGTCTCCTCATTCACCAGCGCGTAGCGCTCCGTCGCCGGGTCGCCGGAATGCGCCAGCGCGTAATGATCTTCACGCAAGTCGGGCAGGTCGCCGGGCGCCGGCGGCGAGCCGCGCAATGCCCCGGTCAGGGAGTGGAGGGTCAGTTCGACGTCGTTCGAAAAGCGCCGGAACGCTTCGCGCGCGGGCGCACGATGGCTGCCATGCAGGCCCGCCTCCAGGGCCATGATGGCGTAGATCAGGCGGTGCGAATTGGCCAACATGCCGGTAAGCGCCGCCATGGCCTCCGGCGTAGCGCCAGGCTCGGCCCGCATCCTGTCGAAAGAGGCTTCCAGGTTCGAGCGCGCCAGCCGCGCCGCCAGCCGTGCGCGGTCCAGGGCGCGTTCGAAGGACGCATCCGGCTGGAGGTAGCTCTCGCGGATGACCCGGAAGTATTCGCGATAAGCGTCCAGCATTTGGGCCATCTGGTCTTGCACGCGCGTTCGCTCGCGCGTGGGCCAAAGCCAATAAGCCGCCAGCGCGATAGCGCCACCCATGAAGGTGTTCAACCCGCGCGCCGCGATCGCCTCCTTCGGAGAGACGCCTGCTATGGCGATCAGCAGCACGATCATGCCGGTCACGGCGGTCGCGAAGATGCCGTAATTTGCGGGACCCCAGCAGCGCAGGACGAACATCAGGGCCGCGACCACGGTTACCCGCGCGGCAGGCGCCGCGGGGAGCAGGTGAAACAGCGCCGTGGCGAAGATGAGGCCGGCGAATGTCCCGGCCAACCGCAGCACGCCGCGGGTGAATGTGGAGGCGAAGTCCGGTTTCAGAACGATGGCCACGGTCATGGGCAGCCAATAGGAACGCTGCAAGCCGATGCTGCGTCCCAGGGCATCGCCGAGGGCCACGCAAACCGCCAGCCGAATGGCGTGACGGCAGGCGGCCGACCGCAAGCTCAGGTTAGCGCGCAGCGTGGCCAGTGTTCCTCCCAACCGCAGATACCAGGGCCGGTGAAATTCCTGCCGCGCGAACGCCGCCAGGCCCGGAACCGTCGCGTGGGTCGCGACGTCGAACGCGGAACGAAGCTGACCGTTGAGCGCGTCCATCTGCTGCCGCGCATCCTGCAACGTTGCGCCCCCGGCGCGCAACTGCTCGGCCAAGGCTTGCAATTCGTCCAATTGCGAGCGTACGGATTCTGCCGGCTGCGCGGCCAGCAATGCATCGGCTATCGACTGGAGCACCGTTGCGGCGATTTCGAGGTAACGATCCAACAGCCCGGCTCCGGAGCTACGCGGAACTTCCCTCGCGATCCGGACCCGCAGGCCGTTCAGCGCGAAAAGTCCCAGGCGCGTGCGTTCCGCCTGGCTGAGCAGCATGCGGTAGCGTTCGCCTTCGATGGAATGGTCGCCGCCGAGCGACGCCAGCGTTGCCTGCGCCTGGGTGCTCTGTGCGCTGGCCGCAGGAGGCTGCCGCACATCCGGGGGAGCCACCGCGGCGCGCGCAAGCTCCGCATAGAACGCGGCCAATGCGCGGCGCTCCGGCACATATTTGCGAATGGGCCAAAACGCCAGCGCCAGCCCGGTTTGAAGCAACCCTCCGCCAAGCGCCAGCAGCCCTGAGAGCGCGGCCGATTCCGGGGGCAACGGCTTGGCGGCGAAGACCACCAGCGTCACCAGGCCCATGATCCCCAGATCCGCCGCCGTGGCGCTCACCGCCACTAGCATGCCGGCCGCGAACGCCCAAGCGCCGGCCATCGGCACCGCCAAAAGGCGATGGTTACCGCAGACCGCGCCGGCGAATACGGCCAGCCCCACCAGGACGCAAGCCGCCAGCATGCGCCGCGCGCGCTGCAGGTAAGGATCGTGGCTATCGGAAAACGATACGTTCAGCGCGCCGATGCTCGCGATCAGCGCCGCCGGAACGGATCCCATGGCGATGCCGGCGGCCAGCGGCAGAGCGAAGCCCAGCGTGTTTCGCAGGGCGATCCACGGAGCAATCTTTTCCTTTTGAAATTGAAAGACCCTACGCCAGAAGCTCACTTCGGTGGCTGAGGCGGCTGTTCCTTGGTCTTATCGTCGGGCAACGGCGGCATTTCCTTGTCGTCGAACTTGATCACCGCGTCGGCGGAGAACTTCCGGTATAGCCGGAATTCCTTCTCGTTCTTCGTCCATTCCCTGCCGCTATGCATCCTGACGGTGGCCACCAGCGGTAGGAAGAAATCGCTGTCGCCAATCTTAATGAAGTCGTAGTCCAGCGTTTCCTTGGCCTCCTGAACGGGAAACGTGGGCGGGATGCTGTCGGCCTCCTGCGTGATGCGCACTATGGTGTTGTACTCTTTATCGACAAAGACCGATCCGTGATAGCCCACTGTAATTCTCTGCACGTCGGCCTTGCTCTCGCCCTGGTACTCGATGGTATATTGGCTGAACTCCAGCGGTATGCGGTAGGAAAAAACGTGTGTGCGGCGGCCGCGCAGTGTACTCCATCTGTCCCACGCGAAGCTGGCATGGCTTCTCGGCTGGAAGATATCCCGCATGCCGGTGCCGAAATCGCCCATCGACAAGGCTCCGCCCACCGAGGCATAGGAGGCATCCGTGACCACTTTATCGTTTCGCGAAACCAGCTTGTAATCTTCCTTCTGGTTGAAATAGGAAAGCCGCGCGGTAAGTATGTCCTCGAGCCGCCACGCTTCCCGGCCGGTGGTGTCGACGTAGCGGCGGGTCTGCTCCAGGCAAATGAAATCGGGGAGTCTTTGCGTATAATTGATCGCGTAGTCCCGCACCTCATCCAGCAGCTTCGCTTGCTCCTCGGACGAGGGCGGAGGAGGCGGAACATATTTGGGCTTCGCGGGGGGCGGCCCGGCTGCGGGCAGGCTGGCCGACGAGGTCGCCAGTTCCTTCAGCACGGCCACGGTTTTCGGACCTGCGCCTTGGCTTTGCAACGTTTCC
The DNA here is from genome assembly GCA_035602155.1 of Bryobacteraceae bacterium. GTDB lineage: Bacteria > Acidobacteriota > Terriglobia > Bryobacterales > Bryobacteraceae > Bog-159. Next base: position 2,089 of record DATNMW010000283.1, on the reverse strand, counting down.
ACGGTATCCAGATCCAGCCGCTCCGACAGCGTCATTTTGCGCAGCATCTTGGCGACTTCTTCGTCGCGGTTCTTGAGTTCAATCGCGGACGCGATGAACTGCTTGATCTGCTGAACCGTGTAGCCTGAACCAGCCCAAACGACCAAGCACATCACGTAAACGGCAGCGATGCGGCAAAACCTCATACAGTCTATTGTCCTATAAGCACAACCCGCCAAATCTCAACTCGTCTTGCGTGGCGGCTCCGCCTCGCCGGCTAGCAACACGATCGAACTTCTGGGGAATGCGAACTTGTGCCCGAGCTGATCGATCACATTGACCTGGCAGACATACTGCCCCGCCGGCAAGTCCTTCAAAAGCGTCTGCAGGCGCAAGGGCACCACGCCTGGCCGCTTGGCATTACCGCGGTTCACGCGCACGGCCGGCGTCTCCATCACCTTCTTGTCTCCTTGATAGAAAGCCACGGTAGCCGTCACGCTGGTGATGCCGGCGCTTTGACCTTGCTGAGACTGGCCCTGATTCGCCCCGGATGGGAACTGGAACACGCCGGGGTCGTAAAGCTCCAAGTAGACCGACATCTTCTGGCCGGGCCGGAACACGCGGGTCACGTTGGGCATGATCTTCTGGCCGGAATCGTCGATCAGCGGATCCTCCGCCACCAGCTTCTTGCTGTTCTTCGCACCGGCGATCTGTTCCTTTACTGCCTGCACCTGGTTGCTCAAAATCACCGAGCTCAGTCGCAGGGCGTTCCCCGAGCCGAGATCCGGAACCACAAATGGCGATTCGAACGTCCCGGTCTTCCCTTCCCCGTTTTCGCGCGCGACGAACTTCAGACTATATTTGCCCGGCGCCAGCGTAAACCCGGTATCGTACTGGATCTGCTTGCGCGCCACTTCTCCGGCGGTAGTGGATGCCACCTTGAGTGGAATCGTGTCGCCCACCACGGACGCCTGCCGCCCGCGGGAGTCCCGTATCTCCGCGATGAAATCCATCTCGGTGGCCGCGTTAGCGCCTTTGTTGCGAAACGACAAAGCAGAACCGGGGATGCGCACCGTTATGGGCACGAAGTATTTGCCTTTCGCCAGCCTGAAGTAATCGATCTCCACCGCGATCTGCAGATCGGTCGCCGGATTGTCGCTGAGCAGCGCTTCCTGCAACTGCGCTTCTTTGTTGGCGCCAGTCATCTTGGCGAAAGTGGTGGGAGCGTAGTAGCCCTGCTTGAATTCCAGTTTGGCTTTCAAGTCCGCCAGCCTGGGAGCGAGCTTCACCGTGATGCGGCGGTACTTGCCATCCTCGGCGGCGTTAGTGCTGGCATAACTCAGCATGTAATAGCTGCTCATATCCTTCTGCACCTGAGTCATGCCCAGCGTGAGATCGTTGGAATCGAGCAGCGCCTTGCCGCCGGTGTCGGCAGCCAGCGTGTCCAGGGTTTCCTGCGTGTTATGGAAGCTGTCCATCAGCGACTGTTGCGCCGAACCGGTGTATAGGTTCGATCCTACCGACGCCGCTTTGCTGGCATCTCCTCCAGGCGCGGTGGCCATCAAGCCGCGCGCGTCGATCGGATAGAAGGCCACATTCGCGCGCATGGCCGCGTTTACCGTGGCTTGAAGCTGCGACTGATTCTCGACCCCGGTTTTCTCAATACCGCTGGAGATATAAACCAGCGCCTTCTTCTGCGGATAATGCGCCAAGCGGCGGGCGGCGTCTTCGAGCGCCGCCAGCTTGCGGTCGGAATTGAAGATATTGAACTCGGTCTCGTCGGCCACGAAAGACCCGCTGATGTCCTGCGTGTCCGCGCCGGTGTCCGCCATGGTGGACAGCTCGCTCGATTCGCCCACGTGGAAGGCATGCAGCGTGGAAATCAACTGGTCGCGGTCGGCCGTGAAATCCAGAACGGTTTTCAGCTCGCTCCCAAAAACCATGATCGAAACCAGATCGCTGGTGGTCATCTGGGTGCCAAGGAATTTGATGGCGGCCTCAACGGCGCGGATCTGCTCCTGCGGCTGCATGGTGGAGATATCGAACAGCATCACGATCAGCCGGTGGTCGCGCAGTTCCGGTTTCGGAGGGGGCGTCTCGGAGGCGGGCG
>DATNMW010000282.1:0-2013 GCA_035602155.1 Bryobacteraceae bacterium | reverse complement strand
CAGCCCAGCGTGTCGCGCAGGAAGCCCACGGTCATCACCGAGCCTGCGCCGTTCACCGCGTCCAGCGCCACACGGAAGCGGCGCTGGCGGATGCGCGCGGCGTCCACATGGCGGAGGACGCGGTCGATGTGCAGGCGCGGGGCGGAGGTGTAGTCGCTGGTGGCGCGGCGGATCTCTTCGTTGGTGGCGCGGCGGAAATCGCTCTGGTGATAGAGGTCCAGCAACTCGCCGCGCTCGTAGCTGTTGAAGAACAGGCCCTCGGAATTGAAGAGCTTCAGGGCATTATATTCCGGCGGATTGTGCGACGCGGTGATGGCGATGCCGCCCCGCGCGCGGGTGGCGCCCACATAGATCTGAATGCTGGGAGTGGGCAGGATGCCGATGTCCACTACATCGCATCCGGCCGCCAGCAGGCCGCAGGCGACGGCGTGATGCAGCATCTCGCCACTCGACCGGGTGTCGCGCCCCACCACGACGCGGCCCGCGCCCACGTAGGTGCCGAAAGCTTGGGCGAAGGCGCAGGCCAGGCCGGGCGTGAGAAAATCTCCGACTACGCCGCGGATGCCGGACACGCCGATTTTTAGCAAGTGTTCGCGGGGCATATTAAAAGGGGCAGGTGTGCATTCAAGGTGCCCCACATCATCATGCGAAGCTCCTCACTTCTTCAAGCAGCGCTTCAAACAACTCTCTCGGCGGATCGCCGCGCTGCTCGCAGATCACGCGCACGATCGGCTCCGTCTGGCTCACGCGCACGTGGAACCAGCGGCCGGGCCAATCCACGCGCAGGCCGTCCAGCACGCTCACGCGCCCGTCGCTATAGCGTTCGCGCAGATCCATCAGCAGGGCCGGGATGCGCTGCGTCACCAGCGGCACTTGCCCCTTCAGAATCGAATATTTGGGATAAGAACCCAGCACCTGGCTCAGCGTGCGGCCGCTTTCATGCAGCATGGACAGCACCGCCAGCATGGATGCGATGCCATCGTAGACGAAGCGGAACTGCGGCATCATCACCGCGCCGGTGCCCTCGCCGGCCAGCGCGATTTGTTCCGGGCGGTACGTCGACAGTGCGTCAATAGCCGCCTGGCGGCCTACCGGCACACGCACGACTTTGCCGCCGTGGCGCGCGGCGATCTCTTCCAACAGCGCCGTGCTCGATATGTTCGCGACGATCAGCTTGCCCGGCGCGCGCGGCAACAGGTAGTCGGCGAGCATGGGCAGAACCACCTCTTCGGAGACCGGCGCGCCATCCTCGGCCGCCAGCGCCACGCGATCGGAATCCACATCGAACAGAAAGCCGGCATCCGCGCGCAAGGGTTTCATCAAAGGCGCAAGCTGCAAGGCTACGGCGTCGCGCGTGGTGGACGGCTCGTGCGCGAAGCTGACGCCTTCGATCTTCTCGTTGATCAGAATGAATTCCGTCCCGAAGCGTTCGTTGGCGCGGCGCAGGATCAGCGATGACGTGCCGTTGCAGCAATCCACCAGGACGCGGAATTTGCGCAGGGCGGGGAAGTCGTAGTTGGCTGCCAGGTCGTCGAGATAACGGTCGATGGCGCGGTCTTCGGGTGTGACGCGGCCCATGCGGGTCCAGTCCACGAACGCGAATTTTTTCAAATGGTAGATGTCCAGCAATTCGCCGGCTTCGGCGGTGGAAAGGTAGGTGCCTTCCCGGCCGAAGAATTTCAGCGCGTTCCACTCCGCGCTATTGTGGCTGGCGCCGATGGAAACGCCGCCCGCGGCATTCCTGCGGCGGATGGAGTGCTGAATCACAGGCGTCGGCGCGATGCCCAGATCGATCGCGTCATGCCCGCAAGCGAGCAATCCGGCCAGCAGGCCTTCGCGGATCATCACACCGCTCGAGCGCGGATCGCGGCCGATCACTACCGCACCGCCCGGCTCCAGGAAAGTGCCGAAGGCGGCCGCGAAGTCCAGCACGTGCGACGCCGTCAGCCCGGAGCCCACCACGCCGCGCAGGCCGACATGCGAAATGCGCAGCGATTTGGCGGCTTGCGGAGC
>DATNMW010000281.1:0-14249 GCA_035602155.1 Bryobacteraceae bacterium | reverse complement strand
GTGGATGCTGCTGGCCGAGGCGGCCGCCAGCGCGCGGTGCCAGCGCTTCACGAAGGTGCTGCAGCGCACGTCGCCTTCGTGCGCCGCCGCGAATACTTCCTCGGTCTCCATATCGAGAAAGCGCAGGCGCATGGCGCGATGTCCCATGATCCCTTCCAGGTGACCCACGCCGCCGCAGCCGCAATAATGCTCCTTGGGATCGAGCGAGACAACCATGTGGCCGCCCTCCCAGATGCCTTCCGCCTGCGGGTAGCGGCCGAAACCAACACCGTCGCCGAGGTACCAGATGCGGATGAGCTTCTCCAGGTGGCCGCGCGTGGCGGCTACGCCGGCGGCGATGGCATCGGCGTCGTTCAGGATTAGCACGGAGGCCGCTAATCCGCCCCTGCCGAGCACCCCGCACAGAGCCGCGGCGAAGGGGAATCCTTTAATCTGTTGCAGGTTTGGCGATTCTTCCACGACTCCGTTGCGGATCACGCCCGGGAAACCCACACCCACGCTGTCGATGCGGCGGCCCTGCGCGGCTATCAGCACCTGCTGCCCGATTAGTTCGGCAATCTCGTCGCCGGTCATGGTGCGGAGCGCATCGGGATTCTCGATCCCCTCCGGATAGACCCGGATCGGGCCGGTGAGCGCATTATCCTCCACCACTCCTACCGCGACATGCCTGGTCGCCAGGACGCCTATTGTTTGCCCCATGTTAACTCTCCACTAGACTACAGTCGCGTCAGTTTGTTCAGGCCCCGTTCCGACGCATTTGACCGCGCATGCTGCGCGGCTTACACTGGAGGCAAATGCGGATGTGCGTCTAGTATCTATCATGAAAACCTACAGATTCAAAGTCGTGGTGGAGCCGGACGAGGATGCCCAGGGCAACCCGGCGTGGTTTGCGCACATCCCGGCGCTCGAAAGCATTGGCGCCGCAACCTCGGGACGCACCAGAGAGGAGGCATTGCGTCGCATCAACGAAGTTGTCCGGATGATCGTCCAGGAATCCATTGAGGACGGTAAACCGCTGCCCGAAGGGCCGCTCGATTTGGTGGAGGTCGAGGAGGTTTCCCAACAGCAACCCCGCATCGCCGTCACCGTGTAGGCCATGGGCATCGACTATAGCCGCATCCGGTCGATCACCGCCCGAGAAATAATCGCCGCTCTCACCCGCGACGGGTTTTATTTCATCCGCCAAAAAGGTTCTCATCAACGCTACGGCCACGCCGATGGACGGCGCGTCACGGTGGCGCCGCACGGGGGAGGGGACACGTTCACCATCAAAACCCTGAAGACGATGATCGAAGTTCAGGCTTTTTGGACCGAGAGCGACCTTATCCGACTGGGCATTGTGAAGAAATAGCTCGACCCGCGCTTATCCGCATGGCGGCGCCTGCTGGGATGCCCTGATTCTCGCGGCTGCGGAGCGTTCCGGCGCGCGGTAGGTGCTGTCGGAGGATTTCCAGGCTGACCGCCGCTTCGAGGACGTCCAGGTGCTCAACCCCCTTCGACCATTCCGCATCCGAGTTTGGACTGTGAGACGCGTTCTCCCGGCGCAGGCGGTGACCACCCGGTCACGGCGCCACGGCGAATACTGTGCCTTTGCCCGCGGTGCCTCCCCCGGACGTGGCACCGTAGAGTACGCCCGTTGAGCTCAGGGCGAGGCCTGCCACGGGCATCGATCCATAGCCGTTCGCGTCCGAAAAGCTGTGCAGCACCGTCTCCGACCAGGCACCGCCTGGCACGCCTGGCGGCGTCAGCTGGAATACCGTGCCGCAGCCCGCTATCACGTCATATGTGGCCGGACAAGCCGAGGTGGCGCTTCCGCCGCGCTCGGTCGTTCCGTAGAGAGCGCCGTCCTTGCCCACTACCACGCTTGCAGCCGGGTACGCTCCGTCACCGTTAGTCCCAGTAAAGCTGTAAATCACGGCCTCTGTCCAGTTCCCGCCCGGTGAAGTTGGCGGCGTCAACTGGAAGACGGTGCCACAGCCGTCATCGCCGCCGCCCTCGGCTCTCGGGCACGTGATAGAGCCGCCGATGCTTGTCGTGCCGTCGAGCACTCCGCCCGGACCCACGGTAAGGGCGGCCAGCGAGCCACCGCCGTCGCCGGGTGTGTCGCCGAAGGTGTAGATTGTCGTCTCGGTCCAGGCACTCGCGTGGTTCGCTGGGGGCGTCAGCTCGTAGACCGTGCCGCTGCCAGCCGGGCCGCAATATGGATCGCCTGCGTATTCGGTGGTCCCGAACAAGGATCCGCCTTCGGACACTAGGCCCGCCTGGGGACTATCTCCGTCAACTCCCGCGGTGCCGCCGAAGGCAAATAGTTCGTACTCTGTCCAGTCCCCTCCCTGCGTCGAAGGGGGCACCAAGGCGATCGCTAACCCGAGAATGTAACCCTCCTCAAACGGCGAACCCTGGGTCGTGGTGTACAGCGTTCCCCCTGGGCCAATCAGCACCGGTCCGTTCGGAACTACGTTCTGACTGTTGGACGTGTAGCCGAAGCCGTACAGGACGGTTTCCGTCCAGGGATCCCCCGCCGTGGTGGGTGGCGCCAGTTCGAAGATTGTGCCGGCACCGGCCCCGCCCCCGACCGTGGCGCCTAAAAGGGCACCCGTGCTACCGAAGACCAAAGTTGATTGGGGGTATTGTCCGTCTGACCCGCTGAAATTGTGGAGCACGGTTTCCTTCCAGGGCTCTCCCGCGGGCTTCGTCATCACAAAAACTGTGCCGAGCACGGATGTCCCTCCCGCAAAGGTGGTGCCATAGAGCGCACCATCCGTACCGATTACCAATCCCCCTTGGGATCGGCGCCGTCGGGGCTGCCCTTGAAACTGTACAGCGTTTCATAAGACGCGCTTTGCGCGGCGCTGGGACGGGGCATAAGGGTCGCCAGCGCGGCTAGGTTCACAAGGCTAAGAAAGCCGCCCGCCCTTGGGGAAGGCTTGCTGGAATGCGTCATGAGGTTCCTCCTCGAAAGGCCGGCTGAAAGGCGTCCCCAGAGGGGATCCCAGGGCAAGATTGCCCGCCCTCCGATTATATAGCGGCGCGGCGGGCGTTCACCGCTGCGCCCACAATGGCCAGATCGTGGCTGCTCGAAATAATCTCGAACAAGCTGCCCTGCAGCGGAGTCATCTTCACCATCTCGTGAATATATTGCGCCACCAGTCCCAGATCCACGTATGGCGCGTTCGGGCCCATGATGAAGAATTTGCCCGGCCCATCCAAGTGGATGCTGCTGGCCGAGGCGGCCGCCAGCGCGCGGTGCCAGCGCTTCACGAAGGTGCTGCAGCGCACGTCGCCTTCGTGCGCCGCCGCGAATACCTCCTCGGGCTCCATATCGAGAAAGCGCAGGCGCATGGCGCGATGTCCCATGATCCCTTCCAGGTGACCCACGCCGCCGCAGCCGCAATAATGCTCCTTGGGATCGAGCGAGACCACCATATGGCCGCCCTCCCAGATGCCCTCCGCCTGCGGGTAGCGTCCGAAACCGACGCCGTCTCCCAGGTACCAGATGCGGATCAACTTTTCCAGGTGGCCGCGCGTGGCGGCTACGCCGGCGGCGATGGCATCGGCGTCGTTAAGGATTAGCACGGAGGCCGCTAATCCGCCCCTGCCGAGCACCCCGCACAGAGCCGCGGCGAAGGGGAATCCTTTAATCTGTTGCAGGTTGGGCGATTCTTCCACGACCCCGTTGCGGATCACGCCCGGGAAACCCACACCCACGCTGTCGATGCGGCGGCCCTGCGCGGCTATCAGCACCTGCTGCCCGATTAGTTCGGCAATCTCGTCGCCGGTCATGGTGCGGAGCGCGTCGGGATTCTCGATCCCCTCCGGATAGACCCGGATCGGGCCGGTCAGCGCATTATCCTCCACCACTCCTACCGCGACTTGCCTGGTCGCCAGGACGCCTATTGTTTGCCCCATTTAGTTCTCCAAATTACGAGGACAGGCCGGGAGGCCTGTCCTACAAGCGCGTCAGTTTATTCAGGCCGTTGAACGCGGCGGCCTTGTAACATTCGGCCAAGGTCGGATAATTGAAGACCGTGTCCACGAAATACTCGATGGTCCCTTTCAGGATCATGACGGCTTGGCCGATGTGCAGCAATTCGGATGCACCTTCACCGATGATATGCACACCTAATATTTCCTTGGTCTCCCGATTAAAGATCAGCTTGAGGCGGCCGGTAGTATCGCCGCGGATCTGCCCGCGCGCGATCTCGCGATAGTAAGCCACGCCCACCTCATAGGGAATGTCGTCCTCGGTCAACTGCTCTTCAGTTTTTCCGATGAATGATATTTCCGGAATCGTGTAAATGCCGTACGGATAAGTTGCCGGGTTGGAATGCACCGGTATCCCCAGGGCTGTGGCCGCCGCGATGCGTCCCTGCTCCATGGAAACGGATGCCAGGCTGGGAAATCCGATGACGTCGCCCGCCGCGTAAATGTTGGGCTGCTTGGTTTGGTAGCACGGGCTTACCGGAATGCGGCCGCGGCTATCGGCCTCCAGACCGGCAGAGGGCAGGTCCAACTCTTCCACGTTGCCTTGGCGGCCCACGGCGTAGAGCAGTGCGTCGCCCGAGATTTTCTTCTTGCTCATCAGGTTGGCGACCACGCCGGTGGGTGTATCTTCCACGCTTTCCACTTCCTCATTGAGCCGCATGGTGACGCGGTGGTCGCGCAAATGGTAGGAAAGCGCTTCGACGATTTCGGCGTCGGCGAACTCCAGCAGCCGGGGCCTCTTCTCCACCAGGATGACGCGCATGCCCAACGCGGCGAACATGCAAGTGTATTCCACACCGATCACGCCGCCGCCTACCACGATCAGGATCTTGGGGATCTCCGGCATCTGCAGGATCTGGTCGCTGTTGATGATGGTGCGGCCGTTCAGGGGCACTTTTGGCGACATGGATGGCTTCGTGCCGGTGGCTATGACGATAATGGCGGCTTCGTAGTCCGATACGCCGCGGCTGTTTTCGACGCGGACATGGGTGGGGTCTACGAAGCGCGCGGTGCCATAGATCACTTCGATGCCGTTGCGCGAGAGCTGCGCCTGGGTGATATCGGTTTCAGTCTTGATGACGTGCTGCACGCGGAACCCCAGATCCCCCATAGTGATCTTTTCCTTGACGCGGTAGCTGACGCCGTAGATGCCTTGGTACTCGAAGCCCGAGAGATGCAGCACGGCCTCGCGCATGGTCTTGCTGGGGATTGTGCCGGAATTGATGCAGGTGCCGCCGACCACTTCGCGCCGTTCGATCAGAGCGACGCGTTTCCCGGACTTGGCGCCCTGTATGGCCGCGCGCTGTCCGGCTGGCCCGGAGCCGATGACAATCAGGTCGTATTGTTGCATAGCGGGTCTGGGTGCTCATCCAATCTTAACCCGGCAGGCGCGCTTTGGGCGTCGGGATCGACAGGGCGGAAGCGCCCGGTGGGAGAGAAGACCACCTTGTGGGGCGGGTCATTTTCGTGTGAACCCACTGATTTTACAAAGGTTTAACGGAAGCGCGCAACGCTTGGCCGAGCCCGCGCGTTAGCTTATGTGAGGACCTTTCCAACCATGAAAAAGACACTCGCTCTATTCGTTTTCGCATCCGCACTGGGAGTTTCGGCCTTAGTCGCCCAGAGCCCGGCGGCCGGCCCCAATCCCGCTAACTTTGTCCAGCATCGTGTCAACTATCTGACCACTTTGCTGAGTTTGACGTCCGCCCAGCAACAGCAGGCGACTACCATCTTCACTAATGCGGCCCCCGCGGAGACATCGGTACACAGCAGCATGAAGACTGCGCGCCAGAGCCTGAACACGGCCGTACAAGCGAATGATGCAGCCGGCATTGAACAGGCGGCCACAACCATTGGCAACCTGACGGCGCAGACCACCGCCAACCAAGGTAAGGCTGAAGCGGCCTTCTACCAGATCCTGACTCCCGCGCAGCAGGCTAAGCTGACCCAATTCGAAAGCCAGAGCCACGGCCGGATGGGTGGCGGCATGGGTCCCGCGAGTTTCCGCGGAAGGTTCTAATTCCCCAATCCTCAGTCGGGAAGGCAGGCGCAACCGCCTGCCCCATCCTACGCATACGTCAGCGAAAACTGTTAGCATTTCCTCAGTCTCTCCCAACCCGACAACATTCCTCCGGTTGGCTACTTACGTGCTTGTAGCTAATTGCGAGGAGAAGACAATGAAAAACAGTACCAAGGATCAAGCCGCCGGCAAGGCTCATGAAGTTAAGGGCGCCGTCAAAGAAAAGTTCGGTCGAGTGACCAACGATCCGGAACTCGAATCCGAAGGTCAAGACGAAAAGGTCGGCGGTAAGATCCAAAAGAAAGTCGGCCAAATCGAGAAGGTGGCGGGTAATTAGTCGTCGGGTGGGCTGGCCACCATGCCGATGCGCCTAGCCCACCTACCGCTCCAAGAAGGTACGAGATCTCACGATTAGACACGGAGAAATTTCAATGCTGATATTGATTATCATTCTGGTGCTGCTGTTCGGTGGCGGGGGCGGATACTATGGCTATGGCCGTTGGGGCTACGGCGGTGGCGCGGGGATAGGCTTGGGAACGATATTGCTTATTCTTCTTCTCGCCTACCTGGTGGGCGGTTTCCACTAAAGGTTGCGCCTTGGGCCGTGGCCGGCGCCGCCGTCTGTCCCACCCTCACCTGAACGGGATCGAGAAGGTGTTTCGGCTCGTATTTCTCTCGCGACCATTTGCGTCCGGCCGCGAACTCAATCCCCGCGAGGTACCCAATCTCAGTGTGGAGGCAGTATTTTACCTGCCCGCGGAACTTCCAGCGACCGAGTCTGAGCGCTAGCGTCGCTCCCACGGGCACCTGCCGCTCAAACTGCAGGCACGCGCCCGATGGCGAAATATCTTCCAGATTTGCGGTCAATTCCGCGGGGGCGCCGCCTTCGAGGCGTACTTTGATCAGATCCGAGCACCACAACCGCGGTTCCGCGCGTCGTTCTTTCATTCGCCAAACACCGTCACCAGGACTTGCCGATCCCGCGCGCGGTTGTCAAAATCGCACAACACGATCTGTTGCCATGTGCCGGTTCCGATGCGCCCTTCGGCGACGGGAAAGCTGCGGGCAGTGCCCACCAAGGCGCTGCGCAGATGCGCGTATCCATTGCCGTCGCCCCACCGCGCGTTATGCGCGTAGTCGCCGCCCACGGGGGCGATTTGCTCCAGCGCGCGCTGCAAATCCGCCACGCATCCCGGCTCGAATTCCAAAGTGGCGATGCCCAGCGTGGACCCCACGCCGGCAATATTTACGATGCCCTGCCGGATACCGCTCTCTGCCACGATCCGGGCCACCTGCGGCGTAATATCGAGGACGTCCGAATGGCCCCGCGTCGACACGCGAAAGTTCCTCTGCAGAACAGCCATGCGGAAACCGGCCTAGCGCCCGAACTCCTCTTCGAAGCCGGCGATTTTCCCCAGCCTGCGCCTGTGCCGCTCCGCTCCCGAGAATTTCGCTCCCATGTACCGGCGCACCAGTTCGACGGCCAACTCCGGACCGACCACGCGCGCGCCCAAGCACATCACGTTCACGTCGTCGTCTTCCACGGCCTGATGTGCGGAAAAGGGGTCGTGGCAGGTCGCGGCCCGTACGCCCTTGAACTTGTTGGCGGCCACGCAGGCCCCCGCGCCACTGCCGCATAGCAGGATAGCCCGATCGGCCCTTCCCCCGATTACCGCCTCGGCCACCGCGCGCGAGTAGTCCGGGTAATCCACGGGGTCCGTCGAATCCGTGCCCAGATCCGCGGTCTCGTGTCCCATCTTGCCCAATTCCTCGATAATCCGCGCCTTCAGCGGGTAACCGGCGTGATCGCTTGCCACTGCCACCTTCATGGACTCCCATCATAGCGCTATACTTGCTAGTGTGGCGTCGTGAGATTTTGGGACCGGCGCGGCCTCTGTATAAATATATGCATACTTGCAGACTTTGCATGGCGCTTTGCGCGCTCGCGATTTCCGGCTGGGCGCAGCCCTCGGCGGGTGTGGCAGGCCCGGTCACCGGCTTCATCTTCGATGCGCCGTCGGGGGCGGTCCGTCCCATGCTGGGCATCCCCGGCGCCGCGTATCTGGGCAACGTAGTCGCGGCCGGGCTGAAAACCGCGTCCGTCGCGCCGGATGGCTCCGCGGCGCTGGCCGTCCAGCAAATGGGACGGCTCATGCTGTACACCGGCCTGCGCAGCGCAGCTCCGCCTGTAGCTCTACATGTGCCGGGCACAATCGCCGGCGTGGATCATTTCGCTTGGCCTCCCGTTAGCATTACCGGCAGTACCGCAGCGGTCTATTCCTCACGCACCGGCCAGGCGCAGATCCTCAGCGGCCTCGGGCTATCGCCGATAGCCGGCGTGCCCATCGACCTCTCGGGTCTTCCCGGACAGGTGACAGCGCTGGCTTTCGACGGGCAGCGCCTGATCGTGGGAGTGGCTTCGACCGAGGCCGGCGGTATCTATTTGGCCAGCGCTTCCTCGGGTATCCAGCGTATCGCGCACTCCGTCAGCCCGTCCGCCATCGATTTGTCGGGCAATAGTCTGTACTTCGCCGATAACCAGGCGCAACAGATCTGGCAAGTGCAGAGCTATGCTGGAACGCCCGCGGCGGTCCTGTTCGCAAACGATAGCGGCATCAATTCGCCGGCCGGAATACAGGTTTCCGCCGATGGGCAGCGGCTCTACGCGGCCAATGCCGGCAGCCGGTCCTTGTCGGTTTACGATATCGCCTCGCGGGCGCCCGTCCAGAGCCTGGATCTCAACTTCACGCCCACCCGCCTTGACCTCTTCGGCGATTCGGTGACATTCCTGCTCAATGGCGCCGGCCAGGGACCTCTTTACGTGGTGCGCGACGGTGCTCCGGGGAAGGCCGCGGTCTACTTCGTCCCAGCGGCGCCCGGCAAACCTACTCACCCCACGGTCCCCATCCGGCCCACCTAGTCGCGGATAGGTCTCGCATACCTTGAAAATGCGATGAATTTGTGGGGGAGGCCCCACTGCGCATCAGCGATCTCACCATCGCCCAAGACAATTCGACTTGGAACGGAGAATCCGGCAATGGCGTTGCGCCCTGCGAGTTTCGCGCTCGCCAATGCCGAAACGCCGGCGATAACCTCCGGGCGAGAGCCGCCCGTTGTTCTATGGAAGACCTTGCGAAACGCTCCCGGATCCCGGTAGCCGACCATAAAGGCAATCTCGTTTGGCGCGTGCCGCTGGCGCGAGAACCGCCGGATCTTGGGGGTAATGAACCTGGAGCCAGTGCTGAATTTGTACCATGGCCTCATCCCCATGATGCAACCTCGGAGCCAAGCCCGAATTAGAACGCTGCCCGCGTCCGGCGGAGTCGACGAAAAAGAAGCGCGCCGTAGCCCTCATGACGTTCGGACGGATCCACCGGTAAATCGATTGGAGGCCAAGATCGATCCACGCCATGACGCCGCCGGGATCCGGGCTGGGCGGCAGGATCAAGGCCACCATTGCTTCTCGATTTCCCGCGTGCGTATCTCGAATACGCGCTCGGGTTGCGGGCTGCCGCCGTCCAGTCTGCAGTGGCTGGTCCTCAGAGATGGCGCTTCCTGCCCACCGCGCTTAGGCGATCTTGCCATCACAAAAAGATCGGTAGCCCGGCGACCGCGGCGGCCTGCGCTCCCGGATAGATCGGCACTCCTATCTCGGCGAGCCTCGGCCGTCAGCACTTGTCGGATTTGCCCCGCTATATGTCAGTTGTGCCCATTGCCCGGACGCCTCGGTTTGCGCTTAAATCAAAGGGTCGAAAGAATTATCGCAAAGCGCCGGCTGGCATGGAGCCTTGTTCCGCATCCCAATTGCCGTCTTTGAGCCGGCTAACCGCGCAAGGCCCGGCCGGCGGGAGCGGGAAGGCGCGAGTTGAATCGACCAAACCGGCCGGCGCACATGGTTCCTGGCGGAAGTAACTTCGGCAACTCTAATTTAATTGGCGCGGCAACACAGCAAAGGAGATTATCGTATGGCGACTATCACGACTAGGGACGGGACACAAATTTACTACAAGGACTGGGGTACGGGACAGCCGATCGTGTTTTCTCACGGGTGGCCGCTGACCGCGGACGACTGGGACACGCAGATGCTGTTCTTCGGCCAGCACGGCTATCGCGTGATCGCGCACGACCGGCGGGGTCATGGGCGCTCCAGCCAGACGTGGGACGGCAATGAGATGGACACTTACGCGGACGATCTTGCGGCGCTGTTCAAAGTGCTCGACCTCAAGGACGCAATCATGGTTGGCCATTCCACCGGCGGCGGCGAGGTCGCGCGCTATCTGGGGCGTCACGGTACCAGGCGCGTCGCCAAAGCTGTGTTAGTGAGTGCCGTGCCGCCCCTCATGCTGAAAACGGACAAGAATCCTGGCGGCTTGCCAATCGAGGTGTTTGACGGCATCCGGGCCGGAGTAGCAAGTAATCGGCCGCAGTTTTACAAAGACCTTACACTGCCATTTTACGGATACAACCGGCCGGGCGCAAAGATTTCCGAAGGCGTAAGGGAGCACTGGTGGCTGCAAGGGATGCTGGGCGGAATCAAAGCCCATTACGACTGCATCAGGGCGTTTTCGGAGACCGATTTCACCGAAGATCTGAAAAAGATCGATATACCCGTGCTGGTGATGCATGGCGACGACGATCAGATTGTCCCGATCGGCGCCTCGGGTCTAATGTCCGCGAAGTTGCTGAAGAAGGCCACTCTGAAGGTCTATCCGGGGTTTCCGCATGGTATGGCTACGACCAACCCGGAAGAAATCAACGCAGATCTTCTGACGTTTTTCAAGGGGGCGGCGGCGGGAGCGGCGTCTTAACTGCGCATCGCCTACAGCGCGGCCACGCGCCGCTGCACCAGCAGAAAATAGAACCCCACCGCCACCAGGAGCAAGCCATTCACCGCCAGCACGTGCGGCGCGGAGAAGATCGGCACCAGCCATCCGGTAGCCAAGCTGCCTAGCGGCATGCCGCCGCGGAACGCCAGGTTATATACGCTCATCACGCGGCCGCGCATTTCGTTCGGAGTGATGAGCTGCACCAGCGAGCTCACCATCGAGAACACGCCCATCATCGCCGCGCCGGAAAGGATGAGGAGCGCGCCGCTCAGCACAATCGACTTGGAAACGGCGAATCCGGCAATAGCGCCACCCAGCAGCAGCAGCGTCAGCAGCGCGATCCGCCCCTTGTTCTGCACGTTGCCGAGGGCGGCCACGATCAGGGCGCCGGCCACCGATCCCACCCCCGAGCACGAGAGCAAGATGGTGAAGGCCGTCGGTCCGCGGTGGAAGACGTCCTTGGCGAAGACCGGCAGAAAGGTGAGGACCGGTATGGCCATCGCGGTCATGCAAAATGCCAGCGCGATCAGCCCCACCATGGCGCCCTGTTTGCGCACGAATCCGATGCCCTGCTTCACGCCGGTCAATATGGATTCGTCGGTCTTCGGCGGCACGAACGTGACCGTTAACAGCAGCAGCGAGATAATCACAGCCACGAACGACAGGCCGTTGAGTCCGAAGCACCACGCAGCTCCCAGGCCGGTGAGCGCCAGGCCACCCAGCACGGGTCCGATCACGCGCGCCAGGTTGAACTGGATGGAATTGAGCGCAATGGCGTTCGGCAAGTCTTCTTTTTCGACCAGCATGGGGACCAGCGCCGAGTAGGCGGGGCCGCCGAAGGACTGCGCGCATCCCACCACGAAAGACAGGCTCAGGATGTGCCAGACCTTCACCACGTTGAACGCGATCAGCAAGGTCAACAAGAAGGCGGACGTCATCTGCACGTATTGCGATCCCAGCAGCACGCGCCGGCGGTCGATGCGGTCGGCGATCACGCCGCCGATCAGCGAAAACAGCACGATGGGAATTTGCCCCAGGAAGCCGTCCAGGCCCAGCATGAAAGCAGACTTGGAGATTGAAAAGACCAGCCAACTCTGCGCTACGATCTGCATCCAGGTGCCGATCGACGAAGTGCAAGCGCCAAACCAGAGCAGGCGGAATTCGCGGTAATGGAAAGCCTTGAAGACCCGGCTCGGCACAAGTTTAGGGCAGCGGCCTTTCCCTGTGAATCAGATGCAGGATGTTGCCGTCGTGATCCGCAAAAAACAAAAGCCGGTTGCCTTGTCTGTTCATGGGCTCGCCCAGGAAGCGGACGCCGGCGGCCTTCAGGCGCGCATGGGCGGCGTCGAAGTCGTCCACGTCGATAGCCAAGTGGCGGATGCCGGGGTCGTCGAACTGCGGCGGCGTCAGCGCGCCTTTACCGGGGATGATCTCCAGCATAGTGCCGTTGGACGCGCGCACGAAGTAGTTGCCGGCGTACTCGTAATTGATGACGAACTCCAGATGCGCGGCGTACCACTCGGCCAGAGTGCGCGGGTCGGGCGAGGCGATGGCCGTGTGCTCCAATCCTCTAAACATAGGGCGATTGTAACAGGATTGGACTTAACTCTTCGGTTTGGCTTTCTTCAGGTCGTTCTGCAACTGCCGGACATCTTCCGTCATATCGCCGGCGTTCTTCGCGTGATTCAGTTCCCGCCGGCAGGTGACGGAATCGCCGGTCAGGAACGCGATCTTGGCCAGAAAGTAACACCTGTAGCTGTTTCCGTTGGGCGCATCGTGCGCCTTCTTGGCCTCATCCAGCGCGCCGGTCAGGTTGCCGAGTTGAAGCTGCGCATAGGCCATCAGAATGCGCAGCGACGAGTTGTCCGGATTTGAATGCGTCAGTGTGGAAAGCCGCGCCAGCGCGCCTACGTGTTCGCCTTCGCGGATCAGTTGGGCCGCTTCATCCACGATCTTGCGGTCGGCGTCGCTCAGCAGAGTTAAGGCGCTCGTCAGGCGGTCGAACCGCAGTTCCATGCTGGTGGCCGGTTGCGGCGCAGCGAGGGCCAGCGTCGCGGCGCAGACCAGGATCAGGCAAACATTGCGGAGGCAGAGCATATACAGATTCTAACTCCGGACGCCGCTGCTCTCTACCGCATCAGCCAGACGGTGCTATACGCCAGGACGGAGCCAATCAGCGCGCCCGCCAGGACGTCACTCAAGAAATGCATGCCCAACAGGATGCGCGATAGCGCGATGCTAGCGGCGCAGAACAGCAACCCGGCGAGCAGGCCCGGATAGAAAGCCGCCAGCGAGAGCGCCACCGCAAAGGCGGTAATCGTGTGGCCGGAGGGGAAGGAAAAGCGGTCCGGGGGCAGCAGTCTAGCCCAACAGTGCGGCTCGATAGCGCAAGGGCGTCTGCGGTTGGTGCGCTTCTTCAAGGAAAGGAACACTGCGATTCCGAGGGCCGCCGCGATAGCCGCCGTGCCCACCGCCGCGAAGCGCGTGGGGCCGCCAAACAGCAGGATGACGAGGCCCATGGCGTACCACAGCCAGCCATCGCCGCCGCGCGTGGCGCAGATCATCCATACGCGGATCCAACGCGGCGCCGGCCACCGGTGCACACGGTGCATCAGGCTATAATCGCGCGCTGTGATGAACTCTAACACCATCCCACCTTAATTTATAGTCCCATAATCCTACAAGAACATGACATTTAGTTGAAAGCTTGGTGAAATCAAAGTGTGAAAAAGCTCGATTTCATCTACTTCGATGCGGGCGGCGGGCATCGCAGCGCGGCTATGGCCTTGCAGCAGGTCATTGCGCAACAAGGCCGGCCGTGGGAGATCCGCATGGTGAACCTGCAGGAGCAGCTCGATAGCCTCGATATCTTCCGCCGGATCACGGGCATCCGGCTGCAGGATTGTTACAACCTGCTGCTTAAAAAGGGTTGGACGCTGGGTTCCGGTGAGCTACTGCAAGGACTACATGTTGTTATCCGTTTGTTTCAGCCCAGGCTGGTCCGGCTGTTACGCGATTTCTGGCGCGCGGGGCAGCCGGATATGGTGGTGTCTTTGATCCCGAATTTCAACCGCGCATTGAAGCTGAGCCTGGAAGCCGCGCTGCCGGGCACGCCGCTGGTCACCATACTTACGGATATCGCCGACTATCCGCCGCACTTCTGGATCGAGCGCCAGGAGCAATATCTGATTTGCGGCTCGGAGCGCGCGGTGAGGCAAGCGCGGGAATTGGGACACGCGGCGAACCGCATCTTTCGCACGTCGGGCATGATCCTGAACCCGCGTTTTTATGCGCCAGTCGACGCCGACAGGATTGCCGGGAGGCAGCGCCTCGGGCTTGACCCGGAATGGCCCACCGGCTTAGTGCTGTTCGGCGGCGAGGGTTCCGCGGCGATGCTTGAAATCGCACGCCGCCTGGAG
>DATNMW010000280.1:0-7421 GCA_035602155.1 Bryobacteraceae bacterium | reverse complement strand
GCCAGCCCGCGCGCCATCAGCAGATTCGCCAGATTGGCGCAGGCGATCAGCAGCACGCACATCGCCGCACCGCTCAGCGCGATCAACAGCAGGCGCGACTGCTGCGACAACTCGTCGCGCAGAAGGATGACGGAAGCCGTGATCCGCTCGTTCTCCTTCGGAAATTGCCTCTCCAGTTGGGCCGCCACCACGCCCATCTCCGCCCTGGCTTGGGGCACCGAAACGCCCAGTTTCAGCCGCGCCACGACATCCAGGTAATTGTTGCTGCGGTCCTGGAAATCGTCGCTATGCTCGCGGAATCGCATGGGCATCCAGAGTTCGGCGTTGCGGCTCGGGAAATGGAAATCGCGCGGCATCACGCCGATTACCGTGAACGGCTCGTTGTCCAGACTTACCCGCCGCCCGATCACGCCGGCGTCGCCACCGAATGCGGCCTGCCACAACTGGTAACTGAGCAGCAGCGTGCCGGGCGCGCCCTCGCGATCCTCCGCGGCGGTGAACAGACGCCCCATGGCGGGCTGCACGCGCAGTACCGGAAACAGATCGGCGGTGATGGCCGCTCCCTCCAGCCGTTCCGGATCGCCCTGTCCCACCAGATTCACCGAGGTTTCCGTAAATGCACCCATGCCGTCGAAGGACTCGCTGAGGCGCTTCCAGTCGACGTAGTTGGCGGGCGATAATTCCATCTGTGAATAGCCGGGTAGCTTCTCCCACAGCTTCACCAGCCGCTCCGGCTCGGGAAACGGCAGCGGCCGGATGAGCACAAAATCCGTTACCGAGAAGGCCGCCGTATTTGCGCCCACTCCCAGCGCCAGCACCAGGATGGCGGTGAGCGCGAATCCGGGAGAGCGGGCCAGCGTGCGCGCCGTGTAGCGCAGATCCTGCCGCAGGATGTCCCAGTGCACCGCGGCTGCATTGAATAGAACATCGAATACTGTTGCGATGAGGAGAGATGGAACCCCCAGCGGTCCCGAGGCGTCGCGTCTGCGGCGGGCCCGGATCGCACGCATCTCTTCGCCGTACTCGGCGCGAAACGATGCCGGATAGAGCCTCAGCAGCAAGTCGTAGAAGCGCATCATGCCCTCCCCGCTACGAATCCCCGGTCGCGCGCCATGCGCACGAGTTGCGTGAGCCGGCGTGCCTCGGCCCGCGCTACGGCCGCCCCGAACGGCTTGATGCGGTAATACCGGCGGCGCTCGTCGTCCAGATCCGGCGCGGGGCGATCGCGGGTTTCCACGATCAAGCCTTGTTCGAGCATGCGCTGGATGGAGCGGTAAAGCGTTCCTGCGCTGACCTTGAGCTCTCCGTTGGTGCGGGCGGCGACATCCTGGATGATGGCATAGCCATGCCGGTCCTGTTCGGCCACGGCAAGCAGAATGTGGAAGGTTGCCGGGGGGAGCGGCAGGAGGGTGTCCGGCTGTGGCAGGGTGGGCTTCATGCTTTGATTATAGCCACTATGGATATATTGTCAATGGCTATAGGTGGCTGGTTTAGGCGACGATCCTCCAGCCTTGATTCAGTGGATGCGGCGCCGCAGAAACGCCGGAGTGTCGCGTGAACCTTGGGTGACCGCCACAATCTCGACTGGCTGGCCGTCGGCGCGAGTGCGGTAAATGATCAGGTAGGAGCCGACTGTCCAGAACAGAACCGGATAGGCGGTGAGGTCTTCGCGCTTGTGCCCGATACCCGGCATGCGCGCGATGTCTTCAAACGCATCGAACAGCTTTGCGATCCATTGATCGGCGGCGTCAAATGCCGTCTCCGGCGATATATTCCCAAATATCGTCGAGGTCGAGATCCGCTTCGGGACCGAGTATATAGTCGCTCACGCGCGCGGCTTCCGGCGCTGCTCGGACTTGCGCTGCAACCTGGCACGGGCCGCCGCTGGCTCAACGGCTTCGCCTCGATCAAGGGAGGCGAGACGGCGGCCGAGTTCGTCATTGAACCGCCCCAGTTGGGCGGCGCGCGCGGAATCGTTTTCTTCCAGAAGGCGAAGGGCTTCGCGAACGACTTCGCTCGCCGAGTTGTAGCGGCCGGATCCGACCTTGGCGCTGACGAACTTTTCGAGCTCGGGGGTAAGCGAGACGTTCATGGGTGATTGCTCCTGGCTCCACGTTAGCGTGTATAACCAACATTGTCAATGTTTAGCATTGCGCCTCACAACGGCGGCAAATTTGGGGGCGGTTTTTTTCGGAGGACCCGGCCAACCCGCAGCCCGGCAATCCACACTAGGCCGCCCGCGTCGAACAATGGAAAACGGTACCCAAACAGATTGCCCATCGGCCGGATGAGCAACGCGATATTACCGGCCGTCAGCAGCAATCGCTGATCAGTGGGGCTGAACTTCCAGTACGAGAACTGAAATATACCCAGCGCGTAAGCCGCCAGGTAAGCCTGGATCGACAGCGCGAAACAGGCCGGCAAAATCGCCGCCACCATGGGGCGCATGTAGCCCGACAGACCCGTGCCGCCCAATCGGGAGCAGCGTCCCGAAGGCGTCGGTGATATGGTCCACGTAGAAGCATAGCGCGGCGGCCGTCGATGTTCTTTCGCGGGCGGGTGCTGCTGGATGGCGCGCGTGCGGAACCCGAAGCCGAGCAGGTCATGTGATCAGGAGCGATCCACCGCGGCGCGGGATGCTCCATGCGCCATGCGGACGAGCAACCGCTTTTCCCGCTTTTCCGGTTTCAACGATAGCCGCGCGCGCTTACGGGTCCAGGCTTACCGGCCATTGGAGCGCGCGCCACGCATCCACGCCGCCGGAGAGCGGCCGCACGCGCACCACCCCGCGCTTGCGCAACAGCAGCGCCGCACGGGCGCTGGAAGCTTCATTTGGGCAACTGCAGAACAGGATGATGTCGCGATCGCGTGGGATTTCGCCATGGCGCGTTTCCAGATCTTCCAGGGGTATGCGCAGGGCGCCCGGCACGGTGTCCACTTCGGTTTCGAGAGTGGACCGCACATCCACGACGACGATCTCTTCGCCGGCTTCCAGCATCCGTCTCAGTTCCTCCGGCGTGATACGGGATACCGCGAGTTTTCTCAGAAAGCGCCAGCGCTGCAGGAATTTCCAGCCGACCCACGCCGCCACCAGTCCCAAGGCCAGCACGACCACCCCGGAACCCGTGCGCGCCGCGAAATCCCCCACCTTGTCGAGTTGGCCGCTAAAGATGTAGCCCAGCCCGGTAAATGTGCCGATCCAGAGCAGTGCGCCGAGCATATCGAACACGGCGAACCGGCCAAAGCTCACCCCGGATATGGCGGCCAGCGGCGCGGAGACCGCATTCAGTCCGGGCACGAATTTGGCCACCAGCAGGGACCGGATGCCGTAGCGCAGGTACACGGTCTCCGTCTGGCGAACGCAGGAATCCGGCTCCAGCGCCACGCGGCAGATGAAACGCAGCACTTTTGCGCCCCGGCGCCGCCCCAGCATGAACCAGAAATTGTCCGGGATCAGACAAGCCGCCACGCCCGTCAGAATTATCCAGTGAGGAGTCAATCGCCCATCCTTGGCGAGGGCGCCGCAGGCCAGCAGCAGGGGCGCCGAGGGTAGCGGCAGAGCGGCCTGCTCGGCCAGGATCCAAAAGAAGAGCAGGGCGTAGCCGTGCCGCACAACGAAGTCGAGGGTGTGAGTCACGGGAGGGGCGCCACGCCGCGCATACGGACATGCTAACAAGAACAAGGAGCCGGGAGCCACTATCGTTACTTGCCATGACCGCCGAATACTTCATCGGGGGCAACTGTGCAAAGCACGGCCGCATTTCCGATTTTGTTGACTATTCTTCTGCTGCCGGCCGCATCCGGCGCCAACAGAGTGTCGCACTGGCGCGCCGTCTGGCGCGTAAGCGAGGCGATGCTGGCAGGGGCGGACGCCGCCGATGCCGCCAGTTCCTGGGGAAAGAACGAAGGAAACCCGCTGGTGCGGACAGGGCAGACCTTCAGCTACGGTTCGCTGGCGATCAAGTTGGGCGCACTGGGTGGGGGCCTGCTCGCGCAACATTATATCGTGCGGAGGTCCCCCGGTACAACGCCGCTGTTCGCATCCGCGAATCTGGCGGTCGCGGCCATGCTGGGAATCGTCGCCCGGCGCAATATGAACGTCCCAGTGGAGAAATGAGGACGCATCACTGCGGCACCGGCAGCAGTTGGATGCCGTTCATTACCGGGCTGGGTTTCTCCCGCGGCTCCTGATGAATTTCCGGCGCTGGAGGCTCCGGCGGCGGCTCCTGTTGGTAAGGAGACATCTTCGGCGGGCGGGCGTCCGGTTCCAACAGCCAAACCGTGCGGTCCGGATAATAGCGCCGCAGTTTGTCGTTCTCCGCGGCGCCCCGGTCGAGCGCCCAAACCACCGCCGCAGTGTCGATGTTGGCGGCGTTTTGAATCCACTCTTTGAACCGGTGTTGCGGCCAGTAGCGTACGAACACCAGTTGCTTGCGCGCAGCCTGCGCCAGACGGTCGTGCACCGCGATCCGACCTTCGGGATCGCCGTGATTCACGTCGTCCCAGGCGTCGTATTGCAACATGGCGAGGGAGGCGTTGGTGTTCGCGAACAGGTGAAAGCCATACCAGAACAGAAACTGGGCGGCGCAAACCAACACCAAGAGTTGCGCGGCTTCGCGGCCCGCTGCCGTTCCGCGGATGGTCACCCCGCTGAGCCTCTCCAGCCCGATCACGCTCACCAGCACGAACAGGCATGTCGCGGCCGCGATGTAATGCGGATAGAAGTACGGGTAGAAGTTGGCGCCCAAACTGAACGCCGCCAACGCCAGGGCGACCCACGCGAACCGCCACTGCCGCAGCGACGGCAAAAAGAAGGGCAGAGCGAGGTACAGCGGAGGCAGGAAAAAGAAGCGGTAGAACCGCGCGCGGGCGGCCAGCCGCTCCACATAGCCCCGGAACGTGTCTGTATCGTTCCCATGCGTAGCGGCTTGCTCCTCATAGTCGAGCTGTTGGCTGGGAGTGAGTTCCCTGTGCGGCACGGGATTGGGCTGTATAGTGAAGGTGGTCGGCACGCCATACTGGTAGCGGCTCAGCATATAAGGAAGCGTCGTCCAACTGCCAGTGACTTGTTTGTTCTGGAACAGGGTCAAGCCGGCGGCCGGCAGGACACTAAGTGCCAACGCCACTGTCACTCGCGCGAGTTTGCTCCACTGTTGCGGCCCGCGTAGCGAAGGCAGAAAGAACACGGCCGCGGCCGCCATCATCAGCAGGCATTCGAACGGACGCGTGAGCAATTGCATGCCGATTCCCAGCCCCAGCAAAATCGCATCCCGTGTGCGCCAGTTCGCCCGCAACCGGGGCAGCGACCCGAATACCAGGCATCCCGCCACCGCCGAGACCGCGCCGCCCCAATAAGTGTTCATCCAATACCTGAGCGGCCCGAATTGGATGACGGTTAACAGTCCGCCCACCAATGCCCAACCTGGCGTAGTCCAGGCCAGCAGCATCCAGTAGCACAGCGCGGACATCGCCGCCACGGAGAGCAGCACACCGGCCCATGGATAGCGGAATATCATGCGTCCGAGCGCCAACGCGATGCCCTGCCCGAGCGGAAAGATAGAGCTGTCAGTAGGCTCCTGCAATACGAAGATGGTTTCGAAAAACCGGTGCAGCGGATGGGTCGGGTTCGCCAGGCGGAACTGCCGCAACGTATCCGCCGCCAGCAGGTGCGAAAATTCGTCGGAGCCGTTTGGCGTCGGTACCGGACTGTGCGCCAGCATCGCCAGCCGCAGTGCGATGGGCAGGATCGCCAGCGCCAGCATGCACCAACGAGTGTGCGCCGCCAGCCTCCGCGCCCGGCCGCCCAGACCCGCTTGGGCCGCGACCAGCAAGACGAGCAGCACGGCCAGTTCCAGCTCGATGAAATCGCTTGCGCCGAAGCCGATCGGATTGTGCAGGGGCAGAAACGACCGGAAGAGTTGAGACATGGAACGCTTCCATTGTATCCGGACTTCCGTTTTTCCGGCCTCTGATATGGTTGATGTATAATGAGCGTGCCTGGGAGTCCGAGAAGTAAGTCTCCCATGCATCCCGCATAACGCTCGCAAGGGGGGCGGATGGACCACAAGTACCGAGTCTTTATCAGTGCCACATCGGATCTTACCAAAGCGCGCGCGGAAGCGATTCGGGCCGTCGAACTGGCAGACTGCACTCCAGAGGCGATGGAAAATTGGGCGGCCGCAACGCCCCCGCCGGATGTGACGATCAGGGAGAGGCTTGCCGGATGCACGCTCTTCGTCTTGCTTGCCGGCGGCAAATATGGCTCGCGCGCCCGGCGCGCACGGAGATCCTATGTCGAAAGGGAACTTAAGCTGGCGAAGGAGCTAGGCATTCCGAGAATCGTTCTAATGCAACATGGTGTCGCCGACGAAGGTGTCGAACCCGAGCAGAAGGCGTTTCGACGTAAGCTAGCGCTCGACTATACCGTAAGGCCGTGGCGAAAATCGAGTGAAATCGCGCCTCTCGTATTGAGCAGCATCTTGAAAACGGTGAAACAAGAGTCGGCGGTTGTTTTTGCGGATAATGACGGGCTCAAAGAAGAGATCGGCAAGTTTCTGAACCGGTCTCTTCCGGATCGCAGCAGCACGAGGGTCGCGTATCTGATTCAATACAGCGCCCAGAATGTGCTCGGTCTTGTACGGCTGCTTCTCTCAAAGCAGGTCCACACCAAGCTTTTCGTCAAGTGCCCTGGAAAGCTGCATAAGCTCAGCCGTTACCAAGAAGCGAGGATCAAGGAAGCTACCGAGGTGCAGATTTGGAACGAGATCCAGCACGTAGGCAAAGACGTCAGAGTGGACGATCTCCTGGAAATCTACGGTTACGAAGCCCCCGGTTCCTTAAGGGCGCTGTTGATCGATCGCATCCGCCAGGGCGGTGAGCACGGGGGGCTGGTGCACGAACACGAGCTGGTGGCCGTCGGTGCTTACTCTTACATGACTGCACTGATCAACAAGAAATTGATGCTCGACATTAGAGGTGGCGAACTGCCCGGCGTGATCCTGGCCCGCGGACACTCGGGGTTCGACGTTACTGCGAAGATGATCGCCGATACCGTGGAGAACTGGGAGAAGCGGCCACACGGTATGTTGAAACGTTTCTGGCGGGATCACAAAGCGGGTGAAGCCGCGTGGGTGGACATTCGGGACGATGAGACGGAGAGCCGCGACTCGAAATGATGCCACGTTGACGGGTGCCGATTTGAGGGCGGCGGCTGAAGACGGCAAGCTCCTATTCGGCCGGCGGAGTTCATGGAAGCACGGGAAGATCGGCCTCATCGCGGAGTAAGTACGGGATATTCCGGCCCCCACGCGCCTGCGCCACAACGCTACTCGTGAGACTTGCGCCAGGCTTCCTCCGAAACCACGGCGATGGGCGCGAGTTTCTTAGCCTGCAATGCCCGGTTGAGGTCCGGCAATTGCCTC
>DATNMW010000279.1:0-2712 GCA_035602155.1 Bryobacteraceae bacterium | reverse complement strand
GGGATCGAAATCGACGAGAAGGTGCGTTACTGTTCCGCCTGCGGGCACCCCACCAAACTGGCGGAGGCCACGGCGAACCCCTACGCGTCCCCCAGGCTGGCGCTGGACACGGAGAACAAGAAGATCGCGGGAGTCTGCGCGGGCTTCGCGCGCTATTTGGGAGTGGACGCGCTGCTGATCCGCATTGTGTGGCTGGCCCTCGCGTTGGGGGCGGGTTTCGGCTTCTTCGCGTATTTGATTGCATGGATCCTGATGCCCAAGGATGCGCCGCGCACGACTGCCGCTGCGGATTACGCGCGCCAGAATGGGTAGAGGTATCGCCGGGGTGGACGTTACTCGGGAGACTCCCCGTAGCCCCGCGAGGTAGAAAAGTTGGTCGTAGTCCAGGATTTCCGCAAAGAAACAGACCAACGATTTGAACTTCGAGATCCAGCGTGCCGATCGTGACTTCGTGGCCGTAGGCAGCGAAACGGCTACTCGATGTCGCGAAATTCATCGGAACGCGGCAACGCTATTGAACCGCCGCCCCACGCTATACTATTACTTCAATCGACCCTTGAACGGCGCGCTTCATTGGCTTGAAAATGGCTGAAATGAGTGTCATCTGGCTGCGCGTGACCGCGGCCCTGTACTCTGTCGGCCTGCTGCACGCCATCCTCACGCTGGTCCGCAAACGCGAGCACCTTTTCCGGGTTTCCCTCATTGCGCTTTCCATCGGCGCCGTGCTGCACTGCGTCTCCATCGTGGAAGAGGGGCTGGTTACGAACCGCTGCCCCATCGCCAACTTCTACGAGACGCTCTCGATGTGCGCGTTCCTCATCACCGCACTGTTCCTTTTCGTGTATTGGCGCTATAAGACCGAAAGCCTTGGCGTCTTCATCTTCCCCCTGATCTTCGTCATGACGCTGGTGGCCACGCTGGGCAATCCCGTGGACGCTTGGACCAGCCCGGTGGTCCGCAACGCCTGGCTGGACGTACACATCACACTGGTGCTGCTGGGCTTCGCGGCGCTGGCGTTTACCGCGGGCGCCTCGTTGCTGTATCTATTCCAGGAGCGCGAGCTCAAGCGCAAGAAGCCGCACAAGCTTTATTACCGCCTGCCGCCGCTGGGCACGCTGGACGAATTGATCTCCCGGTCCATGGCGCTGGGTTTCGTGCTGATGACGCTGGCGGTGATCGCCGCCACCACCTGGGCGTTCATCGAGCACAAGACGGCCTGGATCGGCCAGCCGGCCATCGGCATCTCGTTCATCACCTGGGGCTGCTATCTGGCCATGGTGTTTCTGCGGGTCACCGCCGGATGGCGAGGCCGCAAGGCCGCCATCATGGTGATCGTAGTGGTAGGATTGTCGGCTGTGACCTGGGTGGCGCACGCGCGCCTCGGAAGCTGGCTGCTGAAACCATGAAACTGCTGGTCACAGGCGTCAGCCATAAGACCGCGCCCGTAGAGGTGCGGGAATGCCTGGCCTTTCCGGAACCCGCCCTACCCGCAGCGTTGCAGGCACTGAAATCGCGCGCGGGAGTCTCGGAAGCTTGCATTCTATCCACGTGCAACCGGGTGGAGATCACCGTCACCACGGACGACCCAGTGGACCCGCAGGCGCTGGTGGACGAGTTTCTGCGGGAATCGCGCTTAGTGGCGCCGGCGTCGGTCGAACCGTATCTTTACAGGCACGAAGGCCAGAACGCCATCCACCACCTGTTCCGCGTGGCGTCCAGCCTGGATTCGATGGTGGTGGGCGAGCCGCAGATCCTGGGGCAACTCAAGAACGCCTACGGGATCGCGAAGACGCAAGGTACGCTCTACGGATGGCTGGAGGGCCTGCTGGAGCGCGCCTTCAGCGTAGCCAAGCGGGTGCGCTCGGAGACCGGTATCGGGCAGATGGCAGTGTCGGTCAGTTATGCGGCGGTGGAATTGGCGCGCAAGATTTTCGGCTCGCTGAACAACCGCACGGTGATGATCGCCGGGGCGGGTAAGATGTCGGAGTTGGCTGCCCGGCACCTGCGGCGATCCGGCGCCACGCACGTCTTCGTCACCAATCGCACTCACGAGCGCGCCGTCGAAATGGCCAAGCTGTTCCAGGGCACACCGGTCGAGTACACGCGCTTCGTGGCCATGCTGCCGGAGGTGGACATCCTGATCGCCTCCAGCGGGGCGCCACACTACATCCTGCACAAAGACGAAATGCAGCGGGTTATAGCCGCGCGCCGTAACCGGCCCATCTTTCTGATCGATATCGCGGTGCCACGGAACATTGATCCTTCTGTGAACGATCTGGACAACGTGTTCCTATACGACATCGACGACCTGCAGGAGGTGGTGAACGCCAACTTGCGCGAACGGCTGAAGGAGGCGGAGCGCGCCGAGGAGATCGTGAGGCAGGAGGTGGAGCACATGATGGCCCGCCTCAAGGTGCAGGAAATCGCGCCCACCATCGTATGCCTGCAGGAGGAGCTGGAGCGCATACGGCAGCAGGAGATCGACAAAGTGCGGCGCAAGTTCGGCCCGGTGACACATGAGCAGGAGGAGGCCTGGGAAATGCTGACGCGCGGGATCATCAACAAAGTGGCGCACGGGCCGATCGCGGAACTGCGGCTGCAGGCGGGGCGGCCGGATGGCGCGCCCGCCATCGCCGCCATTCGCAAGGCGTTTCACCTGCATGAGTAGAAAAGAATTGTGGGGCGGGCGTCCACGCCTGCAGCGGGTCTCCA
>DATNMW010000278.1:0-2604 GCA_035602155.1 Bryobacteraceae bacterium | reverse complement strand
TCGCCGATTTCAAGAAGCGCGTGGACTACTCGGAGTATGGCGGCGCGCCCCTGCTGGGCGTCCGCGGCATCTGTATCATATGCCACGGGCGGTCCAATGCGAATGCCATTAAGAACGCCATCCGGGTGGGCGCGGAGTTCTCCAGCGGCAAGGTCAACGAGCGCATCGAGGACGAGTTACGCCAATGGGCTGCCGAACACGTCGCCTTCTAGGCCTTGTGGCGCACGCACCCGTGCTCCTGCTGCTGATGGCCCTGCCGGCACTGGCTCAGGGTCCCGATAACGTAAACTGGACGCTCTCGCTGCAACCCGCATCCGCAGCCCCGGGATCGAAGGTGCTTGCGCGTCTGGAAAGCCGGCTCGACGCCGGATGGCACCTTTATTCGATGACCAGCGCGGGGGCTATCCCGACCACGGTCAAATTAGCGGCCAATGCCGCCGTGGAGAAGGTCCGGATATTCCAGGCGCCGCCCAAGAAGGCCTTCGACCCGAACTTCCAGCTTGATACCGAGACTTACGAAGGCTCCGCGGTCTTCCTGCTGGAACTGCAACTGAAGCCGGATGCCGCGGCGGGCGCGTCGGATGTTTCCGCGGAGGTGCGCTTTCAGACCTGCAACGACAAGGTCTGCATTCCGCCCAGGCGGCGCACGGCCAGCGCAGCCTTGACCATCGACCCCGCGGCGCACAGTGCCGCCCCGCTTATTCCCGCGGGTTACAACGAAGTGACCGGCCCGCCAAAGACGCACACGTCCGCGGCGCCGGCAGCGCCGGAAGGTCCGGACACCCAGAGCCTGGGAGCATTCCTGCTGGTAGCTTTCGGCTTCGGCCTCGCGGCCATCTTCACGCCGTGCGTCTTCCCCATGATCCCCATCACCATGTCGTTCTTCCTGAACCGGCAGGGAACCCGGCGCGAAAGCCTCTTTCACGCGGCGCTGTTCTGCCTGGGGATTGTGGTGTTGTTCTCGGGGCTGGGACTGCTCACCACGGCCATTCTGGGCCCATTCGGCGTGGTTCAGCTCGGGTCGAATCCCTGGGTTAACGGTTTCATCGCGCTGGTCTTTCTGGCATTCGGGCTGAGCCTGTTGGGCGCCTTTGAGATCACCATCCCCTCATCGGTGCTGACCAGCCTGGACCGGGGCACGCAGAAGGGCGGCATCGCCGGGACCCTGCTGATGGGGCTGACTTTCGCGCTTTCCTCGTTCGCCTGCGTGGGGCCGTTCATGGGCACCCTGCTGGCGGCGTCGGTGGGCAGCGGAGGGGCGCGGCCGCTGCTCGGCATGCTGACATTCGCCTCCGGCTTGGCGCTGCCGTTCTTCCTGTTGGCGCTCTTTCCGTCGTACCTGAAGCGCCTGCCCAAGAGCGGCGGCTGGCTGGCGCGTGTGAAAGTGGTGATGGGATTCATCGTGCTGGCCGCCATGCTGAAGTTTCTGGCTAGCGTGGATCAAGTGCTGCAATGGAATGTCATCACGCGCGAGCGGTTTCTGGCGGCGTGGATCGTACTGTTCGCGATGGCCGGACTTTATCTGCTGGGTTTCCTGCGCCTGGAAGGCATCGCCAAAGATGAGCCGATGGGGCTCGGCCGGCTGCTGACGGGGATGGTTTTTCTCATCTTCGCCATCAGTCTGGCGCCGGGGATGTCCGGCGGCAAGCTGGGAGAACTGGACGCCTACATACCGGTGGCTGCCGATGGCGCTGCGGGCGGCACTAGCGGGACCGCAGGTGCGAACGCGCTGGTCTGGATGAAGAACCAGTATCGCGAGGCGCTCGACCGCGCGCGCAGCGAAGGCAAGCTGGTGTTCGTCAACTTTACCGGCTATGCCTGCACCAACTGTCACTGGATGAAAGCCAACATGTTCACCCGGCCGGAGATCGCGGGCGCGCTGAAGAATTTCTTGCTGGTAGACCTATACACGGACGGCACGGACGACGCTTCGCAGGTCAACCAGGAATTGGAGCAGAGCAAATTCCAGACCATCGCCATCCCGTATTACGCGATTCTGGACGCCGAAGGGAACGTCATCGCGACATCCGCGGGTATCACCCGGGATGCGGGCGCGTACCTGGCGTTCTTGCAGAAAGGCAGTCCCGTTAAACCGGCGGCGGCAGTCGCGGTTGCTCCTGCTGAAAGCGCGGCAAGCGACCTGGCGAGCCTGCCGGTGACCGCCCTCGACGGCGCACCGGTGGACACCGCCGCATTGCAGGGCAAAGTCGTGGTGGTAGACTTCTGGGCGACTTACTGCGTGCCGTGCCTGAAGGAGATTCCAACCTTTAACCGTCTGCACGAGCATTATGCGGATCGCGGCGTAGTGGTGCTAGGCGTGTCCATGGACGTAGATGGCGGCGCGCCGCTGGTGGAATCGTTTCTCAAGAAACACCCGATGAAATACCGCGTGGTGCTGGGCTCGGAGAAGACCACGGATCTGTTCCATGTGGGCCCATTGCCGACCACGGTGGTCTTCGGCCGCCACGGGAACACTCTGCAGCGCTTCGAGGGCTATACGCCGGCGGATGCGCTGGAGAGCATGGTCAGGACGGCGCTGTAGCGATTCGAAAACCCCGTCGGCGCCGGGCATCAGGGTGTCGCGCAACACCGCCCTGGAGAGCA
>DATNMW010000277.1:0-7971 GCA_035602155.1 Bryobacteraceae bacterium | reverse complement strand
GCCCCGGCGCGAATAGTGTTTCGATCCTGTTGGGCAATGGCGATGGCACTTTCCGGCCGGCAGTCGCCTACGCTGCCGGAAAGTCGCCCCAGTATCTGGCGGTGGGAGATTTCAATAGGGACGGCAACCTGGACCTGGTCGTCAATAGCAAACCCGGCTACGTCACGATCCTGCTGGGTAATGGGGACGGTACTTTCCGCGCGCCAGTGAACTACCCAGCCTTGGAATACCCCGGATCGGTGGCCGTGGGAGACTTCAACGGGGATGGCAAACCCGATCTGGCCGTGTCCACCGTCGGCGTCGGCGACGGTCCCGATTTTGTGCGGATCCTGCTGGGCAACGGCGACGGCACCTTCCAAAAACCCACTCCCTGCTACGCGGGGTCCGGCCCAGTGGCCGTGACCGTCGGGGACTTCAACGGAGACGGCAAGCTGGACTTGGTGGTCGGCAATCAGCCGTACCCGGCTTACGAGGGAGCCGTCGGAGATACGATCTCGATCATGCTGGGCAATGGCGATGGCACATTCCAGCCGCCGGTCGGCTATACCGCGGGAGCCACTCCGGTCGCGCTCGCTTTGGGCGATTTCAACGGCGATGGCGCGCTTGACATCGCCGTCGCCAACAGGTGGAACCCTGGCGGGAATCTTGCGATTCTGCTTGGCAGCCCCCAGGGCGCCGTTCAGCATACCGCCAGCTACCCTGTCTCTCCCGAAAATGACGGCGAGCTCGGTTTTATCGCCGCGGGAGACTTTAACGGCGATGGCAAACCGGATATGGCGGTAACCGATTCGCATAACAATACGGTTACGATTCTCCTGAACGATTTGCCGGAGCAATTCATTTATCCGGTCGGGCTTTATGCAGGACCGGTGGTCGTGGGTGACTTCAATCGGGACGGAAAGCTGGACCTGGTGGTGGGTAACACCGGGAATGCAACCGTCTCGCTCCTGCTGGGTAACGGTGACGGCACTTTTCAACCGCAATTAATTTACGCGGTGGAGGGTGTGCCGGGCGCATTGGCCATCGGAGATTTCAACGGGGATGGGAACCTGGACTTGGCGATCCTCCTTGGGGACAACCATTACGTAGGCATTTTGCTGGGCAATGGCGATGGCACGTTCCAGCCCGAGGTGAACTACGTATTGCCAAACGATTTGTCGTTGTCTGCTCCCACCTTTATGGCCGTGGGAGACTTGAATGGCGATGGCCACCCGGACCTGATAGTCGACACCAAGGTTGGCTCGTTTTTCTTCCCCACAACCAGTTGGATCCTGCTGGGCAATGGCGATGGCACTTTCCAGCCGGCGGCTTACACCCTCGGCGGGCCGGGCGGCTACGTGGCGCTCGCCGACCTGAATGGCGACGGAATTTTGGATATAGTGACAGCGCAGGCCGTATACCTGGGTAACGGCGATGCCACTTTCCGGAAGCCGCAGCCATTGCCGGGCATCGAGATCGATGGCCCATTTTCCTCGCTCGCGATAGCCGACTTCAATGGAGACGGCAAGCCGGATGTGGCTGTCCTCACGGACGGCATGGTTGGGCTCCTTTTGGGCAATGGCGATGGCACGTTCGACTGGGAGGCGTCCTTCGTTGCCGGTTCCCCCATTGCGATGGCCGTCGCGGACTTCAATGGGGACGGGCTTCCGGATGTGGCCGTCGCCAGCGGCCTCGCGGGCGCAAGAACCGTGGCGTTGTTGACCAACACGGGGCCTTAGGAGGACGCGGAAAACAGCGCGCGCGCGATATGCTGCATTAAATTGGAGACGAACCATGTTGTTTAAGAACTGGAAGCTGTGGGGCGCGGCTATTTTAATACTATCGGCGCCGGGGAACCTGTTTCCCTTAACGCCCATTTCGTTCGATGCGCCACGAGCGTATCCCATCGGCAGCACGTTCTATCCGGGGTCGCCGACGTCCGTGGCGGTTGCCGATCTCAATGGCGACGGCCACCTGGATGCCGTTGTCACCGGCTTCGGCGGCTACAGCGAGCGAGGCTACGTCTCCGTCCTGCTAGGCAAGGCCGGCGGCGGACTCCTGGCGCAAACGCAGCTTGACACTGGCGCCATAAGCGCATCCGGCGTTGTCATTGCGGACGTGAACGGCGACGGCAAGCCGGATCTGGTGATCGCCAGCGCAGTTATTGTGGGCGAATCCGTTCAAGCCGCCGTTTCGATCATGCTGGGCAATGGCGATGGCACATTTCAGGCGCCGGTGAACTATGACGCCGCAGCGGGCGGTAGCGCGGGCAGCATCGCGGTGGGCGATTTCAATGGGGACGGAAAGCCAGACATTGCGATGACCAGCGGCGTGAATAGCGTGTCGATCCTGCTGGGCAACGGCGATGGCACTTTCCAGCCGGCGGTCGCCTACGCCGCGGGAGCGGGAAAGTCGCCCCAGTATTTGGCGGTGGGGGATTTCAATCTAGACGGCAACCTGGACCTGGTCTTCGTCACTAGCGCGTCCGCCTACGTCACGATCCTATTGGGTAATGGAGATGGTACTTTCCGGGCACCGGTGAACTACCCAGCGTTGGAATACCCCGGATCGGTAGCCGTGGCCGACTTCAACGGGGATGGCAAACCCGATCTGGCCGTCTCCACCCTCGGCCTCAACAGCGGCCCCGATTTCGTCCGGATCCTGCTGGGCAACGGCGATGGCACCTTCCAAAAGCCCGCAATCTGCGCTGCCGGGTATGGCCCGGTTGCCGTGACCGTCGGGGACTTCAACGGAGACGGCAAGCTGGACCTGGCGGTCGGTAATCGTGGGCCGTTCATGACGGGCGAGGGAGCAATCGGAGATACGATCTCGATCGCGCTAGGCAACGGCGACGGCACTTTCCAGCCACCCATCAGCTATACCGCGGGAAGCCAGCCCGTCGCGCTCGCTTTGGGGGATTTCAATGGCGATGGCGTGCTTGACATAGCCGTCGCCGACGTGTATACCACCTACCTTGCCGTCAATGGCGGGAATCTCGCAATTCTGCTGGGCAATCCTCTGGGCGCCGTTCAGCACACCGCGACTTACCCCGTTGCTCCCTTAGACGGCCAACTTACCTCTATGGCCGCGGGAGACTTCAATGGCGATGGCAAACCGGATTTGGCTCTGACCGACTATTACAACAGTACGGTCACAATTCTGCTGACCGATAGTCTTAAGCAATCTATTTATCCGGTTGGGCCTCAGCCAGGATCGGTGGCCGTGGGCGACTTCAATCGGGACGGAAAGTTGGACCTGGCAGTGGCTAACTACGGGGGGTCAACCGTCTCGATCCTGTTGGGCAATGGTGACGGCACTTTTCAGCCGCAAGCAACATACTTGGTAGGTCAGGGGACCTCGCTGGCCATCGGAGATTTCAACGGGGACGGGAACCTGGACTTGGCGGTCGTCCTTTACCCGGACAACGTATCCATTTTGCTGGGCAATGGCGATGGCGCCTTTCAGCCGCCGGTGTACTACGTATTGCCAAACGCGTCGCTGGGGCTGAGTTCTGTCGCCGTGGGAGACTTGAATGGCGATGGCAACCTGGACCTGGTGGTCGATACCAGTGCGTCGAGCGGTTGCTGCATCGCTCGTTGGATCCTGTTGGGAAATGGCGATGGCACTTTTCAGCCGGCGACTTATACTGCCGGCGGGCCGGGCGGCTATCTGGCGCTCGCCGACGTGAATGGGGACGGAATTCTAGATCTAGTGACAGGACAGGGCGTATTCCTGGGTAACGGGAATGCCACTTTCCAGAAACTGCTGCAATTTCCGGGGTTCGATTTCGGTGGCCCTTTTCCGTCATTCGCGATAACCGACTTCAACGGAGACGGCAGGCTGGATGTGGCTGTTCTCGCGGAAGGCATGGTTGGGCTTCTGCTGGGCAATGGCGATGGTACGTTCCAATGGGAGGCGTCCTTCGTTGCAGGGATACCCCAATTCTCGATCATTCCAGCGATACCCCCCAATTTGATTGTCGCGGCGGACTTCAATGCGGACGGCCTTCCGGACGTGGCCGTCGCCAGCGGGCTTCGGAATGCAAGAACCGTGACGTTGTTGACCAACACGGGGCCTTAAGAGACGGAAAAAGTGGCGCACCCCTCCGTAAATCCTTCTACGATGCCGCGTGGAAGGCAAGGGCGCGGCGTGGGCAGTGGCCCATCGGATCGCCAAGCTGATTTGGCTCATCCTGGCACGAAGGGGTCGAATATCAGGAGAAGGGAGCGGCTCTCGGCAGCCCCCGCTCCCGAGCCCGCAAACTACGGCGCCTCTTACGAAAATTCGAGCGGGCGGGAATCGATCCTAAGTCGGTACTGCTACAGCCTGCTCCGGCTAGCAGTAAACGCCTCAGACTTGCCTCAGCGTTCCAGCAACCCCTGTACCTGGTTCCGGATCACTCCCATCTTCCGCTTTCACTGCACCCGGGCCCGGGTCAGCCGACGCCCCCCGTTGTTCCGCCCCGGAAATATAGCTGTCCTCCCACTCGCCGGCCTACCGGCGATCCGCCAACCGTTGCGCATCCCGGTAATCGCGCTTGCGTCCGCGGGGCGCGCGCGCCCTTTTATGGGATGGCTCAGGTGCAGTTGGAAATGCCGTTCCAATGCGTCACCACACGGGCCGCCAATACTGCGCCGTCGATTCCATCACCACTTCACAGACCTGCTCATGTTGCAGCCAAGCCGCCAAAGCCGTGATCTCTTTCCGGGTCGTGCCGAATTCCCGCTTCTCGTATTGCGGTTGCCCGTCCTGCTCCCGGCGAATCACTACCGCCAACATCTTCCTATGCACATCCATGCCAGCCACGCGACGATATACTGTTCCATATGTCCTCCTGGTGATCGCGCGGCGGAGGACCGGTATCGTTATGGGTGGCTGTCCGGCCGCCTTTCATTGCCGCAGGAGCAGATCGATCCGATCAGGCCCGCGGTGCGCATCATGCTGCCGGCAGTCGCATTACACCAACAACTCCCGCGGTAGAGTAGAAGAATGATGCTGCGCACAGCCGCCTGGGTGGCGATCCTCTCCGCGACGCCCTTGCTCGCCGTCATCGCGCCGCCGTCCGGCTGGGTCCCTGCGCGCTGGGACGGCACCGATGCGAAATCGCTCGACATCCTTGCCGGCACGCCCATCAACTGCCTGCTCGTTACCTCGTATGCGCCCGAATTCGTAAGCAGTGCCACCGCGCGCGGCATCGCCACGCTGGCCGTCCTCAAACCAGGCGCCGACCCCGCCGATCCGGCGCGCAAGGCCATCCGCGCGGGTTTGCAGGGCGTCGTGATGGAAGGCGACTTCGCCACAGGAACAGCCGCCCGCGTACGCGACATGCTGGCCGGCGAGCACGCCACGGTGGTGGAACTGACCTCCCGCGCGCGCATGCCATTGGGTGGCCCAGACCCCATCGTGGGCACCTATCAAGGCGTCTGGCCGGGCATACAGGTACTCGACAACGGCGCGGCCAAAGCGGCTCCCTCCGGTTCGCCGTGGATCGATACGAACACCGGCTTCATCCGCTCCGTGCGGGCTTGGGGGCCGGCGAGCGTATGGCTCGGATACTTGCCGCCCGCGCACAGCGTAGTCACCGGCGAGCGGTACGAGGCAGCCATCGCCGACGCGGAGATGGCTGGGGCGCGATGGATCGTGGCGCTCGACGACGATTTCTTCGGCCGCCTGGGCCGCGGCGACGCGGCAGCCCTTAAGACTTGGCGCGGCATGGCGCAGGTGCTTCAATTTTTCGAAAGCCACTCCGAATGGCGCGGGCTACGCTCCTACGGCAAGCTGGCCGTGGTGCAGGACCACGAAGATGCGCTGCTTTCGGGCGGCATTCTGGATATGATCGCGGCCAAGCATACTCCCATGCGGGCGATCCCCGGACAACGTCTCACCCCCGATGCGCTGCAGGGCGCGACTATGGCGGTCGATGTAGACGCAGCATCTCTCACGCCGGAGCAGCGCGAGATGTTGAAGAACTTTGCGCGGGCAGGCGGCACCGTGCTCACCGCGCCGCCCGGATGGAAGGGTCAGTCCGTGCTGCAGCCTGGACAGATTACTCTGGACACCGCCGAACTCGACCGCCTGAACGATATCTGGCACGACGTACAAACCATGACCGGCCGCAAGAATCTGGGCGCGCGCCTGTTCAATGTTTCCTCGATGCTGTCGAATGTGCTGACCGCCGATAACGGCAAGCAGGTCGTGGTGGAATTGGTGAACTACTCGGCTTACCCCATCGAAAACGTTTCCGTGCAGGTGTTGGGCACGTTCAAACACGCGCAACTGATTACGCCCGAAGGCGTCCAAAAAGATCTGGAGGTTTACGTCACCGACGAAGGCGGCACCGGCGTGGATATCGACCGCGTTTCCGCGTGCGCCACCGTGCGTTTAGACTAAGAGTATGACTCGCAGAGAATGGATTGCGCTTATCACCGCGGCGCCAATGATCAAGGCTGCGCCGGGCCCAGAGGGCACCCCCGCCGCCGCGCCCGTGGCCCTCGCTAAGTGTACTTCGTATGACGAAGACGTGACCGCGCGCCTGGCCGCCATGTTCGGCCAGCTCGGCGGACTGGATCGTATCGTGCGCGGCAAGACCGTAACCATCAAATTGAACATGACCGGCAGCCCCGGCCTGCGCGTGGACGGCCGCCCGCCCGGAGTCACGCACTACGTGCATCCGAAGCTGGTGGGCGCGACGGCGCACTTGATGGGACAGGCCGGCGCGCGCCGCATCCGCTTCGTGGAGAGCGCTTGGGCAACCAGCGGTCCGCTTGAGGAATATCTGCTCGATTCCGGCTGGAACGTGCGCCAGTTGCTGGCCGCCGCGCCGGGTGTGGAATTCGAAAACACCAACGCGCTGGGCAAGGGCAAGCAATACGCGCGATTCAAGGTGCCGGGCGGCGGATACCTCTTCCCGGCTTACGATCTGAACCACTCATACGAGGATACGGACGTTTTCGTCAGCATGGCCAAGCTGAAGAATCACGCCACTTGCGGCGTGACGCTCTCCATGAAGAACTGCTTCGGTATGCTGCCCGCGTCCATATATGGAGACGACGCGGGCGTGGACGCGCCCAACGAAAACCCCACATCCGGCCGCTTGGCGACTATGCACGAAGGACGCCGCCAGCCTTCCAAATCGGCACCCGCGGAGTTAGACCCGTCGTCCAGCCGGGAGCCGGAATATCGCGTGCCGCATATTGTCGCGGACCTGGTGAAGTCGCGGCCGATCGATCTGCAGATTATCGATGGCATTGAGTCCATCGCGGGCGGCGAAGGGCCTTGGATCAAGGGCATTCGCCGGGTGCAGCCCGGAGTGTTGCTGGCTGGGCTGAATCCGGTTTCGACTGACGCGGTGGCGGCGGCCGTGATGGGTTACGATCCGCGGGCTGCGCGCGGCACTGCGCCGTTCCGGACCTGTGAAAATACGCTGCTCCTCGCCGAGCGGCATGGTGTGGGCTCGGCGGACCTCCGCAAAATCGATGTACGCGGCGTGCCGATTGCGGGGGCGATGTTCCGCTATGAAAGCTAGGCTCGCGCCCTCGCCCGCTCGCGCCCTCGCCCGCTCGCTTGCACTCTTGGCCGCCGTTGCCGTCGCGCTCCCCGGACAATCCCGCTTGACCATGTTTCCGCCCGTGCGCGGCCTGCACGAGATGGTTGGATCGTGCAATAACTTCGAAGTGGATGCGGGCATGCGCATCCTGGCCGAAGGCGGCAACGCGGTGGATGCCGGCGTGGCCACTACGCTGGCGGCCGGCGTCACGGAGCTCGATCACTTCGGCTTGGGCGGCGAAATTCCGATCGTCATCAAGCTGGCCGGCAAGCCGGTCGTCGTCATCAGCGGCATCGGCACAGCGCCGAGACGCGCCACTGTGGCGTTCTATGAATCGCGCCCACGCGAGCTTTGGGAAGAGCCGGGACACATGCCCCCCATGCCCGCGGAAGGCATTCTGGCCTCGCCGGTGCCCGGCGTGATGGACGGGCTGATCCTGGCGCTCG
>DATNMW010000276.1:0-4180 GCA_035602155.1 Bryobacteraceae bacterium | reverse complement strand
TGTTCCGATGGACCAATGAAATCATCGGCGGCGGCGATCCTGAATTTCAGTCCGGCAAAGACGCGACCGAAACCTTCGACCAGGCGCGAATGGAAGTGTTCCAGTACTTCACCGACCTGGTCGACGAGCGCCGCAAGCATCCGACCAACGACGTCACCAGCATCATCGCCAACGCGAAAATTGATGGCGCGCCGGTGGCCGCGCTGGAGCTTCTGTCGTACTTGCTGCTGCTGGTGGTGGCAGGCAACGAGACCACACGCAATGCGACCAGCGGCGGTCTGCTGGCGCTCATCGAAAATCCGGCGGAGTTCCGCCGACTCAAGTCCGATCCCTCGCTGATCAAAACCGCGGTCGAGGAAATTGTGCGCTGGACCTCGCCGGTCATCCAGTTCACGCGCACCGCCGCGAGCGATACCAGTGTGCGCGGACAGAAAATTCGCGCCGGCGAGTCGGTCTGTCTGTTCTACCCGTCAGCCAGCCGCGACGAGGACGTTTTCGACCAACCGTTCAAGTTCGACGTCGGCCGCAATCCGAATCCTCACCTGTCTTTCGGAATTGGAGAGCATTTTTGTCTCGGGGCCAACCTGGCGCGCCTGGAACTGTCAGTGATCTTCAGCCAACTGGCGCAGCGCCTCGATCACGCGGAATTGACCGGACCGGCCGAGCGCCTGCGCTCAAGCTTCGTCGGCGGCATCAAACACATGCCGATCCGTTACAAGATCAAGCCAGCGCAGCAGTAGCGGGCTTGTTCAGGCGTTCAGCTTCAGGACCTTGCGGGCGTTGTCGCGCAGGAACTTCGGCCAGACGTTTTCGTTGAAGGGCACCGACTTCATGTCCGTCATTATCCGCTCGAGCGAGAGGCCCATCGGGAAGTAGCCGCCGTAGATGATCCGGTCCACGCCGCGAGTATTGGCATAACGAATGATGGCGTCCGGATAGTGCTTGGGCGCGAAGGCGGAAGTCGAATAGTAGAGATTGGGCCATTTCAGCATCAGCTTGATGGCCAGGTCTTCCCAAGGCTCACAGCCGTGGCGGGTCACAAAGACCAGTTCGGGGAAGTCGTACATAACCTGATCGATCAGGCGTACTTCCTGTGGCCACATCGGGAACCTTGGCCCCGGCACGCCGGCGCAGGCGAAGATCGGGACGCCCAGCTCAATACACTTGGCGTAGATTGGGTACATCAACGGATCGGAGATGCCGACCTGCGGATTGTAGCCCGCGTTGAACGCGCCGAACGCGCGCACGCCATATGTTTCGTGCTGTCGCACCATGTCGCGGATGCCGTCCATGCCGCGATTCGGGTCGACGTTGCCCATCGCGACGAACCGATCGGGATGGTCCTTCAACGCCTTCGTTCCGACTTCCCCGCCGGCTCCGATCACACCAATCTCGATGCCAAATCGATCCATCTCGTGCAGCGTGAGCGCGATCGGATCTTTCGATCCGTACAACTCCTTGGGCACATTCTTGAACATGTACTCGACCGGGAAATCGAATTTCGCAGAAGGGTCTTTGAGTTGCGCGCGGATGAAGTCGTACATTTTGAAATCATCGGCCGGGAAGCCGATCATCGTATCGACGATGCCGATGTCGGTGGGCATCGCCATGGCTCAGGACGCCTGCGCAAGCGCGTCGCGGAAGAGATAGCAGGCGCTGTCACGAGGTATTTCTTCGTGCGGCAGAGGTGTTTCCACTTGCGCCGGGGTCGGGCCGAATTTTGCCGCCAGTGGCTTCAACTTCTCCAGGTCGAAGTTGTAGAGCGCCGCGGCGTTCAACCCCAGCACCTTTCGCCGGCGCGAGTCCGGCATCTCGCCGAACGTCAGGCGCAATGATTGGAGGTTGTAGGGGAAGGTGCCCTCATAGTGAGGATAATCGTTGCCCCACAGCACGTGATCCTCACCAATCTCGTCGATGCCGGCGAGATCGGCTTTGCTCGGGAAACTCGCGCCGTAGTAGCAGTGACGCTTCGCATAAGCACTGGGCGGTTCCTTCAGCGGCATTTCCATTCCCGCGTAATTCATCTCGCCCAGCGCGCCCGCCTTGATCGCGTAGTAAGCGCGATCGAGCTGCTGGAGTATTGCCGGAACCCAGTAGCAGCCGGACTCGGTTAGGATGTGCTTGAGCTTCGGGAACTTCTCGTACACGCCGGCCATCAGAAGGTGGCGGTAGCCGGCTTGACCGTAGAAGGTCACGTCCTGGATCCAAATCGATTGCGCCACTACGTCGTCGCCGTAGTCCGGCAGGCCTTGGCCCGTATGCTGATTGATGACGAGGTCATGGTCCTGGATGGCGGCAAACACCCGGTCCCACGCCGGGTGATAGAGCGGCTTCAGCCAGTACGCGTCCGGCGGGATGAGCGGCAGGAGGACGCCGCCGCGCAGTCCCGACTTGGCGATGAACTCGATATCCTTGATCGCCTCATCGAAGTCGTTCGGCAGGATCAGTCCAATCCCGGCTCGGCGCACTGGATCCTCGGCGCAGAAATCCTTCAGCCAGCGATTGTGCGCACGGATACCGGCCAGGCATTGCTGGTAGTTTTCAGGTTTTGGCGGATGGGCCGTGACGATGCTCTTGCGATAGAACGGCGGGACGGTGTTGGGGAACACCACTTCGCCGACGACTCCCTGGCTGTCCTGATCCTTGTTGCGGATGCCGTAATCCCAGTTGCGCATCTTCTTGGAGCCATAGTGCTCCTGGGACGGGTTCTTGTATCCGCCACGCCATTCGTCGAACGCCTCGCGCCACTGGGGATCGAGATACTCGCGGTACTGCGCATGGCTGCCGCCCCCGTGGGTGTCGGCGGTGATAAGTATGTACGGCTCTTGAGTCATCTCGAGACCTCCACAAATGCTTGACTGGAAGCGGGCGGCGGATGTCGCAGTCCGATGCGTACTGCTGTCTCTGTCAACCTGTCAACCGGCCAACACTCATACGGTCGTCGGCAAGCGGCTGACGGGAATCGCCGCTTCGCGCTAGCCAGCAAAGGGCTGCCCTTCCTTGCCGTGCGCTGCGACAGCGGTTCGCGGTCGAGCCGGTCGCGCGCTTAGAGCCCGAAGAAGAGGTTGACGCCTGGCGCCGGAGGGGGAGCGCAAGCGTAGTCGTAGTCCGGCCCGTCGTAACCCGGCCCGTAGCACGGCGCGGGAACCGGCGTGTAGACGTAGGGTTCCGGCGCCACGTAGTAGTCGGGTCCGGGTATATAATAGCCGCCGCCCCAATTGCCTCCTCCTCCGTGGTAGCCGCCTCCTCCATGGTAACCACCGCCTCCATGGCCACCGCCGCCATGGCCGCCTCCGCCATGACCCGCGGCGCGAGCCAAACCAGCCGAGACAGTACCGATCAGGAAAGCAAACGCGACCGCCGCCGCGATCCTGCCTATCTTGGAGTGCAATGCCATTCTCCGCTTTGACAATATTTCCATGTGACCCTCCATCGCCGGAGTAACTCCCGATTCACTAATCCTTTTTTTCCGCTTTTGCTGCGGACGTCCGGGCACGGCCGCGGAACATAGCGTCGGCGATCTTCTTCTGCGCATCCGACAGGCTGTTGTAGAGCGCCTCGAAGGCCGGGATGAATTTCTTCATTCCATCTGCATGGGCCTGGATCACTTCCGCGTAGGATTTCACGACGTCAACTGCGCTCATCGACTGGACGTCAGCGACCCGTTGTTTTTGCAGGTCCGCCATCGCCTGCGCGTTCTCCCGCATCACCTGGGCCAGCGCGTCCCATTGGTCCTTCTGGGCGTCTGTGATCTTGAGTCTCTTGTGCAGCTCCTTGATACGCGCCTCGACCGGGCCGTTTTCGGCAGTTTCCGATGCTGGCGCCGGCATCGCTGCGGGCGAAGCGGCCTGCGCAACTTGCTCACCACCCGCGGGCGCCTCGGTCGCCGCGCCCGCCGAGAGGTCTCGAGGGGCCGCAAACGATGAGCTAACGAGAAGGAGCGCAGCGAGAAGAGTTGTCGCTGTAGCAGCTGCGCGTGCCGTTGTGAACTTGAACGGGATCATGATTAGTACTCCTCGATGGTTGTGATTGCCCAAACTACCTGTTCGTCGGCACCGTGTTTGATCGTCGAGTCACGCAGGATTTGCCTCCGCCCCGTTTCCATGGCTGCCGCCCCCGTGGGTATCGGCGGTGATAAGTATGTACGGCTCCTGAGTCATGTTGAGACCACCTCCCCGAA